>JAYZVO010000014.1:0-102257 GCA_036155555.1 Myxococcota bacterium
GGGCTAGGGGCCGGGTCGGTATGTGTGGGGGGGTGGTGCCGCCGCGTTATTTTGTGCAGTGGCCACTGGTCGTGGTGGGGGAAGCTCCCCCCCTCTCTTCGCATGTCGCTCCGGCGCCCACGCAAAATCTGGACCCTGCCAGCAAGGTCCGAAGCGTCGTCGCCTCGCAGTTCGAGCACATCTCGCGCATGCACCAGCAATTCATGGCGCAACAGCATCAGATGCAGCAGCGCTTCATGCATACGCGCCAGGTCATGGCTGATACGCTCATCTCGCAGGCACATCACGGCGCCAGCGCGCCCGTGACACACACCTATGAAGAACCTGCCTCCAACCAGGTCTTCCCCGTCACGCTCATCGATCACGTGCAGCAAAAGCCCGAGCAACGCATCTCCGCACGCAGCAGCACACCCGCTACTCCTGCGGCGAGAGCGCCAAAGCCCGAGCCTGTCTCGCCGCAACCTGTCGCTCCCGTGGCACAGGCAAAGACGCCCGCGCCAAAGATCGTGAAGCAGTCGAAGAAGACCGCGGCAGCGCATGACATCAAGCCAAAGAGCGAGAAGCGCGCGCCAGTGGGGCCGACGTTCGATTACGAGCAGATCAAGATCCACGCATCTGGCAAGATCTCCGACATCTTCGGGCCGCTGTTCGCACAACAGGATGATTTCCCTGTTCAGGTCAGAATGCCCGAGCCGCCACTGCTCCTCTGCCACCGCGTCACAGGCATCGACTGCGAGCCAGGCGTCGTGGGCACAGGTTCGCTCTGGTGCGAGAGTGATATCCCGCAAGATGCGTGGTTCCTTCACGCAGACAGGATGCCTGTCGGCATCATGATCGAGTCGGGTCAGGCTGACCTGATGCTCATCTCCTGGATGGGCGCCGACTTCGATAACCGCGGCGAGCGTTGCTACCGTCTCCTTGGCTGCGAGCTGACCTTCCACGGCGGATTGCCTCGCCCCGGCGAGACGCTCGCCTACGACATTCACATCGATGGCCACGCCAAGCAGAACGATATCCGCCTGTTCTTCTTCCACTACGACTGCGAGGTCGACGGCGAAGTCCGCCTGAGCGTCCGTCACGGACAGGCAGGGTTCTTCACCTACGACGAGCTCGCAGACTCGAAAGGGATTTTGTGGAAGCCTTCGGATGAGGACGCCGACGCGATCGCGAAGACGCCGTTTGCCACAGCGCCAGCGCTCGCGTCCAAGCGCTCGTTCAGCGCAGATGAGGTCCAGGCATTTGCTGAAGGCAAGGTCTACGACACCTTCGGCAAGGGCTTCGAGCGCGCTGGCGCGCACACCGCGACGCCCGGCATTCAGGCCGATCGTATGCGCTTTATGGACGAGGTGCTCGAGTTCGATCCTCACGGAGGACCGTGGAACCGAGGTTACCTCAAGGCGATCCAGCACATCTCCTCGGATGACTGGTTCTTCGACGGCCACTTCAAGAATGACCCCTGCATGCCCGGCACGTTGATGTTCGAGGGCTGCGTGCAGACGATGGCCTTCTATATGGCCGCTTGTGGCTGGACCATCGACCGCGATGGTTGGGTCTTCGAGCCTGTGCCAGAGGTCGCCTACACGCTGCGTTGTCGCGGTCAGGTCACGCCAACCTCGCGCGAGCTCGTCTACGAGATCTTCGTGCGCGAGGTGCACGATGGCGAGACGCCAAAGTTGTTCGCGGACCTGCTCTGCACGGTCGATGGCCTCGGCGCCTTCCATTGCGCACGCATGGGCCTCCAGCTCGTCCCCGACTGGCCCATGGACCAGCTCATCGACATGAACGAGTACCAGGAGCCAAAGCCTGTGGCGTCGGTCAACGGCTTTGACCTCGGGTATGATTCGCTGCTCGCCTGCGCATGGGGCCGCCCCACGCGCGCCTTTGGTGAGATGTACAAGCCGTTCGATTCGCACCGCACCGTGGCGAGGTTGCCTGGACCTCCTTACCACTTCATCTCGCGCGTCACCGAGATCGACCCCGAGGCGCAAAACGCGATGCGCTCGGGCGTGGACCTGACCGTCGAGTACGATGTCCCTGCGGATGCGTGGTACTTCCACGAGAATGGCGCGGCGGTGATGCCATACGCGGTGTTGCTCGAGGCGGGCTTGCAACCTTGCGGTTGGCTCGCGAGCTATGTGGGCTGCGCGCTCACGCGCGATGACATCGACCTCGCCTTCCGCAACCTCGATGGCACGACGCATCACTTGCTCGAGGTCACGCCCGAGACTGGCACGCTGCAAACCAAGGCGCGCCTGCTCAACATCGCGCGCGCTGCCGGAAACATCATCGTCTCCTTCCACGTCGAGATGTTCGCCATCGACCAGCCCGGTTCGCCAAAGGTCATGGAGATGGACACCGTCTTCGGGTTCTTCCCTCCAGAATCACTGGCCTCTCAGGTTGGCGTGGGCAAGAAGCCCGAGTTCGAGGAGTTGTTCTCGCGCCAGAGCGACGTGATGGTCGATTTGACGGCGAGACCCGCGCCGTTCTTCGACGCCTCGCCGCAGCTCGCGCAGCCGATGATGTTGATGCTCGACCGCTTTACTGGCTGGTGGCCGGAGGCTGGCGCGGCTGGTCTCGGTCAGGCACGAGCCGAGAAAGACGTCGATCCTAACGAGTGGTTCTTCAAGGCGCACTTCTTCCAGGACCCTGTCCAGCCAGGTTCGTTGGGACTCGAGGCGCTGTTGCAATTGCTGCAAGTCGCCATGATCCAGAAAGGGATGGGCGAAGGGATCGAGGACGCGCGCTTCGAGGCGATCGCGACCAACATCCCCATGACCTGGAAGTACCGAGGTCAGGTGGTCCCGACCAACAAGAAGATCTCCTCGACGCTCGAGCTGCTCGAGATCGGCGAGGACGAGCGCGGCGTCTGGGCGAAGGCTTCCGGCTCGCTCTGGGTCGATGGGATGCGGATTTACCACGCGTCCGAGTTCGGCATGAGGATTGTTTCGGGAAAGGGTGACCCCGAGCCAGGAGCACGCATCGACCTCGGCGGCGACGCCGATACGGACGCGGAGTCCAGTGAGCTTGAAGACGCGACGCAGCAGTCGGCCACCGCGCCGCAGCTCTCGCGCGAGCTCACCTTGGACCCCGAGGTCGATACCTGGCTCGGGGATCACTGCCCGACATACACCCGCCCTGCCCTGCCGATGATGTCGATCGTGGATTTGCTGGCCGAGCAAGCATTGCTCGCTGCGCCAGGACTTCGCGTCACCGAGATCACGGAGCTGGAGTTGCGCAAGTGGGTTATCTTTGATGGATCGCTCAAAATGCGCACGCGCGCCGAGTCCATCGAAGGGCAACCTCATCATTTCCGCGTCGCGCTCGACCTCTGGTGGGAGGCGCCTCGCCAGGAAATGTCGCGCTTTGACGAGGTCGCCTCGGCGACTGTTCGCGTCAGCGACGCATACGACGCAGCGCCCGAGGCGCTCGGTCCAATCATTGACGCGAGACCTTGCGAAGACCCCTACGAGAGCGCGCGACTCTTCCACGGGCCTGCCTTCCAGGTCGTGGCGAGCGCGATTCGCGGTAGCAATGGCGCGAGCGCCGTGCTCGACACGGCGCGCTCGGGTGTGCCGGTCGGCGCGCTCAACCCCGCGCTCCTCGATGGCGCCTTGCAGAGCATCCCGCACGACCAGATCGAGCAGTGGTGGCCAGAGGCTGGCGATGACTCCATCGCATATCCTCACTCGGTCGAGAAAATCACCGCGCACTCGATCACGCCTCACGCGGGCAACCTGCGCGCCGAGGTTCGTTTCCTCGGCGGCGAAGGGCGCATCGCGCGCTTTGCCATCCAGGTCTTCTCGGGTGATGCGCTGTGGGTCTCGATCGCGTTTAGCGAAATCCTGATGCCCAAGGGCCCTCTTGGTCGCCTCGAGGCGACCCAACGCCGCGCGTTCATCCATGACAAGGCGTATGTCCCTGGCGCTTCGCTCTCGAGCTGGGATGGCGAGAGTTCGATCTTGCGCGTCGATGATGTGCAGAGTTCGGACTGGTTCAAGGGAACCATCGCGAGCATCTACGAGCTCGAGAAAGGCTCGCTCCAGGAGAACGTGGCGCAGATCGTCGCCAAGGAACACCTCGCAGGACAGCTCGCCATCCACCCGAGCAAGCTGCGCGCAGACCTCGAACATCAACAGGTCTACCACCGCGATTTGCCCGTGACCCCCTTCCCCGTCGAGCTCGAAGTCGGCGCGGGCAGCGTGTCTTGTCGCGGCGAAGTTGTCGCCACGCCCTCCATTTCAAAGCTGCAAGGTTGGTGGAGAGACCGCCTCGGCGTCGCAGAGGGTTGGTTTGGAGATGATCTCTACGGCGGCCTGATCGATCGCTTTGTCTCCGGCGTACACTTCCAGGATATCGACGCTCTCGCCGCTCTGCGCGGACGCAGCGTGTTGTTTTTGGGGAATCACGAGGTTCAGATCGAGTCCTTGTTGATCACGATCCTCGCCAGCGCGCTCACGGACACGACGGTCATCACGATGGCCAACGCCAAGCACGAGCAAGGCTGGGTCGGCAACCTTATCCGGGACATGTTCTCATACCCCGGGTGTGAGGACCCCGAGAACATCGTCTACTTCCAGCAGCAGGATCGCGAGTCGATGTTCGCGCTGCTCGATGGGCTCAAGCGCTCGGTGAAGGAGCGCGGCTCATCCATCATGGTCCACGCGCCAGGAACGCGCGCGGTCCAGGCGGGCGCCTCCGTCGAGCGCATCTCCTCGCTGTTTCTGGACCTCGCCATCGAGCTCGATCTCCCGATCGTCCCTGTCTACTTCGACAGGGGGCTCCCGGTGGAGCCATTGGAGGAAGGAAAGCTCGAATTCCCTGTCGGGTACACCGGTCAGGCGTATCACTTTGGCAGGCCGATCTTGCCAGAAGAGCTCGGCGCGCTCGAGTACGCCAAACGCCGCGCGCATGTCCTCGGTGGAATCAACGCGCTCGCGCCACCGGCGTCGCGCGCGGTCCCTGGCGAGCCTGACATGCAAGCGATGGCGCGCATCGCTGCATCGCGTGCGAATGGTATGGACGAAATCAACGCGACCCTGTTCGACATCCTCCTCGAGTGCCCCACTCTGGGCGAGGATTCCCGCGCTATTCTCTCCCTCGCTCGGGGAGAGCAAGAGGTTCTCGATGAAGTCAGTTCACCACGGCGGGAGTGGTTGATGCGAATCGCGAAGCGGTTCTCCTCTTGACACCAGGTGCTCTTTTGTGGGGAGCATCCTGGGTTTTTGCAGTTCACGAAAACGCCGCCCATGAGGGGCGAGCATGAGCGATACGGAGCTAGAGATTGAATCACTCGACGACCCGATGGATTCCGCGCGATGGCGTCAAGCCGGTGCGCATCGCGATCATCAACCGCGGCGAGGCGGCCGTGCGCTTTATGCGCACCGCGCGCGTTTGGAGCAGGCGCAATGCGCAGCCTGTCGAGCTCATCGCATTTTACACCGATCCTGACGCGCGAGCGCCTTTCGTGCAGATGGCCGATACGGCGGTATCGCTCGGCGATCCCTTCATGATCGACGCCAGCGGCGCGCGCGTCTCGAGCTACCTCGACGTCGAGGGGCTCGTGGCGAAGTGCACCGAGCTCGGCGTCGACGCGGTCTGGCCTGGCTGGGGATTCCTCGGCGAGAGCGCCGACCTCTCGGACGCGTGTAAGGACGCTGGCATCAAGTTCATCGGACCTCCCGGTGGCGTCATGCGCTTGCTCGGCGACAAGATCCGCTCCAAGGCATTCGCAGAGGAACACAACGTCCCTGTGAGCCCGTGGTCGGGTCGCGCGATCGAAGATCCAGAGGAAGCCAAGGTGATGGCCGAGAAGATCGGCTTCCCGCTTATCCTCAAGGCCGCCGCAGGCGGCGGTGGTCGCGGCATCCGCCTGGTGCAAGGCTATGACGAACTCGCGGACGCGTTCCACACGGCGACCACCGAGGCGATCAGCGCCTTCGGTGACGGCGCGCTGTTTATGGAGAAGTACGTCGAGAAGGCGCGCCACGTCGAGGTTCAGGTCCTCGCGGATTCGCACGGGACGGTCTGGGCGCTCGGCACGCGCGATTGCTCCGTGCAACGCCGCCACCAGAAAATCATCGAGGAGACGCCAGCGCCAGGGCTCGCGCCCGAGGTCTACGAGAACATCTGCGAGTCCGCGCGACGCATGGCCCAGGCTTGTGGGTACATCGGCGCAGGCACCGCCGAGTTCTTGCTCCTCCCCGACATGAAGACCTTCTACTTCCTCGAGATGAACGCTCGCCTCCAAGTCGAGCACACCATCTCCGAGTGCATCTTCGGGCTCGACCTCGTCGATGCACAGATCGAGGTCGCGCTCGGCGCGAAGCTCCCCTCCGAGCATCCTCCCGAGCCGCGCGGCGCCGCCATCGAGGCACGCCTCAACGCCGAGGAACCCGATATGGGCTTCGCGCCCGCAGGCGGCAAGATCCAGATCTTCGATATTCCGGGCGGACCTGGCATTCGCGTCGACTCGGGATTCCGCGCGGGTGACATCATCGCTGGCGCCTTCGACTCCAACATCGCCAAAATCATCGCCTACGGTCGTGATCGTCAGGAAGCGATCGCGAGGTTGGAGCAAGCGCTGCGCGATACGCGCGTTGTCATCGAAGGTGGCCTGACCAACCGCGCGATGGTGCTCGAGGTGTTGACCGACGATGACTTCGTCGAACACCGCCACTCCACGCGCTGGCTCGATGGCTTCCTGGAGCGACGTCCGGCGAGCATTCGCCGTCCGCTGCTCGCGCAGTCGCTTATTGCTGCGGCATTGCTCGACTTCAACACCAAGCGTCGCAAGGAGCGCGAGGATCTCTTCGCGGGCGTGCACGCCGGTCCTCCGCAAAGCCTGACCGAGCCACAGCCGACCACATACCGCTACCTCGTCGATGGCAACCCCGTCGCGGTCGAGGTCGGTGAGTTGTCGCCAAAGCTCTTCCAGGTTCAGGGCGAGGACTGGGCGACGGTGGTCGAGATCGAGGACGTCAATGATCAGGCGATCACGTTCGTGACGCGCGAGAGCCGCTTCTCGGCGCTGTGTGCACGAGGCGGGAGCTGGATTCAGATCAACACGCACGATATCTCGCACCGCTTCGAGCGCGTGCCCGATGGTCAGATCAAGGCGGACATGGCCGCTGTGGTGACCTCGGTCGCGGTGGAACCTGGTCAGGAGGTCGCGCGCGGCCAACGCCTGATGACGGTCGAAGTGATGAAGATGGAGATCCACCTCAACGCGCCGATGGACGGCGTCGTCGAGGCGGTGCACGTCGGACCCGCGACGCAGGTTTCGCCGGGCGCGAACTTGCTCGACCTCACGCCGCTCTCCTCTGGCGAGGAGACCACCGAGGCAACCGACGAGCATGATCCTGGCACCGCGACGCTCTCGGGCGATGATGACTACCCTGCCCTCTCGCGTGTGATTCGCGCGGGGATGCTCGGCTATGATATCACCGAGGAGCAGCTCAACGAGGCGCTCGAGGATCTCTCCGAGGATCGCACAGCGCTCTCGGTCACGGGCGTGCTGGACGCGATGGAAGCCGTCGTCGTCCAACACGAGCTCTTCCTGGAAGGCCCCTACGATGACGCGTTCAATGAGGCGCGCGAGTCGAGCGCGGCGCAGACCATCTGGTTCTTGCTCCACCGTCGCTTCGACGAGGATCGCCTCTCCGAGCGCGTCCTGTATCGTCTGCGTCGCTTCTTCGCGTTGCACGAGATCGATGATCCCGAGAAAGATCGACTCGCGGTCGAAGAGGCCCTCTTCCGCTTGCTCCAGACGAACCTGCGCGCGGCCAAGCGCCGCCGCAGCCTCTCGATCTTCCTGGACACTCTGCTCGCGCGCTGGGGAGCCAATGAGATGGCCTCTGAAGAGATCGAGCGCGCGATCCCATTGCTCGACCAGCTCACCGAGATCTCGACCCAGAACGGCGCGCATGATCTGACGCTTCGCGCGCAACACCTCGCGCACAGGCTCCGCGGGTTTGACAAGGACACCGCGCGCGAGGAAGCAAATGGCGATACGCCGCTGCTCGACCTCGCGCTCGAGCACACGGTCACGTTCCGCGACTTCGACCTGCGCCCCTTGCCTCGCGTGGTCAATCACCGCGTGCGTTGCGCGCTCGCGACGGCCAAGGAAGAGGACAGCGATCGTCGCGTGCTCGCGGTCAGCGCGCTCGAGGACTTCGAGCCCTACCAGGACGAGGATGGCAAGTGGCATTGTCCTCATGTCGATGCGCTGATGCGCGAGTCGATCGACGAGCTTCGCCAGACCTTGCTCGACCACCAGTTCGAAGGTCCCTGGCACTGGAACCGCATCACGCTGCTCGTCTCGAACGAGCTCGTGGCGGATCGCGACGCGATGGAGTCCGTGCTGGCAGACCTCGATCTTCATGGCACCGACGCGTTGGAGCTCGAGAAGGTCGTCGTCATCGCCCCTGGCACTGGCTGGAAGATCGAGCTGACCCCATCGCACGCCTGGAATGGCGAGGCGACGGTCTCCTCGATGGCCCTTGGTGATATGGCGATTTCAAACCTCTCCAAGGATGATCTGAGGTTGATTCGCGCGCGTCGCCGCCGCCAGCTCACGCCAGAGCAAATCGCTGATCACATGGCGCAGAGCATGTCCGCAGGCGTGACCGCGCCCGGCACGTTCACCGAGTATGATCTCGCGCCGAACGAGCCCGAGACGCTCGTTCGAGTCAACCGCGCCAACCCCGCAGAGCGCGCCGCGAACCTCGTCGTCGGCGAGCTCGTGCATCCTCACGAGCGCTTTGCCACTGGCCTTCGCCGCGTCGCCATCATCGGCGACCTGACGCGAACGATGGGATCGCTCGCCGAGGAAGAGTGTCGCCGCGTCATCGCGGCGATCGACCACGCCGAGAAGGAAGGTTTGCCCATCGAGTGGGTGACCTTCTCCTCGGGCGCGAGGATCTCGTTTGACACTGGCACGGAGAACCTCGATTGGACGGCGCGCGTGCTGCGTCGCATCATCGAGTTCACGCAGGATGGCGGCACGATCCACGTCCTCGTCGATGGTCCTTGCGTCGGCGCCCAGTCTTACTGGAACGCCGAGGCGACGATGCTCGATCACTGCCGCGGCGCGTTGTTTATGACGCCGCGCGGTTACATGATCCTGACGGGTAAGCGCGCGTTGGAGCACTCCGGCTGTGTCTCTGCCTCGAGCAACGAGGCGATCGGTGGCCTGCCGATCATGGCGCCAAACGGCGAGGCGCAGTACATCGCGCCGACGCTCGCGAGCGCTTACGAGATGTTGCTTCGCCACTACGCGTTGACCTACATCGAGCCTGGTCAAAAATACACGCTGCGCGTGGATGCCAAGGACGCGCTCGCGCGTGATGTCACCGCCGAGCCTTACAATGGCACGGCGGGTGACTTCGAAACCGTCGGCGAGATCTTCTCGGACGTGACCAACCCAGGGCGCAAGAAGCCGTTCGATATTCGCGCGGTGATGTCGACGGTGCTCGATCGCGACGTGCAACCTCTGGAGCGCTGGCCCGAGCTCGCTGGTGGCGAGACAGCGGTCGTGTTCCACGGTCAGCTCGGCGGTCAGCCCGTGTGCATGATCGGCATCGAGTCGATGCCGATCCAACGCAAGGGCAACTCGCCAACGCACGGTCCTTCTTCCTGGACCTCCGGTACGCTCTATCCCGAGTCCTCGCGCAAGGTCGCGCGCGCGATTCATGCCGCCAGCGGCGTGCAACCTGTGGTCGTGTTGGCGAACCTCTCCGGGTTCGACGGCTCGCCAGAGTCCTTGCGCAACCGCCAGCTCGAGTTCGGCGCCGAGATCGGCCGCGCGGTCGTGCAGTTCGATGGCCCGATCATCTTCTGCGTGATCTCTCGCTATCACGGCGGCGCTTACGTGGTGTTCTCGCAGTGCCTCAACGACCGCCTCGAGGCGGTCGCGCTCGAGGGCACGTTCGCATCTGTCATCGGCGGTGGCCCTGCCGCAGCGGTGGTCTTCCCCCGCGTGGTCAGGAAGCGCGTCGAGAAGGACGAGCGCGTGCTCGATGCGCGCGCAAAGCTCAAGAAGGGCGAGCTGCAACCGCTCGAGTTCGATCGCATTCGCCGCGCCGTGCACGCCGAGATTCAATCGGCGGTGGCCACCGAGTTCGACAACATCCACACCGTCCAACGCGCTCGAGATGTCGGCTCACTCACCGACATCCTCTCGCCGCAGTCCCTGCGCAGCTCGCTCTGCGAGCGCACACACCGCGCCGTGGATGATTTCCTGACTCAGGAGTCCTGAGCACAGCACGAGTGAGAATCCAGTCACCACCGTTGGTGGCTGAGGGAAAAAAGGAGGCGCGCTTTTTCAAATCGATCCTGGTTTTGATCGGGGCTTTGAAAAAGCGCGCCTCCTTTTTTCCCGCGCCGCGGGGCGTTTTTGGGAGCTTTCGATTTTGACAGTGAGTTTTGCGCGCGTCCCCCTTCTCGACCTGCGGTTTCGGCCGGACCCCCGCGACAAAAGTCGCGACCCCAAAGGGGGTCTTTCTTTAGCTATCGATTTGGTCCAGTGGTTCGCTTTTGGTGCCTTCGTGTGACTGACTGCATGTTTCGAAGTTCCTTGTCGTGAAACGCCAACCTCGAACCACCAACCGAGCACCCGACGCCAAGTCTGCCCCCCTCCCGAACGCAGTGAGATTCAGGGGGGCAGCAAACGCGCCGTCATTCCGTTGCTATGGCACTAACCCGAACCTCTTGAATGGAGGTTCACAATGGCAGGCGCCGTTTGCGGGGGGCGCGGGCCACCAACCTTCCGAGGGGGTTAATAACGGTTATGGGAACTGAACATAAAGTCAGCACCTATAACCGTTATTAACCCTTTTAAAACAAAGACGCCCTCCCCTTCTCTGTACGTGATGGCGTGATATCAGAGCGGATCGAGTTGCATCGACTGGCAGGATTGCACGGCCTCGCGTGCCGCGAGCGTGAGGTTGTCGAGCAACCAGCGCCCGGCGGGCCCTGGCGGCTCGGCGGTTCTGTGAATCCCATAAATCGGGATTTTTTGAAGGTTCTCGGCGCCGGTGATGTGCAGCGGAACGAGCTCTCCGCGGATCAACTCGTCATGCACCAGGTGAACGGGGATATGCCCCCATCCAAGCCCTCCTTTTAGCAGCGCGACCTTGGTGTGTACGTCGGCCACGCGCCATGTGTGCTCGCTCAGGACGCCAAATTCTCGGTCGGGGGTGCTCTCGTAGCGATCGAGCACCACGATCTGCGTGTGCTTTGCCACGACGCCAAGGTCGAGCGTCTCTTCCTCGCTCAATTTCGAGAGCGCGTGTCCGGGCGCGGCGACAGGGAGTGTCGGGAAGGCAGCGATCGGTTCTGCCGAGAGCGTGTGCGAGAAGGGATCGATGGCAGACGAGATGCCGATGTCGCACTTGCCCTCTTCGACCAGCCGCGTCACGCCACCGAGGATCTCCGAGTGCATCACGAGCGAGACCGATGGGAACTCCTCGTTGAAAGCGTTGAGCACGTTCACGAGCAGCTTTAGCGGGAAGACCATATGCACGGCCACGCCGATCTTTGGCTCGATCCCCTCTGAGAATCCTCGCGCTCTGGCGCTCAATAAATCGACGCGCTCGACCACCTCTCGGGCGTCGATCAACAAGGCCTCACCGGCAGGCGTGAGCCTCGGTTTCCGGCGGCTTCTGTCAAACAACTCCACCTCGAGCTGCTCTTCGAGGTTGGCGATCGCGTAGCTCACCGCCGACTGCGCGCGGTGCAAGTGCCTGGCTGCGGCGCTAAAGCTGCCGTGCTCTGAGACGTTGATAAACACGAGCAATTGGTCGAGCGAGATGTCTCGCATGGGCTCTTCTCCGTTCTATCAGCTCGTTTGATGGGTAGTAGCGAATATTTATCAATACACGCGATGGAATCTCGTCCCTAGGTTGAGTTCGTCAACGCAGTCGATGCGTGAAGCCTCCTGGGGATAAGCCCTGCCGGGCGCTGCCCGAGCCATCACCTCTTTGGAAATGAGTGGCTCCCTTATCGAGCAGCGCGAGCTTCGAGAACAAGGATGAGACGATGCGAAGAATCATCGACGACAAAAGCCTCGGTTTTCCGGTCCTTCTATTGATGATGTTCATGATGCTCTCGGGCATCACAAAGTTTGCTTCCACCGACCTTCAGCAACAGCTCTTCTCTTACCTGGGGCTCTCCCCCTGGATGATGTACGCAGTCGGCGCGCTCGAGATCATCGGCGCCGTGCTGCTCGCCTCTTCGGACACGCGCGATCGCGGCGTGTTGTTGTTGGGAGGCGTGATGTTTGGCGCGAGCACGCTGCACTTGATGCAAGGAGACGTGAGCCTGGCGCTGCTCCCGATGACGTTGCTCTCACTGCTCGCCATGATCGCGTGGGGCACGCGAGACGAGTTGTTCTCCGCGCTGCGTCGCCTGCCTCAAGTGGTCTTTTGAGCATTCGCCTGAAAACAACGCCCTCCCCTTTTGCCTTTTCCTGCCTGCTTTGCGACTCTGTGCGTGAACGATCGCGACCCTCCAGATCCAGGCACCGAGAGAGGCGATGAGCGACTTGAAGCTCGAGGAGATCAACCTCAACCTGTTGGTCTCCCTCAATGTATTACTCAAAGAGAAGAACGTGACGCGCGCAGCGCGCAAGCTGGGCGTGACGCAGTCCGCGATGAGCCACTCGCTCCGGCGCCTGCGCGATATGTTCGATGACGAGCTGCTCGTGCAAGGCAGCGGCGGGATGGTGCTCACGCCACGCGCCGAGCGCCTGAGCGAGCCATTGCATGACGAGTTGTTGGAGCTCGAGCGCGTTGTCCGTGACGAGGCGCGCTTTGATCCGGCGACCGCGCAGCGCTCGTTTCGCATCGCGACCTCTGATTTTGTGGGGATGGTGATCATCCCTCCTCTGCTCGACATCGTGACGCGCGAGTCCGAGCGCGTGGAGCTGTTGTTTCGTCCGATCGAGCTCGAGCGCGTCGCCTGGCAGCTCGAGACCGGCGAGCTGGCGATGAACCTTGGCGTTGGCCTCGAGGCGTCGGTGGGGTTGAGGCGTCGAAAGCTCTTCGAGGATGACTTTGTCTGCGTGGCGCGCGCGGGGCATCCTGGCATTGGCGATACGCTCGATCTCGAGACCTATTTGTCGCTCTCACACATGCTCATCAGCCCGACCTCCGAGGGCGAGGGCGTGGTCGACAGCGTGCTCGCCGAGATGAACCGCGCGCGCCACGTGACGCTCAAGGTGCCGTTTTTTGCGGCAGCGCCGATGCTTATCGCGCGCTCGAACCTGATCTTGACGGCGCCGCGACGCATGGTCGAGCAGATCGCGCCGCGCTTCGAGCTCGAGCTCTACGAACCCCCACTCCACCTCCCACGCTTTGCCGTGGTCGCCACCTGGCACGAGCGCTTCGATCGCGATGAGGCACACCGCTGGTTGCGCGAAGCAGTGATGCGCGCGGCCGCGATGGCGGATCGCTGTGATGGCTCCATCGCCAGCATTCCATGCATGTCTGCGTGCGAGGCTGGGGACGCGATCTGTAAGTGAAGTTGTCATAATATCCACATGTGAAATCCTCGGATTTTGGACCTTTTCATAAGGTCGGAGGCGCTTCGCGACGCGCTGTATTCATGCTATCGATGAGCCATCTTCGAACGAATCGATGGCCGTGGAGTTTTTTGGTTGGTCGCGCGAGCGCGCGTGTCTAACATCGCGGCATTCCGAGGTCAGAAACACCGCTGTTTTCATGACGGGGCGCCGTCGTGCGCCAAACCTCGAAGGAGCAATAAAAATGGGAATCGAATCCGGCATCACCCGCGTCTCACCTACGAGCTTTGACGCCCAGCGGCACTTCTATCCGCAGGTGCTCAACGCGCATATCCACCCGCTGGTGCGCCACTTCTTCACGTTGGGCAACGAACGCATCGCCAAGCGCTACTGTCACCTCCACCCGGAGGTCTCGCCAGCGGCCGTGTCGCGCGCGCTCGAACATATCCCCACCTACATGCGCTGGGGAGGATCGGACCTCTTCTACACCACGGACGAGCGCGGCGTCAGGAAGATGGTCGTCATCGAGACCAACTCCAGCCCCTCGGGCCAGAAGTCGATGCCCATCCTTCATGAGGTTCAGGAGCAAGGCTCTTACAAGCTGCTGCTCGAGCGCGCCTTCTTGCCGATGCTCAAGAAGCGCGGCGCTCCCAAGCAAGGCGTGCTCGCGGTGCTGTATGACAAGAACGAGATGGAGACCACAGGTTACGCCGCCGCGCTCGCGGATCTGACCGGTGAGGACGTCTACCTCGTCGCGTGCCGTTACGATGACCCGGACCCGATCGTTCGCCTGGGCGCGGACAATATGCTCGAGCTGCGCGATGATGCGGGCGAGTGGCAACCGATTCGCGGCGCGATCAAGTACGTCACGCAACGCCCCTGGAAGTTCATCCCACCGATTTGCCGCACCGTCGTGCTCAACCCCACGCTCGTTTGCCTCGCGGGCGGTCGAAACAAGCTGCTCGCGGCCAAGGCTTACGACTTCCACAACGGCGTGATCGAGGACACCGGCCTCTCCATTCGCACCCCCGAGACCATCTGGGATGTCGCCTTGCGCGAGGTCCCCTTGTGGATCGAGCGCATGGGCGGCATCGGCGTGGTCAAGGTGCCCTACTCCAACGCGGGGCAAGGGGTCTACACGATCACCACGCGCGGCGAACTCGACGCGTTCATGGCAGCAGATCACCCTTACGAGCGCTTTATCGTGCAGTCTTTGATCGGCAACATCGGCTGGTCCTCGCGCAGCGCGCACGGGCGCCTCTATCACATCGGCCTCGTCCCCGATCGCCACGGTGATATCTACGTCGCGGACGTGCGCTTTATGGTCGGCGCCTCCGAAGAAGGCTTCTTCCCCGTGGCGCTCTACGCGCGCCAGGCACGCTCGCCGCTGACCTCCCAGATCACCGAGGGCGAGGACTCCTGGCAGATGCTCGGCACCAACCTCTCGATCAAGGCGCTCGATGGCGCATGGGATACCGAGAGCCGCCGCTTGCTGTTGATGGACAGCCGCAACTTTAACCGCCTGGGGCTCGGGCTCGACGATTTGATCGAGGGCTACATCCAGACGATTCTGACGATGACCGCGATCGACGAGATGGCGATTCGCCTTGTGAACACCAAGGGTAAATTTCGCCGTCGCTTCTTCGCCACGCTCAACCCTGACCCCGCGCTCATCCGTGAGATCGATTGGCTCGATCCTCACGCGGACGCGTTGCCTGCGACCAAGGAAGATAGCTGATGTTTCTTAGTGAGAAACCGATCCAGGTAGACCGACTCGAGGTGGAGTCCCTCCCTTCCGGGAGAGAAGTACGCTTGCAGATCGAGTTGATGCGCGACGCGATGGGTCAGATGATCCGCGTCCCCGTGGTGGTCTTGCGCGGCAAGAAGGAAGGCCCTGTCTTCGGGCTCACCGCCGCATTGCACGGCAACGAGCTCAATGGCATCCGCGTCATCCACGAGCTCTTCGATCGCATCGATGTCCACCAACTGCGCGGGACAATCGTCGCGGTCATCGTCGCCAACGTGCCCGGTTACCTGACAAACCAGCGCGAGTTTAACGATGGCCGAGACCTCAACCACCTGATGCCAGGCAAGGAAGGGGGCACGGAGTCACAGGTGTACGCGGCTCGGCTCGTGACGCGCATCGTCAGGCATTTTGATTACCTCATCGATTTGCACACGGCGAGCTTTGGCAGGATCAACTCGCTCTACATCCGCGCGGATATGACCAATCCGATCACGGCGCGCATGGCGTACTTGCAGCGACCTCAGATCATCCTGCACAACCCGGCGTCTGATTCCACGTTGCGAGGGACGGCGATGGAGCTCGATATCCCGGCCATCACGGTCGAGATCGGCGACCCGCATCTCTTCCAACCGGTGCTCATCAAGCGCTCGCTCACGGGCTTGCGCGCGGTGTTGAGCGAGATCGGCATGACGCCCAAGCGCAAGAAGCTCGCGCCCGGCCCTGACCCGATCATCTGCCGCAGCTCGCGTTGGATGTATACCACGGAAGGGGGCCTCCTCGAGGTCTTCCCCGAGGTCGTCGAGGAGGTCGCCGAGGGCCAGGTTATCGCCAGCGTGCGCAACATCTTCGGGGATGTCATCCACGAGTATCAGGCGCCACATGACGGCATCATCATCGGCAAGAGCACCAACCCCGCCGCACAAACTGGCGCGCGCATCGCGCACGTCGGCCAGGTCGGTGAGCCTGATGATGTGAAGTACTACACCCGCGAAATCACTGACCAGTTGGCAGGGGTATAACGATGGCAGCACAAAGGATCGCGTTTCTCGTCAACGATATCCAGGGGCTCGAGCCAAGCCAGGCGACGGTGATGTTGATTCACCAGTGCGCCTTGCTCGGGCACGAGGTCGTGGTTGTCGGCGTCGATCGCATCTGGCTCGACGATCAAGACCACGTTTGTGGCATGGGCGCGAGCGCGCGCCAGGTCGCTGACCGCAAGAAGCAGTGCGCAGATCTTGGCATCCAACCTTTGCAACGCGTGGACCTCGAGGAGTTCGACCTCATCTGGATTCGCACCAACCCCGCGCGCGATGCCGAGCACGCCTGGGCGCACGAAGCCGCCCTTCCCATGCTCGGGCTCTGCCAGCGCCCGCTGGTGCTCAACAACCCGTATGGGCTCCAGCGCGCCTCGAGCAAGCTCTACCTGCACCACATCCCGGCGGCGTATCGCCCTCGCTCGCTTATCACGCACGAGCCCGAGCAGCTTCGCGCCTTCATCGACGAGGTCGGTGGCAAGTGCGTCGTCAAACCGCTCAAGGGCACCCACGGTCGCGATGTGTTCATGCTGAGAGGCTCGGACGCGGACAACCTGAATCAGATCCTCGACATCATGACGCGCAGCGGCCACGTCATCGCGCAGGAGTTTATCCCCGAGGCGGTCGAGGGTGACGTGCGCTTGATCCTGCTCGACGGTGATTTGCTCGAGATCGATGGCCACGTCGCCGCGGTCGCGCGTGTCCCTGGCAGCGGTGATTTCCGCAGCAATATCCACGCTGGAGGCCGCGCTCGCGCGGTCGAGCCCACGCCACTGATGCGAGAGGCTGCTGTGGTCGTCGGCGAGCGCTTGCGCCAGGATGGGATCTTCCTCGCGGGCGCGGACTTCATCGGCGGCAAACTCGTCGAGGTCAACACCTTCTCGCCAGGTGGCCTGCTCGACAGCGAGCGCTTCTACGGCGTCGAGTTTACCGCGCACATCATCGAGCGCGCGCTCGAAAAGGCCGCCGAACACCGCGCCTGAGTTTCTCCTCGATCTTTATAAAGGGGTTAATAACGATTATAGGTGCTGAACAAAAAGTCAGCACCTATAATCGTTATTAACCCCTTTTGTTATGAATCACGAATCGTCAGCGCTTCAGTTCGAACACTTCGCGGTGCTTCTTTTTGCCGCGACAGGTCTCGAGCGTGAGCTTCTTCCGATCTTTCGAGAGCGCCCATGGTTTTTTGGCGAGCTTGCAAGATGCCAGTGATTCTGGAGCCCATCCTCCGAGGTATTCGATGCGAGTGCCCTGGACTTGCCAGATGTCGACGCGCGTACCCCCATCCTCGACGCGACGACCCATCCAGGAGGAGACGCTCGTGAAGACGAGCTGTTCGTCAGTCGCGAGGATCACATCTTCGATCGTTGGCGCCACGTACTCGTCGTAGCGCGCCAGGTATCCCGCAGGGATCGATCCCGCAGCGCGCGTTTTGCTGCCGTCAGGAGCTTCGAGTATCGCGGCGACGCAAGCCTTCTCTGCACCCTCACTCCATCCGAGCGAGACCTTGTAAGAGGTGCCCGCGCGCACGGGAACATCGCGCGTCGACGTGCTCGCTGGACATCCCACGAGACCTTCCTCTCTGGGAACAAGTGGACCTTTCCTTTCTGGCGATCCCTTTGACGAGAGCGCGAACGCGTGCACCTCGGCGTACTCGCCGCCCTTACACGCGCTCAACTTCAAGACGTTTGCTTTGGCGTCGATGTGTGTTTGCTGAATGCGGTCAAACGGCCCACATATTTGGCCAGCTTTTAGCCCCGCTTCGGTCTCCTCGAGCATCGTCCACGCGCCGATGTTTTCGAGCGACGTGCCATCGATCCTCCAGAAACTCCATGTTTGCCTGGCCGCGCGCCGAGAGGGGAGGGCGATGGCAAAGATCAGCTGCTCCTCGTCGTGGTAGATCGGCTGTGGGTACAACACGGGCGCGATATAGCCGATGTTCGAGTGATTCTTCTCGAGCGCGAGCGTCGCGCTCGCGACCTCTCGCTTCGAGCCGTCAGAGAGGATCACGCCGACGCAAGCTTCTCGGGAGTCAGGATGAAACCCGACGTGAACCTCGCGTCGTGGTCCCCGAACAGGAGTCGCCTCGAGTGACTGCGTATGGGGTAGGGGAGGGCACCCGACAAAGAGCGTCTGGTCTTTCGCGCTTCGTTTTGCCTCGCGCTCCTGTGTGGAGGCGGTCGATGATATCGAAGCGCCGAGCATCAACGCCAACCCGAGACTCCACCACCGCTGTCGCATCGCTCCTCCTTTGTGCATCCTTTGCTCGAACAACGCGAAGTTGGCGTCGAGTCTTCCAGCAATCGAGCCAGGAGGCTAACGTCAACTTCCTCGCCACGTAACGCGATTCTGCGACCGCGGCGTCGCTCGAGCATTCCAATAACGTTTCGCGAGTTCAACGCGCCAGGAGGAGAAGATCGTGTGGAAGTTCATCAAACATCAAGCCGCAGTGGGGACCTCGCTCGTCTCATCGACCGTTCGAGGTTGGCGTGGGACGATGCAAAAACGTGGCGATGTCCCCTTCGCCACCGAGATCACCCTCGAGCTCTACGAGTTCGAGGGGTGTCCTTTCTGTAGGTTGGTGCGCGAGACGATCACCGAGCTCCAGCTCGACGTGATGATTTATCCATGCCCTCCTGGTGGCGAGCGATTTCGTCCCAGGGCATACGAGCTCGCGGGCAAGGAGACCACGTTCCCTTTCCTCGTCGACAAGGAGATGGATGTGGTGATGTCCGAGTCGAAGGACATTATCGAGCACTTGTGGCAAACCCGCGCGGGAAGGAGCGCCCCCGCCAGAAGTCCCCTCGCCATCCCCACCTCCGCCTTCGCCTCACTGGTTCGAGGTCGGCGAGGAGCAAAGGTCCGCTCCTCTCGCTCGCCGGAGCAACCGCTCGAGCTCTTCTCCTTCGAGTCGAGCCCCTACAGCAGGCTGGTGCGTGAGGTCTTGTGTGAGCTCGAGCTCCCCTACACGTTGTGGTCAGGCGGCAAGGAACAGATCGCAGACATCGGCCCCACAGGCTTTCGCTTGCATCGCGGTGAGTATCACCCTGTCGAAGGAGGGCGCCGCGCGACGATGGCAGAGCGCGGTATACCTGTGCAATTCCCCGTCCTCATCGATCCCAACACCGAACAAACGATCGCGAACTCCGATCGCATCATCGCCTACCTCGAGAAAACTTACCTCGTCTGAGCGAGGCATCCCCGTCACATCCTGTTTCAATGCAAGAGGGCAGGTCAGGTTTTCAAACCTGACCTGCCCTCTTTGCTCGTGCCCTTGCCTGTCGAATCTGCCGCCTCAGTCCTCGCGTGGATTCTGCATCGAAAGATGTGTACTTTAATAAATGAAAGAAATGAAATGACACCGATGCTTCGCGGGAAACCGCGAGAAACCTCCACGCGAGTCTCTTGCGCGTGAGCCGATCGTGCTCTCTGCCAGGCTCCCAAGTTGGCGAGGAAGTTCCATGTCCTACACCTTTAATCCGCTCTCGAGGAGGATCGCGGCGCTCCTGTTCTGCGCGACCTCCAGCGTCGTCGCAGCAGGGTGCTCGGACCCTTCGACGAGTCATGATCCTGCTTCTCCTGATGTGCAGTCTCCGCGCACCCTGTCACAAGCCCTCGACACTTTTGGGACAGGTGATGGGAGCGATGGGCCACTGGTCGTCGCTGCTGCCGGTACGATCGTGAACCGCTACGCATCGCTTGACGCGGACGCTGCGGCGAACTCCTCGGCGCTGACGCTCGGCGCAGGCCAGGGCGTTTTGTTCGGAGCAAACGACCTCGTTATGGTCTGGCAGGTCAAGTCGACCGCCGCGTTTGTTTCGGGAGATCAGGACGCAGTGGACCCGGTCAGCGCCAACGTGGGGCACTACGAACTCGCGCGAGTCAGCGCCGTTAACGTGGACACGCTCACGCTCACCGGGGTCCTCCAGAACAGCTACGAGACTGCGGGAGCGACCCAGGTCGTGCGCATCCCGGAGTACACCACGGCGACGATCGCGCCCGCGACGAGCGTCGTGGCGC
Source organism: Myxococcota bacterium (assembly GCA_036155555.1). Lineage (GTDB taxonomy): Bacteria > Myxococcota_A > Bradymonadia > Bradymonadales > Bradymonadaceae > JAYZVO01. Next base: position 20,321 of record JAYZVO010000014.1, read on the forward strand.
AAGCATGGGATGGAAGCACAGGTGGCGTCGCCGCGTTCCTCGTGCAAGGCGCGCTCACCAATGATGGGAGCGTCGATGTTTCGGCGCAAGGGCATCGCGGTGGCTCGAGATCTCAGAATAAATACGATGGCGGGTTCTACGCGAACTCGATCCTGATCAATCCCTCGTGCGGCCACGGACGCATCGGGGAAGGCGTGGACGCGAACCCTCCCGAGTGCGGGCGGGGCAACCGCGGAACGGGCGCAGGTGGCGGCGGCGAGGTTAACGCTGGTGGAGGCGGCGGCGGTAACGGCGCTCGCGGAGGCGGCGAAGGTCCGAGCTGGCCAGACTTCCCGAGTGATGCGGGTGGCTATGGCGGCGCCGCGTTCGCAGGACGTGTTGTCGAGCACCTGAGCTTTGGCGGTGGCGGCGGTGGCGGCCAGCAAAATAACACCAGCGGACGCGAGGGTTCTCCGGGTGGTGGCGTGATCTACATTCGCGCCGCGAGCATCACGGGTGGTGGCACCTACAGCTCGACGGGTGGCGTCGTGGCAACCGCCGGAAATGATGGAGGCGGTGGCGGCGGCGCAGGTGGCACGATTTATCTCTCGGCGACGACCTCGCTCGCCTGTGGCGGCGTGACAGTCGCTGGCGCAGATGGTGGAAACGCGGATACGTCCCACGGTTCGGGTGAAGGTGGCGGCGGTGGCCGCGTGGTCTTTGTCACTCCAGACTTCACAGGGTGCAACACGATCGACCTGAGCTCGGGATCTTCCGGCAATAGCAACCACGCGTTCGCGGATACGGCGACCCCTCCTGACCCATTCGGCACCTTCTCGAGCTGTGTCACCGAGGCGCTCTGCCTGCTTTGTGGCAACGGCGTCCTCGACGCTGGCGAGGCGTGTGATGATGGCAACGTGCTCGCCAATGATGGCTGCGATGCGTCCTGCCAACCTGAACCTGGATACATGTGCTCGGGTACTCCCAGCGTGTGTTCGCCCGAGTGTGGCGATGGTCTGATCCGTGGGGATGAAGAATGCGACGACATGGACCTGATGGACCTGGATGGTTGTGATTCGAATTGCCAGATCGAGGATGGCTTCTCGTGTTCGGGAGAAGCGAGCGTTTGTACGAACACATGCGGTGACGGCACACGCGATGCTGGTGAAGAGTGTGACGATGGCAGAAACGATGACGGGGATGGCTGCGACGCCAAATGCGAGACGGAGGAGGGTTGGTTCTGCAACAACGACCAACCTGTCGTCTGCGTGGCGCAGTGTGGCGATGGCCTGATCCGAGATGCGGAAGAGTGCGACGACGGCAACGACGTCGATGGCGATGGTTGCTCGAGCGCGTGCGTGGTCGAACCGAACTCGACCTGCCAGAACGAACCGAGCGACTGCACCACATGCGGCGATGGAGACGTCGAGGGCGCCGAAGGATGTGATGATGGCGACCTCGATGATGGCGATGGCTGTTCGATGGTCTGCCAGATCGAGGATGGCTTTAGCTGTACCGACAATGCCCAGTGCGCTTCAGGCGTTTGCGATACGCTCGGCTCGGGGCAGTGCGAACAAGCCGACACCTGTGGCAACGGACTCACCGAACCTACCAACAACGAAGCTTGCGATGATGGCAACACCTCGGGCGGTGACGGTTGCTCAGCGACCTGTTTGAGAGAGGACGGCGAGGTCTGCGCGCTCAATGGGCAATGCGAATCGAATGTCTGTGATCAGCTCGATTCGCTCACCTGTGAGCCCGCTGATACGTGCGGCAATGGACGCCTCGAGGCGTCCAATAACGAGATCTGTGATGATGGCAACACCGATGACAACGACGGTTGCTCGGCAAACTGTCTAAACGAGGTGGGGCAGCCCTGCACGTCCAACGCAGAGTGCGCGTCCGGGACGGTGTGTGACACGCTCGGCTCCAACACCTGCGAGCCAGAGAACACATGCGGGAACGGCACCACGGACGCTGGCGAGGCGTGCGATGATGGCAACCGCGCCGACGGCGATGGTTGTGACGCCGCGTGTTTGCTCGAGGCGGGTGGGGTGTGTGTCTTGAACGCGCAGTGTGCTTCGGGGGTATGCGATACGCTCGGCTCCAACACTTGCGAACCTGCCAACGTTTGTGGAAACGGCTCCACCGAGCCCACCAACAACGAAGCCTGTGATGATGGTAACACGTCAGGTGGTGATGGCTGCTCGGCGGCATGTCTGCTCGAAAATGGCGAGGCATGCGTGGACAGCGCGCAGTGTGAATCGACGCAGTGCGACACGCTCGGCTCCAACACCTGTGAGCCGTTGAACGCGTGTGGCAATGGCGCGGTCGAGGCGGCCAATAACGAAGCATGTGATGACGGCAACGCGATGCCAGGCGATGGCTGTGACGCGAGCTGCCTGCTCGAAAACGGGCAACCTTGCACAGACAGCGCACAGTGCGCCTCGACTCAGTGCGATATGCTCGGCTCCAACACTTGCGAACCTCTGAACACGTGCGGCAACGGCGCGTTGGAGGGCGCAGAGGTTTGTGATGACGGCAACGACGTCGATGGTGATGGATGCTCGGCAGGGTGCCTGCTCGAAAATGGCGAAGCGTGCACAGACAACGCGCAGTGCGCCTCGACCCAGTGCGACACGCTCGGGTCGAACACCTGCGAGCCACTCGATACGTGCGGCAACGGCCTCGTGGAAGCCTCCAATAACGAGGCATGTGACGATGGCAACGCGATGAGCAATGACGGCTGTGACGCCGCATGTTTGATCGAAAACGGTGAGGCATGCACGGGTGATACTCAGTGCGCCAGCGGCCTTTGTGATGGGAACATCTGCAAACCATCAGGCGTGTGCGGCAACAACGTCGTCGAGATGGGCGAGGCATGCGATGACGGGGATATGGACGATACGAACGCTTGCAACAATGGTTGCAAGCTCAACAACGGCCAGCCCTGCACAGCGAACAACCTCTGCGCTTCGGATATCTGCGACCTGATCGGCTCCGGTCAGTGCGAGCCCGCGAACACGTGCGGAAACGGAACGTTGGAAGGCGCCGAGGTTTGCGATGATGGCGGCACGATGGCTGGCGACGGTTGCTCGGCAGGGTGTCTGCTCGAGGATGGCGAGGCGTGCGGGCAGAGCACTCAGTGTGAATCGACGCAGTGCGATACGCTCGACTCCAACACCTGTGAGCCGCTCGATGTCTGCGGCAATGGCTTGATCGAGGCTTCCAATAACGAAGCATGCGATGACGGCAACGCGGTGTCAGGCGATGGCTGTGACGCGAGCTGCTTGCTCGAGAATGGCCAGATGTGCCTCGACGCAAGCGCGTGCGCGTCTGACTTCTGTAGCATCGGCGGCCTCTGCGCATGCGATGGAAACGATGACTGCGCGATGGGTCAGATTTGTTCGCAGAACATGTGCCTTGGTGGTGATGAAGATCCTGACATGGATAACCTCACCAACGCACAGGAGGACATGCTCGGCACCGATCCGAACAACGCAGATTCAGACGGTGACGGCATCCGTGATGATGTCGAGGTCGGAGATCCTGCGATGCCTCGCGATAGCGACATGGACGCGCTCATCGACGCGCTCGACGCGGACGATGATGGCGACGGCGTCCCTACCGCCAGCGAAGATGTCGATGGTAACGGCGATCCTCTCGATGATGACTCGGACATGGATGGAACGCCCGATTACCTCGATACCGATGATGACGGTGACGGTGTGCCGACGCTGGCAGAGGATCGAGACATGGACGGCGACCCGACCAATGACAACTCCGATGGAGCATTGGGAGACACGACGCCGGACTACCTGGACACGGATGATGACGGCGATGGCGTGCTGACGTTGGATGAGGATGTCGACATGGACGGCGATCCTACCAACGATGACACCAACATGAACGGGGTGCCCGACTTCCTCGATCCTTGCGATCCTGATGCCGCGAGCACTGCTTGCGCCAACGGTGACACGGACATGGACACGGTCCCCAACTCGATGGACCCCGATCCCCTCGATCCGTGTGTGCCGAACGCGGACGCGCTCGCCTGTCCCACAGGCGATACGGATATGGATGGGCTCGACAACAGCACCGAGCGCATGCTCGGCACCGATCCGAACAACGCGGACACGGATGGCGATGGCATTCGCGATGATGTCGAGGTTGGCGATCCTGCCGACCCCACCGACACGGACATGGATGGAGATATCGACGCGCTGGATGCAGATGATGACGGCGATGGTGTCCTCACGCGCTTCGAGGATCTAAACCTCGATGGCGATCCTACAAACGATGACACGGACGGCGATGGCACCCCGGATTATCTCGACGTGGATGATGATGGGGATGGTGTCCTCACGAGCGCAGAAGGGGCTGATCCTGATGGTGATGGCGATCCTTCAGACGCGGTCAACACCACTGGCGATGGCGTGCCGGATTACCTCGACCCGAATATCCCTGCGCTAGATCCTTGCGATCCTGATCCTGATGCGCTGGCCTGTGATACGGGCGATACGGATATGGACGGCGTGGATAATGGCGACGAGCGCGCGCTCGGGACTGATCCTGAAGACGATGACTCGGATGGAGATGGTCTGAAGGATGGAGAGGAGATCGGTGATCCTGCCGATCCTACAGACACGGATATGGATGGTGTGATCGACGCGCTGGATGCAGACGACGACGGTGACGGCGTGAACACATCGTTCGAGCTGGATAGCGGCTCGCCGCAGGACACCGACGCCGACGGTACACCTGATCACCTCGATACGGATGATGATGGGGATGGCAAGCTGACGATCGACGAGCAAGCGGACCCGAACGGTGACAATGATCCTTCGGACGCGGTCGATACGGACATGGACGGCGTGCCGGATTATCTCGACCCGACGGATGATGGGATGGGCGAGGAGGGGACCGTGACCTCGCCAACACCTGGCGCCGAGGTTCCTCTCGGAGACGTGACCATCACAGGCACCGGCGAACCAGGGACGATGGTGACCGTGACGCTCGATGGCGAAGAGGTTTGCAACGAGACGGTCGCCGAGGATGGGAGCTGGAGCTGTGAGGTTCGACTCGAAGGAGCGCCAGGAGATCGCTCGCTCGTGGCGACCTTCCCCGACAATGAAGTCACGGTCGACTTTACCGCCGTCGAAGAGGACACGAAGACGCTTATCCTCGTCGGAGGAGCTTGCGCGCAAGGTGCGCGACCAAACCCGAGCGCGCCACCAGCGATTGCCTGGATGTTGCTCGCGGGGCTTCTCATTGGCATCAGGCGTCGTCGAGTGAGTATGCTCGAGTGATGAAGTGATGAAATGAAAAGGCCGAACTCGCTTGGCGAGTTCGGCCTTTCTCTTGTCTGTGGGCGACAGCTTATGCGCTGCGCTCGAAGCCATCCTTGTTCTTCTGGAGGTGGCTCCTGTCCAGGAACTTGTCGTAGTGGATGTTGCCATCTCGAACGGCGGCGTGGGTCAGGATCTTCTCGGCGGCGTCGATCATGGCGGGAGGTCCGCACATGTAGGCGTGGTGTTCCGCGAGTCTCGCGCCAGTCAGCGAGCGGATGTGGTCTGTGACCATGCCTCGCAGGCCCTCCCAATCACTCCCCTCGGGTTCATGCGAGAGCACGGGGACAAAGTCCATACGCGCGCGCCAGGAGCGCGCCAGCATTTGCAGCTCTTCGACCATGTAGAGGTCTTCCTGTGTCCTTGCGCCAAAGAGGAAGAGGACGTCTCGCGCGGCGTTGTCCGTGCGCGCTTGCTCCAGGAGCGCCTTGATCGGTGCCAGGCCGCTCCCACCTGCGATGGCCAGGATCGGGGCGCCTGCGGGCCTGAGCCAGAAGTCTCCAAATGGGCCCCTGAGTGAGAGGCGGTCGCCAACCTTTGCCTCCTGATGAAGCCAGGTCGTAAATAAACCGCCCGGCACATGCCTGATATGAAAGCTGACGGTTTGCACCATCTCGGCCTCGTCGCCAGGTTCGTGCGCGAACGAGTAGCTGCGCGGTTCGTCGATCACGCCTGGGACAGACAGCTCCGCGTACTGACCTGCGGTGTAGGCGATGGGACCATCGAGCTTCAGCGTGAGCTCGATGATGTCGTGCGTCAGTTGTTTCAAGCTCGCGATGGTCGCGCCAGATTTGAAGATCTCGCGCACGATGCCTTGCTCGGGGAGGTCGTCGACCTCGATCACGACGCGCTCCGTCCGAGGCACGCTCTGGCAGGCGAGAACGTAACCTCGCGCGAGCTCCTCGCCGCTCAAAATATAGGATGCGTCGGTCAGCTGTTTGACCTCGCCATCGACCAGTCTGCACTTGCAGCTCGCGCATCCTCCGACGCGGCAATTGTGTGGGAAGGCGACGCCGCGCTCGAGCGCGGCGGTCAGGATCGTCTCGCCGCCTTCTGCGTCGAATGAGATCTTTGTGCCCGCGATATCGATGGCGCGCCTTGGCTCGGAGAAGAGACCGCGCACGAGGTTTCCGAGCGGCAGGTTCTGGCCGATGATGATCTCATCGTCGCTGTTTGCGGAGTCGGGGAGCGGGGTCTTGTCGGAGACGATTTGTGGGAGCTGATCCTCGGGCAATCCCTCCATAAAGATCTTCATGCCGCTGGCGCGGTTCGCGGCGTCGATGAGCGGTTGTTCCTCGGGTGTGGCGAACTTCTTATCCCAGGCGAGCACGCGAGGAATCATCACGCGGTTCCACAGCGGTGGGATCATGGCAAAGAGGATCATCGTCAGGTAACCGTGCGGCATCATCGGCGTATCGGGGTAAGCGCGAAGCTCCCAGAAGGGCTTCTCGCCCATGGCGTGGTGGTGAGAGTGGCGCGTGAGGTTGTAGAGCAAGTACCCGCTGATGCGACGGTTGCAGTTCCACGAGTGCCTGGGCTCGACCGGTGCGCCGGGGACGCGCACGAGGCCGTAGTGCTCGGTGTAGTTGACGAACTCGAGCCATGCCTTGCCATAGAGTGAGACGGCGATAAACGCGAGCGCGCCTGTCCAACCTGCGGCCCAGGCAAAGAAGGCGACATAGGAGAGCGTCATCAGGTTGCCGCGGTGCATCTTGTTGCGCCAGGACCACACGGAGTGCCCTTGCTTTGTGAGGCGTTCGCGCTCGATGTTCCACGCGCTCATGTAGCTCTGCACGGTCGAGCGGATGATAAACCACCAGGCGTTCTCACCACGTCGCGATGTGGCGGGATCTGCGCTCGTGGCGACGTGTTTGTGGTGTCCGTAGACATGCTCGATGGCGAAGGACGCGTCCGAGGTGAACGCCAGGAGCAACCTGCCGGTGATTTGCGCCGAGGGGCTCCAGGTGCGGTGCGTGAGCTCGTGACCGACGTTGGTTCCTGCGACGCCGTAGAAGAGCCCGAGCCCGAGCGCGCCGCCAAGGTAGTGATGCCAGGCGTTCGCGTCGCGCGCGGCTATCATCGAGTAGCCGGTCCATTGCTCGATGAGGGCGCCCACGCCAAAGAGATCCTGCGAGGAGAGCTGCCAGGCGAACCCGAAGGTCATCAACAGCAAGAGGGGGAGGTTGGCGTAGAGGCCGAGGTCGAGCAGCCAGGTGTGGCGGTACTTTGGCTCGCTCATGTCATCGCCAAAGATGCTGTCACCTCCGAGCGCGAGCACGATCGCGAGCGCGAAGCCAAACCACATGGCGTTGCCACCAGCGAGCATCGAGGCGCACGCGGCGAGGCCGATCAACGTCAGCAAAGAATAGCGAATGTATTTCCACATGGTGAGGCTCCCTGTTCGGCGGGAGACCAAATTAAACGATCGTTTAATTTGGTCTCAAGTTGGCGCGGCTGCTCCAAAAATTCGTTTGAAGGCAAAAGCAAGTCCTCGGTTAACTAACCGTTCGTTTAATTCTTAGGTTCGGGCCAACTTTAAGTCAAGCATGTGATGGAATTAAATTGTTCGAAGAGGCGCTCGCCCTTGCACGCTGCGCTTTGCGTGAGGTCCCTGTCGCGTCAGGAGTGTGGTATCGGGTGCGCTGGTTCGCCTGGTCAGCGTGCGCAGAGGAAACACGGCTTGGTTTCTGGGTTGATTGTGATAGAGAGTTATCACTTGCGTCTCCTTCGACGCTCACGGATAGACCATGACCTTGCTGATCCTCTCCATCCTCATCCTGGCCGCGGGACCGCTTTGCTACCGCTTCGTGGCCAGGGACGCCAGACTTCGTGCCTTGTTGGATGGTTTTATTATCATCAGCGTCGGCGGGTTGATCCTGTTGCATGTGTTGCCGGAGTCTGTGGCGAGCATCGGTGCTGGCGCGCTGGCTGCGGCTGCTGCGGGCGTCCTGTTGCCGCTCCTGTTCGAGCGCTTCGGCGGGCTCGCGGCCAGGGGCACACACATTCTGTTGATGGCGGTCGCCTGGATCGGGCTGCTCACGCATACGATGCTCGACGGGCTCACGCTCGCGGCTCACATGCACGCCGAGGTCAGCGCTTCGTTGGCCGCTGCGATCGTCCTCCACAGGTTGCCTGTCGCCCTGTTGATCTGGTGGTTGGTGCGTCCTCGGTATGGGCGTCGCGTCGCAGCTGGCGCGCTCGCTGCTGTGGGCGCGGCGACGCTGGTCGGGTTCGGCGTGGAAGGGCACCTGCACGAGCTTGGCGGAAACAGCCCTGTCTTTGCCTACATCCAGGCCATGGTCGCGGGCTCCTTGCTCCATGTGATCTTGCACAACGACCATCATGACGATGGGACGAGCGTTTACTCGCCAGCGCAGCGCACGCGCGCCGAGGCGATCGGCGGCTTGCTCGGCGCCTCGCTCGTGGTCGCCATGCCGATCATCGAGCAGCTCGCCGAGGTCCCTGGTCATGGCCCGAATGACCACGCGCATCATGGTCACGGGCACAGCCATGGGCATGTCACCGAGGTTGCCGCAGAGCACGCGCCGATGCTCGTGGATCTCGTAAACTATGCGGATCGCCTGGAGCATCTCTTGCTCGAGAGCGCGCCCGCGCTCCTGCTCGGTTATCTGCTCGCCGGTGTTTTTGCCTCCTTCCTGCCGCGCGCCTCCTATGCGTGGATGAGCCGTGGCAGAGGAATCACTCAGGCCGCCAGAGGCGTCCTGTTCGGGTTGCCGATTCCCATCTGTTCATGCGGCGTGGTCCCGCTTTACAAGAGCCTCGTGCATCGTGGTGTGCCGATGGCAGCCGCGGTGGCCTTCTTGGTGGCAACGCCGGAGCTGGGGATCGAGGCGCTGTTGCTGTCGGTGCCCTTGCTTGGCATACAGCTCACGCTCGCGCGCCTGTTCGCCGCCGCTGCGGTCGCGTTGATTATCGCCATGGTGTTGCACGCGTTCTTTGCGGGCGAGGTCGATGAGCATCATCACCATGAGCATGAAGAGGATGTCTCCGAGCCTTCGTTCGCAGAGCGCGCGCGCGCCGCGTGGAGGTTCGGTATGGGGGAGGTCGTCGACGAGACGGCGCCCTGGATCATGCTCGGGCTGGCGATCGCCGCGTTGATATCTCCTGGCGCGCTGGCGACGACGCTGGCGGGGTGGCCAGCGGGGCTCGACGTGGTTCTGTTCGCGTTGCTGTCGCTACCGCTCTACGTTTGCGCTTCGGGCGCGACGCCGCTGGCAGCGGCGCTTATCTTTGCCGGTATATCACCAGGCGCAGCGCTCGCGTTTTTGCTCGCTGGCCCGGCGAGCAATGTGACGACGCTCGGCGTGCTCTCGGACCTGCATGGCAAGAAGGTCTCGGTGGTGTTTGGTGTGGGGATGGTCGCGCTGGCAATCACAGCGGGCGTGTTGACCAACCTGTTTTTGCCCTCGTCCTCGAACGTCGTCATCTCGCATACACAAGAACACACGACGTTCGGGTGGTTGAACTGGGCGAGCATGACAGGGTTGGGGTTGATCTTCGCGCTCTCGTTTTTGCGCGTGGGTCCGAGGGCATGGATCAAGACCGTGCTCGGTTTTGGCGACGACGATCACCACCATCACCATCACCATCATGACCACCACCATGACCATGAGCACGACCATTATGACCATGATGGTCATGATCATGACGAGCACGATCACCACCACGATCACGCGCCCGCAGCAGCGAGCAGCTGTGGATGTTCGCACCACCATCACTGAGGAGCAGTGCCGATGCCACGCCGCACAGAACAACGAGATGCCATCCGCGATGTCTTCGAGGATACGGACAGGCCGTTAAATGCGCAGGAAGTTTTGGAGTCCGCGCAGGAGAGCGTCCCTGGCATCGGGATCGCGACGGTCTACAGGAACATCAAGGCGCTCGTCGATGAAGGTTGGATCGTGCCGGTGAACCTCCCCAACGAACCGAGCAGGTACGAGCTCGCGGATCTGGCGCACCACCATCACTTCCAGTGCACCACCTGCCAGCGCGTCTTCGATGTGCCTGGATGCACGCATGGGCTGGCAAGCTCTGCGCCGGATGGCTTCGAGGTCGAGCACCACGAGGTCATGCTCTATGGGACGTGCCCGGACTGCACGAGCGAGGCGACCCCATAAACCCAGCGGAGCGAGACCTCGTATCACTCGCTCGTACTTTCTGCCTCGGCGCGCAATCGCGCGCCCTCTGCCTCGATGTCCTTGATGCATTGCTCGCCAAAGACCACGGGGTTGTCCTCGGTGACGTACTGGCGCACGAAGTCGGCAAGGCCCGAGCTCCCCTCGTTCAAGTAATACATCACGCAGTCATCGTTATTGCAGTGCGCGCCATGATCCTCGTCATGGTGATCGATCACGATGTCCACGCCGTTGTTGACCAGGCCCGCGGCGTGCCCGAATTCGTGGATAAGCGTTGTCTGCTCGATGAACTGCACCGACAGGCTGTTGTTGTCGATGACCGGTTTGAACATCGCGATCACGCCCGTATCTCCGATCGAGACGCCGAGCACGTTCCTTCGCTCTCCATCCTCATCCCTGAAGTAGCCATCGAGGAAGAGGATGTGGAACGAGCGCTCGGTGGCTGTGGCGGGGGTGTCACGGTAGAGCGCTGATAAGTCCACCAACTCGCGCGCGGAGTAGTTCGCCTGGGATGCAAAGTCCTCGGGCAGCTGTGACATTTGATCGAGCTGCTTGGGGAGCACGATCTCGGGAGAGGTCCCCGCGGCATCGAACATCGCCTTGATATTCGCCTCGCTCAACAAGAAGGGGTTCCCAGGACGGAGCACGCCAAAGGTCGTGTAAGGCTCGGCGCCTTCCTCATAATCGATCTCGAAGGTCACGCGGGTGACCTCTGGACCAAAGAGGCCAGCGCGGTGGCTGAATGACTTGACCTCTTCTTGCTCCTGACCATTGTTTCTATTGCCCAGACCAAATGGTCCTTCGACGCACGAGGTCGTCAGGAGCGCGAGCGCCGCGAGCAAGAGAATGATGCTGGAGTGCTTTGGGAACATGGGCTATCTCTCGGAACTGGTTGGAGTCATGGAGAGGGGAACCTCGAGGTATAAACTTCGAGACAGGCACGATGCCTGTTTCGTGCTTTTTGCCCCCCGAGCTCTCTGTGAATTTCTGCTCATCACCATAGCATCGCGCGAGCGATGATTCGATCCTCATGAGGAGTCTCAATGAGTTTGAAGTTTAAATCGAGCGCGGTCATCATCAGCGCGCTCTGCGTCGCCTTACTCACACCCTCGATCGCCTCAGCACAGGAGGGTGAGCAGCCATTCATCGGCCTCGGCGTCCGCATCCAGGACCCCCTCTCGACTCAAATCGCCAACAGCCTTGGCTCGGGCACCTCGCTCAACGTCTTTGTCCCGATCAATGTCCTCCCCATGTTCAGGCTCGAGCCTGACGTTGGCTTTGGCAGGACCTCGCAGACCATCGAGAGCTTCAATAACAACGGGGATTTCGCGTCGCGTAGAGATGAGATCAACTCGGTCTTCAGGCTCGGCGTGGGCGGGTTTTACATGCTCTCTCCGAGCGAGCGGACCAACATCTATTTCGGCGGTCGCTTCGGGTTCTTGCGCTCCAGCGAGGAAACACGGCAAGACAACGACAACGGCCCCATTCAGTACACATACATCAAAAGAAACGGCGTGGTGCTCACGGTGGCCAGTGGGGGCGAGGCGTATATCACGCCTTACCTGAGCATCGGCGGTGAGTTCGCGCTCGATTTCATCAGCCAGGGCGACCCCAACGTGCAGTACGATCCTCCTCGCCAGACCCCCGATACCGAGACGACGGGTTCTGCCATCCTCCCCAACGGCGCGTTGTTTATCCGCTGGTTCTTCCTCTGATCCTGCGCGCGCTGGTCAAAAGATCCTTCGCCAGCGCCTCGCCCAGAACCGAATGGGGGGAAGCTTTTTTGGCAAGGTTTTCATTGTTTTACGCGGGTATCAAAAAAGCTTCCCCCCATTCGGTTCTGGCCACCGCGGGTTGCATATTCGTGACCTCCTGGGAGGAGTGAGAATCACTGGTTTGCGGCCGCGTGCACGTCGTCGAGGCAATCCTGATCGAAGATCACCGTCTCGGGGTCGAGCACGTAGCGTGAGACGAACGCGCCGATGTTCGACGCGCCTTCGTTTGCCCAGTACATCACGCAATCATCGTTGGAGCAGTGCTTGCCGTGTTCCTCGTCCTGGTGGTCGTGGACCAGATCGACGCCGTTGTTGACCAACCCTGCCGCGTGCCCGAACTCGTGCACGAGCGTCGTTTGCTCGACGTATTGCGGCGAAGAGGTCGAGTCGATCACGGGCTTGAACATGGCGATCACGCCCGTGTTCCCGATCGAGACGCCGAGCACACCTTCGCGCCTCCCCGAGTCGTCATTGAAGTAGCCATCAAGGAACACGATGTAGAACGTGCGATCGGTGCTCGTCGAGTAACCATCCCGCCACCGCGAGGCGATGGCGAGGATCGTGTCCACGTCAAAGTCCTCGCCGGAGACATCGGTGACCTCTTGCATTTGCGAGATCTCGGTGGGGATCGTGAGCGCTGGAGTCGTCACCGAGAACAGCGCCTCGATGTTTGCTCTCGTCAGGCGAAAAGGACTCCCCGAGGTGCCAAGAATCCCAAACGAAGTGTAGGGCTCGGCGCCAGCTTGATAGTCGATCTCGAGCGTGACGCTCTCCACCCCGAGCGCGAATAACCCTTCGCGGTCAATGATCCGCGGCGAGGTGTTGTTTCCGGTCTGGTTGTTTCCAGGAGGAGAGGTCTGGTTGTTGGCAGATGTCGAGTTGTTCGACTGGTTGTTCCCAGGCGGTGAGGTCTGATTGTTGGTGGGTGAGGTGTTGTTCCCAGGAGGGGAGGTCTGGTTGTTCGCGGAGGTCGTGTTGTTCGACTGGTTGTTTTCGGTCGTGCTGTTCGCGTCGCTGTTGTTTGACGCGGGAGGGCGGTTGCCTGGACCTGTCCCGGAATCAAACCCGCACGCGCCAAGGCTCGCCATACACAGAACCATCCCGCAAAACGTCACCGCTTTCTTCAACATCTTCATCCCTCGCCAATACTTTGCTCATCAGGAAAATCTCTGGTCAGGACTATACACTGACTCCGTAGTTCATTTCCAAAACTAAGAAGCCGCAGGGACAAAGCGATGCTTTGTCCCTGCGGCTTCTTGTCGTTCCGAGAGATGGCGCGAGGTCTAGATCACTTGCGCTTGCGGAAGCTGTGGTCGAGCTCGCGCTTGCGAAGGCGAATCGACTCGGGCGTGATCTCGACGATCTCATCCTCCTGGATGAACTCGATGGCGCGCTCGAGCGAGAGCTCCTCTGGGGGCGTCAAGACGAGCGCGTTATCCGAACCGGAAGCGCGCACGTTGGTCAGCGCCTTCTTCTTGCAAGGGTTGACCACGAGGTCATTGTCGCGGGCGTGCTCGCCAATGATCTGGCCACCGTAGACCTGCGATGCGGGGCCAACGAAGAGGCGACCGCGCTCTTGCAGGTTGTGCAACGAGTAGGTCGTCGTCTCGCCTTTCTCCAACACGATCAGCGCGCCGTTGCGCTTGTGCGGGAGCTCACCGCGGAAGGGCTGATACGAGTGGAAGTTGGTGTGCATGATGCCCGTGCCGCGCGTGTCCGTCAGGAACTCCGAGCGGTATCCGAGCAGGCCACGCGAAGGCACCATAAACGCGAGGCGTTGGGTGTTGTCGTTGTTGACCTTGACCTCGAGCAGCTCGCCGCGGCGCAGGTTCAACTTCTGGATCACCGTGCCCGCGTATTCGGAGTCGACCTCGATGACGACTTCTTCGATCGGCTCGATCTTTTTGCCGTTCTCGTCCTCGCGGAAGATCACGCGAGGTTGAGAGACTTGCAGCTCGAAGCCTTCACGACGCATCGTCTCGATGAGGACCGCGAGGCTGAGCTCGCCGCGACCCGAGACCTCGAACGCCTCGGCGCGCTCGGTCGGCGAGACCTTGAGGGAGACGTTCCCTTCGAGCTCGCGGTCGAGGCGCTCTTTGATCTGGCGGCTCGTGACGTACTTGCCCTCCAGACCAGCGAAGGGGGAGTCGTTGATCATGAAGACCATCGAGAGCGTCGGCTCGTCGATCTTGAGCAACGGCATCGGGTTGGGGTTGTCATTGTCGGTGAGCGTCTCGCCGGGGAGGATGCCGTCGATGCCCGTGACGGCGATGATATCGCCAGCGTAGGCGGTCTGGCGCTCGATGCGCTCGAGCCCACGGAAGCCCCAGATCTTTGTGATGCGCGCTTTCTCTTGCGAGCCATCACGACGGCACACCGTGATCCTGTCATTGAGCTTCATTTGCCCGTTGAAGACGCGGCCGATGGCGACGCGTCCCAGGTAAGGATCGTAGTTGAGCGTGGCGACCTGCATCTGCAACAACGCGTCGGGATCGCCAACCGGTGGCTTGATCTCGTCGACGATGAGCTGGAAGAGCGGGTCGAGGTTGACGGGCGTATCCTCGAGCTCCTTGACCGCGTAACCCTCCTTGGCGGAGGCGTAGATCACGGGGAAGTCGAGCTGCTCGTCGTTGGCCTCGAGGTCGACAAAGAGGTCGAACACCATATCGAGCACGGCGTCGGGGCGCGCGTTGGGGCGGTCGATCTTGTTGATGACGACCACAGGCTGGTGCCCGAGCTCGAGTGATTTCCTCAGCACGAATTTTGTCTGAGGCATCGGCCCTTCGAACGCATCCACGAGCAAGAGGACGCAATCGACCATCTTGAGCACGCGCTCGACCTCGCCGCCGAAGTCGGCGTGGCCGGGAGTGTCGATGATGTTGATGGTGTGGTCGCGCCAAGTGATGCCCGTGCACTTGGCGAAGATGGTGATGCCTCGCTCCTTCTCAATATCATTGGAGTCCATGGCGCGTTCGGCCAGCTCCTTATGATCGTCGATGGTGTTGGACTGTTTGAGGAGGCCATCGATCAGTGTGGTCTTGCCGTGATCGACGTGGGCGATGATGGCGATATTTCGAACGTTATCCATGATTTCGTCAGCGCTTGAGATGGAGCATCGAGGAGGCAATCGCGCTCCATAATGCGAAGTGAACCGGTCCCCCCGGCAAATCGCGTGCACTCATAGCGCCTCGCTGCTTCTTTTCCAAGCTACAACGCACGTTATTTTCAATTGAAATCGATCTTGTTTCCCTCAAAGAAACGGTGCGTTCGCAAACAATTCGATGATTCCCGCGCTGTGTGTGACTAATCTCCTGTTTGCACCGAGGAAGCGCAGGCGACCTCGCGAGCTCATATTTTTGGCCACCGCGAGGAGCGGTATGTGGCCTTGTTGGAAAAAACTCGAAGAAAAGACACGTCAAAACGCATCGAGGGAGCAGCTCATGGCAAAGGTCGCCGTTCTTTATTACTCCGCCACTGGCACCAATCACACCGTCGCCAAAGCCATCGCCGAGGCCGCCGCGAGCGCTGGCGCCGAGGTTCGCGCCCACCTCATCACCGAGACCGCGCCAGATGCTGCCATCGACAGCAACCCGCAATGGCGCGCGTTCGTGGACGCGACAAAGGATGTCCCACGCGCCACGCTCGATGATCTGGAGTGGGCTGACGCGGTGATCTTCGGGACGCCCACGCGCTTTGGTAACGTGGCCGCGCAATTGAAAGCGTTCCTGGATTCCGCTGGCGGACTCTGGTTCAATGGAAAACTCGCGAACAAGGTCTACGCAGGGTTCACCTCGGCGCAAAACCCACACGGTGGGCAAGAGTCGACGCTCCTGGCGCTCTACAATAGCATCTACCACTTCGGTGGTTACATTGTGGCGCCCGGTTACACCGATCCCGTGGTCTTTAACTCCGGCGGCAACCCCTATGGGGTGAGCGTGACCGCTGGCGGTGAAGGCGTGACGCAGGCAGATATCAAGCACGCAGAATATCTCGCCCGTCGCGTCGTCGAAGTAGCGGATAAGTTGGCGTGAGCCTCGAGTTCTTTTGTTCTCATGCATCACATCGACCGAGCTTCTCGGTGTGATGCATCTCGGTGGTCATGCACAGGACCCCGAGAAGTGGTGGAGTCGATACCTCATCTTGATCCAATGAGGTGTCGACTCTTCACTTTCTTGCCCACGTCACGATGTTCCCGGCGAGGAGCGCTTCTTGTTCCACGAGGATAGGGCGATGCACGCGCAAACCTATGGAGACGGTGACCGTCTCTTTATCGGCTACCACGGATGGGGATCGGAGCAGGGGAGGAGCTTTAAAGAGCTGCTGCCCTTCTTGCCCGTGGACGTGACACTGATCGGCGTGGATTTGCCAGGATGCGGAAAGTCAGAGCGCGTCGATCCATGGAATTGGGAGCGCCTCAATGACGAGGCCGCGCACCACCTAAAGACATTGCCCGCTCATAAGAAGGTCACGCTCGTGGGTTCTTGCAGCGGCGTCTTCCACGCGCTCGAGGTCGCCTCGCGATGCCCCGATCGCGTCGAGGCGATCATCATGCTCGAACCCTTCGCTTATATGCCCTGGTACTTTTCGATCTTCCTCAAACCAGTGACCGGGCGCCCTTTGTACAAGATGGTGTTCGACAACCCGCTCGGCAAAGCCGCGACCAGCCTGAGCATGCGCAGGAAGAAGCTCAACGATGACTTCGACATGGTGGGTTCGTTCGGGCTCGGGACAGACCTCGACGTCGCGTATGACTACCTGAGGTTCTATGGCGCGTTGACGGAGCCTGGCATCTACAAGCCTGTCAGCGCGCCGATTCGCATCGTGCATGGCCAGAACACATTCGGCGCCATTCACGAGAGCGTGGCGATGTGGCGCGAGAACTGGCCAGACCTCGAGCTGATCGAGCTCGAGGGGGTAGGTCACATGCTCAACCAGGAAGCCCCGGAGCAAACCGCACGCGCGATCTTCTCGCCGCTTACAGGTTAGCCCGCCTCCGGGCTAACCTGCCTTCTCTTGAAATGCAGCGCGGGCTATGATGCCAGGACTTTCGCCTCGTCTTGTTTCGCCAAGAGGTCTTGGCCTCGCTGCTTTCGATGGAGTCCAGTGCATGTCGACGCGCCACCTGTTCAGCTCTCTGATGGTGTTCCTCACCCTCGCTCTTCTCCCCACTTTCGCGTTCGGAAATGACGCCGAGTACGGCAGTTTCTCTGGAATGCCCGTGCCTATCGAGAACGACTCGATCCGCATGGTGAGTGAGAACATCATCTTCGTGGACACGGCCAAAGGGGGCTGGCGTGTGGACGCGACCTATGTCTTCGAGAACACCACCGATAAGAAGGTCAGCCTGAAGATGGGCTATCCCGAGACTGAGGGAGATGACTCGGGCGTGAACTTCAAGGGGCTAAAGACCTGGGTGGATGGCAAGGAGGTCAAGATCACGACGAAGACCTCGGGGCAGATGAAGGAGGCGTGGAAAGGATATCGCCTCGGCAAGGTGCACCTGTTCGATGTCTCCTTCGAGCCTTCGCAAAAGCAAGAGGTCAAGCACACGTTCGAGATGGCGGGCGGAGGATCGGTCGCGCTGGCCTGTGAGCAAGAGATCTCTTACATCACGCGCACGGGCCGCTTGTGGAAGGGGCCGATTGGCACCGCGCGCTTCGAGGTAAGCCTCCTCGGCGCATTCGATGCCTACACCATCCCCGAGGGCTACGAGGTCAAGAGCATCAAGCACGAGGTCATCCGCAAGGGAGAGCGTAGCCGCACCAACGTTGTCTTCGAGATGAAGGACTGGATGCCCAAAGAGGACTTTCGCTTCGTGATGATGTCCGAGTGTGGTGAAGAAGGGGGGATGGACAAGTTCTACACGGGCGTCTCCTGTCCTTTCTGGTCTGCCGCAGAGTTGGTCGAGGCGAGGGTGACTTCGCAAAAGAGCAAGCTCACCGAGGAAGAGAAGAAGAAGCGTCAGGAGACCGAGTCAGCCTTTCTTAAAGAGTACAGCAAGGCGGATCTGAGGTTGTGCCGCAATTACATCTACGCACGCTATGGCTATCCTTTTAAAAGCAAGGACTTGCAGAAGAAGTTCTACAGCCACAAGCCAGGCGCCAAACATATTTACCCGCCGCACTACTGCTCGAAGAGGAAGAACAAAGACATGTTGGAGTACTGTCACGAGGAGCGCTTGATCTTCTTCACGGAAGACAAGGGGTTCTCGCCAAACCTGATGACTCCCTACGAGCTGATGTATGTGAAGATTTTGCTCGATGAGGAGAAGCGGCGAAAGAAGTGAGCAAGAAATGAAAAGAGCCCGATGCGGAAAGCATCGGGCTCTTTTCATTTCTTGGAAGCGTTAGCTTCGGATCACCAGGAAGCCTTGGTGACGCCGGGAAGCTCGCCCCTGAGCGCGAGCTCGCGGAACTTGATGCGCGAGAGCTCGAACTTACGGATGTAACCGCGAGAGCGGCCCGTAAGCTTGCAGCGGTTGCGAAGACGCGTGGGGCTGGAGTCGCGTGGGAGCTTGCTCAAACGAGCGTAAGCTGCGTTGCGGTCAGACTGGCTGACCGAAGGATCGCGGATGATCTCGAGCAACTTCGCGCGCTTGTCAGCGTGTTGTTCGATGAGCTTTGCACGGCGCTTTTCGCGCTCGATTTGGCTCTTCTTTGCCATGGTTCTCTTCTCCTTATAGGCGCTTTATCATCGCATGGATGCAAGGTTTATCGCAGTGACAAACCACAAACATCCGTCTTCTCAAAAGTGACGCGGTCAGATTTCGTTCGGTGATAAAATCCATCCCACGAAGGGCGGCGAGTATGTAAGATCCTCAAGAGTTCGTCAAGTCTGATCCCCGAGAATCAAAGGGTGGGCGCTTGCGCGGGGCTCCGGTCGGGAGGAGATGCTCGACAATACGCGTGGCGGCGTCCCCATCTCCATAGAGCGGGTCGGTGATGTCGTGCAGATCCGGCGCGGCATCGAGCATCTGCGAGGTCGCCTGCATGATCCCACGCGCGTTGGTGCCAACGAGCGTCGCTGCGCCAGCGCGCAAGCCCTCGGTACGCTCGGTCTCGTCACGAATCACGAGCACTGGCACACCGAGCGAGGGCGCCTCTTCCTGGATGCCGCCCGAGTCTGTCAAGATCAGCCGGGCCTCCTGCATGGTGCGCACGAAGGTCCCATAATCGAGCGGTGGCAAAAGGAGCGCGTTCGGTGTGGTGTCGAGCAAGGCTTCGGCGCCAGCGCGCACCAATGGGTTCGGGTGCACGGGCCAGGCAAAGGTCAGCTTGGGGTACTTCGACGCGACGGCGCCAATACCCGCCAAAATCTCGTCGAAGCGTCGCAGGTTCTCTCGCCTGTGGAGCGTGATCAGGACGTAATCCTTTTCCTCGAGCTCTTCCGGGAGTTTTAGATCATCGCGCGCGACAACTTCGCGCAAGGTGTCGAGCACCGTGTTGCCGGTCACAAAGATCGCGTCCTCGTCGACCCCTTCACCGAGGAGGTTCTCTCGCGCCAGAGGCGTGGGCGCGAAGTGATAGGTCGCCAGAGCACCGATCGTGCGGCGGTTGCCTTCCTCTGGGAAGGGGCTCTGGAGGTTCCCCGAGCGCAGGCCAGCTTCGATGTGTGCGATGTCCACACCTCGATGATATGCGGCCATGGCGGCTGCCATGGCCGAGGTCGTGTCCCCCTGACAGATGACGAGATCAGGGAACGTGCGACAATAAATCGCATCAAGCCCCGCCAGGAGCGCGGTCGTCAGCGAGGTCAGAGAACGATCCTTTCCAGGGATGTCGATCTTGTGGTTTGCCTCGAGCCCGAAGAACGCCGCCAGCTCGTCGAGCATGTCGCGGTGTTGCCCCGTAAAGACCACGTCGAGCTTGACCCCCTCGCGCGCCTCGAGCGCGCGAATCACGGGCACGAGCTTGATCAACTCGGGGCGCGTTCCGATGACGACGGTGATGCGCTTTTTCTGCTTCCTGACGCTTGGCGACAAGGCATCCTCGGGGTGGTGTGATTCGGTTTCTCTTTGATCCTTCGATCTCTTCTCAACCTAGCATAAACACCGCGCGACCTCCAAACAGTGCACATCGATCCTCATTTTCGCCGTGCTGCGCGCTCGGGCGCGCAGTGCACCCCCCCGCAAACGGCGCCTGCCCTTGTGCAGCACCGAGTAAGAGGTTTGAAGTTGTCGCCTTAGCAACGGAATGACGGCGCGTTTGCTGCCCCCTGAACCTCGCACTACGTGCTCGGGAGGGGGGCAGACCTGGCGTTGGGTGTCCGGTTTGGTGGCCCACGGGGCGCTTCGATGCATGTTACGCAGAACGCGGAACATGCCCCCCGCTCCTCACTTCGTGCGTCGCTGCCCCCCAAACAGCACTTCGTTTGTTGGGGGGCGCCCTCGCGATGTTTTCGGCGCAGTGGTTCGCTTTTGGGCGCCCTCGTGTCACTCATTGCCATATCCAAGGCTCCTCATCGCAAAACGCCAACGTGGAGTCGGAGCGCGAGAAGGGGATGCCTTGCATAACTCACTGCTTATTTCGAAGCGCCCTATCGCAAAACGCCAACGTGGAGTCGGAGCGCGAGGGAAACCCCCAAACTTGGGGGTCGCGATGAACGCAGTGAAGAGCGGGGGGCATGTTCCGCCTTCTGCATAACTTGCAACGAAGCTCCCCCAGGCAAAACTCACTGCACGCATCGAAGGCTCCCAAAGCGAACCAAAAACCACTTGACTGAACAAGGTTCAAACTTACACTGAAGTGTGTAAGTTTGAACCTTGTTCAAACATCAACGCGACGAACATAATGGGAGAGCGGTCATGGTCAAAGGACGCGAGACGTCGTCAACCAACAGAGACGAGACCGCCGATGTCCTCATCATCGGCGCAGGCTTTTCGGGCATGATCATGGCCATCGAGTGTGCTCGTGCGGGGCTCGGCGAGTGTCTGCTGATCGAGAAGGGCGATGACATCGGCGGAACCTGGCGAGACAACACTTATCCGGGCGCAGCCTGTGATATCCCCTCGCACCTCTACTCGATCGCCAGCGAGCCGAGCGCCATGTGGACCCGCATGTACGCTGGCTTCGCCGAGATCCAGCGTTACTTACAAAAGGTCGCCAGAAAGCATGGGCTCTACGAGAAGGCGCGCTTTAACCAGCGTATGGAGCGCGCGTACTGGGACGCCGAGGCAAACCTCTGGATTGTCGAGACCTCCAGCGGAGCGACCTTTCGCGGGCGCTACCTCGTCTCGTGTGTCGGCGCGTTGCACCTGCCAAAAATCCCCGGCATCGAGGGCCAACAGGACTTCGATGGCGTGTCGTGGCACTCTGCCGAATGGAACCACGACTACGACCTCGCGGGAAAGCGAGTGGCTGCGATCGGTACTGGCGCGAGCGCCATCCAGTTCGTCCCCCAGATCGCCCCCGAGGTTGGCGCCCTCCATCTGTTCCAACGCACTCCCCCCTGGATCATCGAGAAGCAAGACCCCGAGCTCCCCGCCGCGATGCGGCTTCTGTTCGAGCGTGTTCCCAGCACACGCGAAGCCTTCCGGCAGTGGATCTTCTGGCGCCACGAGATCCAACATATCGTCTTTCGTGGGTTCGAGCCTGCGGTCAGGATCGGAGAGCGCAAGGCGCGCAAACACCTGATGGCATCGGTCAAGGACCCGCTCCTTCGCGAGCAGCTCACGCCGGACTATCGCATCGGGTGCAAGCGCGTGTTGCGCTCCAATGATTATTACCCCGCACTCGCGAGAGAGAACGTCTCACTCCACACATCTTCCATCGTTCGCATCGAAAGGGACGCCGTGATCACGGCAGACAACAAGCGACACGAGGTCGACGCGATCATCTATGGCACGGGCTTTCACACCACCACGGCGTTCGACCACCTGAACGTCACGGGCAAGGATGAACAGACACTCCAGGAGGCATGGTCGCAGGGGATGGAGGCTCACCTCGGGACCTCCGTGCACGGATTCCCCAACTTCTTCATGCTGCTCGGTCCCAATACGGGGCTCGGTCACAACTCCGTCGTGCTCATGATCGAAGCTCAGGTGGGCCATATCATTGACCTGATGCGCGAAGTCAGGCATCGAGGAGCCGCTCACGTCGAGCCAAGCTCCATCGCGCAGCAACAGTGGGTCGATGAGGTCCAGGGTCGCCTCTCCGAGAGCGTCTGGCAAGAAGGTGGCTGCTCGAGTTGGTATCAGGACGCAAACGGCAAGAACACCACGCTCTGGCCGGGCACTGTGGCGGAGTATCAAGCGCGCATGAAGAAGGTTGGCGCCAACGGTTATAACGTCGCCTGACTGGTTCCACGGCCACCGAGACCCGAATGTCGATCAAGGTCCCTTACGGAAAATCACGTGATGCCATCGCTGCAGCCGCGCGCGAGCTCTTCCTCGAACTTGGCTACGCCGCCATAAGCATGGACGCGCTCGCCACCCGCGCCAGCGTCTCTCGCCGCACCATCTACAACCAGTACGAGAGCAAGGAGGCGATCTTTCGCGATGTCGTCACGCGTGAATGGCGCGCGTTCGAGCTGTTGATGCCTGCGCTCGATCCCGAGGGTGACCCATCCAGCGTGATGCACGCTGGCGCCATGGGCTTGATCCAGTTCCTCTGCCGGGATGATTTCGTGGCGCTCACGCGCATGATGATCGCCGAATCGCGGCATTTTCCCTGGCTCAATGGCTCGCTCGCCAGAGCGAGCTTTCAACCATTGCTCGATCGCTTCGTCGATTACCTTCGCGCGCTCGAAGCGCGCGGCGTCCTCTGTTGCAGACGACCTGAAATCGTCGCCAACCAACTCATCGGCGGCTTGACCAACACCTACTTCTGGCCGCTGGTCCAGGGAGACACGACCTCGGATCTTCCCGACCTCTCAGAGGCTGTCGACGAGGCGATTTACATGGTCCTCACTGCGTACGCCGCGCCATTGGATGAACACTGAGCTCAATGCCTCTTCGAGGCGTATGGATTGCCCATGAAGCGGATCACCCACCTCGTGTCATGGCGCTTCTTCGCCATGCCTTTCTGGGAGTGAAGGGAAAACCTGTCGATGGAAGGGTCCCAGATGGCGAATTGAGTTGGAAAAGGCTCGTCCTCGCGCGCCTCCTCGAAGCGTTCGAACCACGGGCGATACTCACCGAAAGGCGGGACGTGATACTCGACAATCAGACTTTCTCTGCCTTCTTGCTTGTAGGCCCGGATGTATACCTCTCCAACCCGGTGAAAGGTTGGAGAAGGTTCTTTCAGGGTGCCGTTTTTCATCTCGAACAAATGTAACTCGTGCTCCGTGAAGAACGGTGCGTCCAGATAAATCCCAATGAATCTGGGTCCTTCTGTCTGTCGAGTCTGTGTGATGAGCGTGTGGTAGCGAAGCCCATTCCTGATGAGCGACGTGCCATCACTCCACAACCCGAGTTCCTTGCCCGAGCGCGCCTCTTTCTGTTCGTGAAGCACGACCTTGTAACCGTCGGGCAGCACCCCTTCGACAAGCTCCGCCGGAACCTCCGACTGTTTCGACGCTGCCTTCTTCTTCCTTGGCTCCTGCGCCGCGCTCGTCGACGCCATCACCAAAAAGAGCAACATGACTGCAAGCCGAACCTCGACGTTGAACGCGTGGTTTTTAAACCAGGCACATTTACCAATGCGTTTCAAAATCACAGCGAAACACCCCGGACATGCAGCGCTGGAGTGGTGTACTTGCCACGTGCAGGATGCATCTCCTTTCTTCCGTGATAGCTCGCGTGTGTGGTCAGCACGTCAAGGGTTTTGCTTTGGGGCTTCCACACGTAAACACTGACCTCGCATGAGGACTGACACCTCGACGCGAAGTCCAGAAACGGTCCCCTTATTGTCGGGATCTCCATTGCATCTCTGTCACCAAGCCATGGGCGAGGACGATCGTATGTGTAGATGTCCTGGACGAACCAAACGAGCTGATGTGAGGAGGTTGGCGAATGGATCATGACATCATCTCGAAGTGACCAGAAAGATGGCTGTCGGTTCATATCCATTTGCTTGCCTCGGTAATCACCTCGAACTTCGAAGAAGTGCAGGGCGCCATCGATGCGTAGCTCGGGAGCATCCAACGCGATCAGCGTTGGATGCTCTGAGTTAGAAGGGAGATGATTTTTGCCGTGATATCCAGGCGATGCCGAGAATCGAAGGGTAAATCCCGAGGCATTGTTCAATTGGTCGAGCGATGGCAAGTCGTAGCGACCAAACCTTGCTCTGGATTCCAGCGCCGTATGAATAATGATCGGTGTGTTTGTTCGATCCCAGGGCAGCTCGCCCTCTGGAAGATTCGAGAGCAAGGAATCTTCTGTTGGCAACCGAGGAGAGGTTTCATGGACGATAGGTTCTTCGAGAGGAGTTTCCTGTCGAACCTCGGGCGACTGACACCCGAAGAGTGTCGAAGCCAACACGACCCATGCCAAGAAATCGTGTGACCGTGGGCATCTGCTCGCAATACTCGCCATTTCCTACCCCCTCCAGAAACCTAGGGATCGACAACCTTGGAGCCATCGATGGAGCGGTCCTTTTCATCGAATTGGATCTTGGTGACGGAGTATTCGGTCTCGCTGTCCGAGCGTGGAAGGAGCACATCGTAGGTCTTTCGCGTTTCATTCACAGAGCCAGCATCACGCAAGACCGTGAGCTGCGCTTTGATGTTCTGCGTCGAGCCAGAGTAGTACACCAAGCCGAGCGAGTACTCGCCGACAGGTCCGCTCCCCAAAACATAGATTTCGGGGCCATAGCCATCGGTAATATCGTAGTAGAGCAAGCCACCATTGGCGGACTCACGCTCGCGATACCACACATGATCCTGGCCGTTGTTCTCGTGAATATGCAGGTCCACATCAGCGCTCGGATCTTCCCAGGTCAAAACCAATGAGAGCGAGCGCTTGACGGGCAACTTCGAGACGCCGTCGACCACACAGTCGCGCAACTTGTCCGCGATCCCTTCGCCATCCTTCATACGACGTAGCGCGATCATCGAGCGGAACGTGTCACGTTGTTTCGGATCGAGCTGCACGGAGATCGCATACTGTTCACATGCTGCGAGCAGCTCCTTCCTCTTCGCGAGGATGCCTCCGTACTGCGTCCGCGCGTTATAATCGTGCGGCGAGAACTCGACGATCTCACTCAGCACTCGCCGCGCCTTTTCGGGCTGCCCGAGCTGCATATGGAGGTCGGCGATCTCCTGGATCATGCTGACATTGCCCATATCGTCAGCGCGCCTCGCGTGCATCGCGTC
The DNA here is from genome assembly GCA_036155555.1 of Myxococcota bacterium. Classification (GTDB taxonomy): domain Bacteria; phylum Myxococcota_A; class Bradymonadia; order Bradymonadales; family Bradymonadaceae; genus JAYZVO01. The sequence goes on from JAYZVO010000014.1 coordinate 45,830, forward strand.
GACGAGTTTTTGGTAAGCGCTGCTCAGGTTCTCTTCGAGCTCTGCGGCCTGTTTTCTGTCCTCGAGCATTCCCAGATAAGACTTGGCGTTGCTCATGCACCACGTCTGGTGGGCTGGCTTGGAGCAAACATCGAGCAGGTACTTGCTCGATGTATCAGGTTGCTTCGCCTCCAGCGAGAGCTCGACAAACTTACCGCGGAGTGATGCTGGCAGCACACCATCGCTGTCCATTTTCGCGAGCGTATCCAGGGCAGGGTGAGGGTATTTCTCGCTCCTCGCGACATCCTCGCCAACCTGACTCACAGCGGCGTACAGCTCGTTCGAGTCATAGAGCGTCGTCCAGACATCCCACACCTGAGTAAACGAGTCTTGATCTTGCCTCACGTAGTTTCGCAAGACATGCGCCTGAAGCGGTGAGGAGAGCTTCTTGCCAAAGACCTCGATGAAGGTCTTCGAGTCCTCGGCACGACCCAGGAAGGAGGCAAACCCGAGCGCCCTGGCTTGAAACTCCTCGATCGCTTCAGCAGAACGGAGCTGCTTCTTCATCAACGCGGTGTAATCACCGGCCAGTGATTCCGGTATTTCGTACCTCGGGAGAAGCTCACCAGGATCTCGAGTATCCTCCAGGGCGCTGTACTTTTTGAACGCCGCGCGTGCCTTCTTCTCCTGATCCAGGAGCACGTGGAGTTCGATGACACGCCTCATCTCATAGCCTGGCAACTCCTTGCGTTTTTCAAGGCGCGCGAGTTCTTCTCGGTAGTAGTTGTTTTGATAATCAGAGCGTTTCTTCTTTGCCTTCGAAGGCTTGCCTCCAACCCCCTTACCGCCGCCGGTGTCGATTCGCCCGTTGCCGAATAATGGGATGGGGTCTTCGTCACCCAGGTAGAGACTTTTCTTTGAAGGTCGTCGCCTCGCGACGCGTTTGGTGCGCTGCTGTTGGATCACCTCCGTGGCTTGGCCGCCACCTCCTCGACCGACACCCCGGGTGCCGAGCCCCATTGCCCTGTTGTCCTTGGCGCCATCGAGTCCTCCGAGCGTCAAAAGCTCAGGAGCTTGCTCTTTGTTCACCTCGAGAGAAGTGGCATCGACCTCATCGACCATGCGACCTTCAGTTTTGGGGAATTCACGCGGTTCGGACTCTTCCAACGCGAGCGTCTTCTCTGCCATCGGTTTTTGCACGCTCGGGGGAGACTTCTTCTCATCGAGCAGTGATTTCAGGTCGTCATTCGACTTGGCGAGGTTTCCGCCAGGATTTGCCTGACCTTGCTCTGCGACGAGCTGTCGGTTGGCCTCCTCGTCCTTGCGACGTTCGATCTGGTAGCGGTCGTAGGCTTCCTGATTTTCGAGGACCAGAAAGGATGTGTAAGGGCTCATCACGCCATACTCGAGAGAGAGCGCCACGACATCAGGTCTGGGGGCGTTCGTATCGAGCATGTCCGCGATCCTGCCGCGCGCCCAAAAGCGCGCGATCTGCGGAGAGGCCGCGTCCTTGCTCTTGTTCTCACCGACCTTGATGGTGCGCTTCCACGCCTTGCCGAGGTAGGTCCCTGTGACCTCCAGCGTGGCGTTTTTGTTCGCGACACCAAAGATGCCGAGCTGCTCGCCATGCGCCATTCGCATAGGTTTCGCAGGCACCAGCTCCTTGACCTCACCATCGACGACCTTGATCTCGATCCCTTCGAGTAGAGCGCTGCGTACGGCGCTTTGCATTCGCACCGCCGTCAAGGGCTCTGGCTCTCCCGGTATGATGCGTAGCGTTTGCCCACCGCCAATCCTGGCCATGGTGCGCAGCCCCTCTTCGTTCGGGCCATGACCCATCGCCAACGTGTGGAAGGTGTGTTTGGGGTCTTCGAACTGGTATTTGACCTTTGCTTCTAGCAGCTCGCCATCCATCTCACCGATCGTGGCGACGCCATCTCCGATGAGAAATGTGTGCGATGACCTCCCGAGTTTTCTCGCCGCGCTCCCCGCCTTTTCGATCATCTCGCCGAGGTCCGAAGCACCTCCCGAGCGTACCCCCTTCAAGCAGGCGAGCGCCGCGCTCGCGTCGAGCCCCTCGCCGCAGACGTTGACCTCGAGATCTCCGGTGATGATGGCAAAACGCGCACCCTTCGAGGATCGCTCGATAAAGGTCCTGGCGAGCGCGAGTGATTGCTCGACGACAGGTTTCCCTGCCCCTGCCGAGGTGTCGATCGCGAGGATGAAGTCTTTTACATCTCCGGGAGCAGTCCCACCGGGAAGGTTGATCGGGAGATCGGCGAGGAAGTAACCCACGCCCGCTCTCCTCGCCGTGCGAATTGTGGCGGTCTGGATGTTGTCCTGCTTCATCCGCAGGTTCACGCGCACGTTCCCTCTGGGCGTGAAGTTCTTCTGCTCGAGCGTGACCTGGCCTCCCAGCGAGCGTTGCGTGATTTTGGCGCCGTAGCGTGCCTCCTTTAGCTCGAGGCCATCCTCGCTCTCGAGCGTGAAGGAGAACGCGTTGAGCTTCTCGCCATCTGTGACCGCTTCGAGGTTTGGCAGGCTGTAATCGTAGGCGAGCTGGCCAAACTCAGCGGGGAGCATCTGCTCGTAGGTCAGGATGACGGTTTTTGTGCCTTTTGCCGGGATAGGAAAGAGCTGCGTGGAGAAGCGGTTGTTGCCCGTCCATTCGAGCAAGGCAGGGTCCTTTTGCTTGCGCACGATCCCTTCGTAAATCAGGCGCGCCTTCTCTCGCTCGACGAGCTCCCCCTCGACCATCTTCCCCTCGACATCCATGGCGAGGCGAGAGAGCGAGGCGTTCTCGGGGAGGCGGAAGCTGTAGGTGCCTTCCGTCTGGCGGTTGGTGTGGTTGCGAAAGACCTGCTTGACCTCGGTCTTTGCCATCCTGCCGACGAGGAAGACGCGAACCTCGAGCGAGTCCGTCGCCAGAGGTGCAGTGCCTGCCTTGTCGTCCGGGATCTGGAGTGTACCGACGTTGGACGCGTCGAAGGATGGAGAGCTCGGGAAGATCGCGCCCGAGAGCTGCTCTACGGTCGCGGGGCGATCCCACTCGGTGGCATCCGCCTTCGCGCTCTTGCTGCCCTTATCACACGAGGTGATGGCCAGAACGAGCGCACATAGGCACAGGGCACGAGCAGCGGATTTGCTTCCGATCAAGGACATGACGGCTCCCTTCGAGGTTGATGCAACGACGTACATCGTGATGGACAGGTAGAGGGAGCAATTGTTCCTGAGAATTTTCCGGGGCGCCAGTACAGCAGCAGGAAATCCGCCTATGTTGCTGCGTTAACGGGCCGAGGATGTATCAATCGGGGTCGCATGCCTCATTACAAACCTGCACCAGCGCGCCGCTCTCGATAAAGGCCGCGATGTGCGCCTTGTAGACGTCGAGGCCGCGCACGCTGCCGTGCGCGCCGTTGTCATCTTCAGGCGCATCATTGGTGATCGGGCTGGGAGGATACATCTCATCATAGACCACCAGCGCGCTGTTTGAGGCGACCCCTTCCTGGCTCGCGGCGATAGGCTCGAGCCCCCAGATCTCCTTCGAGGAAGGTGTCATCAAGGGGACGCCAGCCGTGCGCGCGACGATCTCGGTCAACATGTTGTTCACCGAGGAGTCGTTGACTGCCATATGCAACGACGCGACGAGCGGGGGCAGCCCTTGAAAGCGGTTCTCAGTCAGACGCGCCGCGTAACTCAACGAGTCGATAGGATCGAGCTTGAGTTGGAGCAGTGACAAAACCACTTGCAGTTGTAGCGGGGTCCCGAAGCGATTCTGCAACAGCGGTCCGAGCGCGTTCCAGCTCTCGGCGCGTTCCAGGAAGTGGACGAGCCCGCCGCCACCGACGACAAGGGCAGCGCGCGTGAACTCCAGAGAGGTCGCGGTGATCACAGCGCCAAAGGTCGCGCCGTTGGAGATCCCCATGTAGTGGATTTGTTCGGGGTCGATGACGAGCGATGTCTCATCCGAGGTCTTGATCTCGTCGGCGAGGTGCTCGCGCACGACTCTGGCGAGCGCGCTGAAGTGTGTGTACGCCTGCTGTTGCTGGGCGATCAGGCGATCGATCTGCGCGGTGTTCCGCGCCAGCAGCGCGATCGTCTTGCCGCTGCTGCTCTCGTCGAAACCTTCGAAGTCCACGGAGATGGCAATAAACCCATACTGTTTGCACAGCTCCTTGAACGAGGAGTATGTGATCTCGTCCTTCTTGGAGAAGAAGCCGTGCCCGAAGACAATCACGGGCCTGGGGCCCGTGACGCTCTCCGGGACAGTCATCATGAATTCGACCTCGCGTCGACCCACTGGCTCAGGCTTCCCATCCTCGTCGAGGTTGAGAAAGCCATCCTCTTCGCGCACGAAATTCTCGACCTCGAAGGTGCCCTTGAACAGGCGCACTTGATCGTTGTCGATAAGCTCGACCTCGGGATCGAGCACGGGTTCTGGGAGGACTGCTGCGCTGGCGATCGCTTGCATGGCGAGCATCGTGTCGGTCGCGCCCTCGCGCGAGCGCGTCGTGAAGGACCACGCCTGCACGACCTCATCCATCGTTAATCCCTGTTTTTGCACCGCGTCCTCGATCAGTGAGAACCGCTGGCGCTCGCGCTCGAGCTCTGGCGATGAGGTCAGCGTCCCGCTCCTCAATGCGTCGAACGCCGCGTTTGCCTCGTGCGCTGTACCGTCTGCGCGCGCGAGCTTGTCGGTGATGACGACCACATAGGTGGTCTCGGGATCGAGCGCGCGGAGCGGGCGAATAATGAGCGCGCGCTCCTCGTCACTCGCGGCGTTGACGTCTCGTTCGACCAGGGCAGGGAGACGCTCCCAGTCTGGCCCCTGGAGCAAGAACGCTGGAGAGTCATCCTCGAGCGTCGCGCCTGGGAAGTAGGGATCTGGGAGTGATTCTGGTTGGTAACCGCCCGGCATGAAGGTCACGATCGGGGGGATGAGCGAGTAGCCATCGATGCCAGCGAACATCTCCGAGGTCAGGAACCTCGGGATGACCTCCTCCGAGATCAGGAGGCTCTTGCCTGTGCGAGAGGTCGCGTCTTCTTCGAGGAAGAAGTCAGAAGGGAAGGGGAGCAAGGGATGCTCGGGGACGAGCGGGTTGCCGCCCGGTGTGTTCTCGATCTCCAGAAGTCGCTCACCTCCCATGTCCGCGTCGGCGTCTTCACCGAGGTCCGAGGTCATATCCTCTGGTGGGGTCGACATGTCCTCGATATCGCTCAGGTCTTTGCCCATATCCATGGCCTGTATGCCCTGATCTGGGGTGGACTCGCTCGGGTCTTTCGAACACCCCACGATGGAGAGTGACAGGAGCAAGGATGCAGCGAGCGTCGTAATGGAGAGGTGTCGGATCACGGTGGACTCCGGGTAAAAAACAAGCTGGCCCGAGCGCTTCTCGAAAGCGCTCGGGCCAGCTTCAATCATGGTGTGGTGATGCTGAAGAGATTCAGATCATCCATTGATGCAGAGGCCCGAGCCGCCATTGAGGCCGCAGGTGCCTTCGCAGCACTGGCTGTCATCGGTGCACAGGACACCCTGAGGGCGACACTCCGAGCCGCAGGTGCCGCCATCGCAGACACCAAAGCAGCAATCGTCGTCAGTGGAGCACGTTTCGCCGTTGATCACACACTCGGCGCAACCTTCGTCGATGTTGCCATCACAGGTGTTGTCGATGCCGTCGCAGACCTCGCCAGCGGCGCAGTCATCACAACCTTCGTCAATGACACCGTTACAGTCGTTGTCGCGGTAATCGCAACGCTCGGGGCCAGAAGGCGTGCACACGGCAGGATCGTCGTCGATCGGCTGATCGCGCTGCTCGAGGCAGGTCATCGTGACCGAGAGTTCGACGGACTGTTGGTTGGTGTTCGAGCGGAGAGCATCACAGGCCGAGCCGTTGATGGTCAAGACGCCCGTGTTCAGATCGAAGGAGAACCCGTTGGCGTCTTCGGTCAAAGATTGGCCGCCGACGGTCACGTCGATCTTGAGTGGCATCGAGGGGTAGTTCGAGACGCGGAACGCGCAAGAGAAGGTCTGGCGCTTGATCTCGTCGATGGCGGACACAAGCGAGTTGGGGTTGTCCGCCTGATAGAAGCGGTCTCCGCCAGTACCACCGGAGGCATCGGTGCCACCGGCTGCTGCGATCTGATTGAGCTTGCCTGGGTCTGCGCCGTCCTTGAAGCCGACGACGTAGATGGGGACGCCCGCGTTGGAGATGCGCTGCGTCTCGGTCAAAGCTTGCTGCATGGCGAGGTCGCGGTTGAGTTGGCCGACCTCAGTGGCGCTGTTGCAGTACTGGCTCGGGTCGCCGTCGGTGATAAGCACGATGGCGCGTGGGCGGTGCACGCCCACAGGATCGGTGGACATGTCGATCAGGCCGCGATCATAGACTTGCTTGAGCGCGAAGCCCGTTGGCGTGTTGCCCCAGGGCTCGATCCCGCGCACGGCGTTCTCGAAAGATCCTGGCGAGGTGAAGTCCACGTCGAGGTAGTGGTTGAACGCGCAGTCGGTCATCGCCGTGCCCGACTTGTTCTCCTCGGGGTAGGCGCCAAGGCCAATACGTGCCTCGCCATCGAGGCGCTGTCCCACAGAGATGAGCGCGTCGACGGCTTCGTCGATAGGCCAGGGACGAGGGCGATCGAAGGGCGCGCCGGTGCGATCCTCGTTGGCCATCGAACCGGAAGCGTCGACGAGGAAGTAGATGTCAGGCTCGACCGTGTCGAGCTCGGCGGTCAGGGTGTTGTCGTAACACTGCGTCTCCATCTGCTCGTACTTGCAGATCTCGCCCTTGCCGTCCCCATCCGTATCGGTCTGGCCAGGGTTGGCGACCAGCGGGCAGTTGTCACAAGCATCGCCGACGCCGTCGCGATCCTGGTCTGCTTGATCCGGGTTCGAGAGCTCGGGGCAGTTGTCCGCGATGTCGGGCGTGCCATCGTTATCACTGTCGACGGTAGGATCGTATCCTTCACGCTCGCAGGCATCGCCGACGCCGTTCCCATCGGTGTCAGTCTGGCCAGCGTTGGCGCGTGACGCGCAGTTGTCACAGACATCACCGATGGTGTCCCCATCGATGTCGCGCTGATCCGGGTTCGAGACGCCAGGGCAATTGTCCTCGCCATCGATGACGTTATCGAGGTCGTCATCCTTCCAACGATCATCGCCTGTGGGGACAGGGGGACGCATGTTGTCGTTGTTGACCGCGCTGGAGTTGTTCTCCACGCAATCGGCCCCCTCGCAATTGTTGTCGGTCGTCGTGGTTTGCAGTGGATCAGCAGAACACGCGCTCAACAAGCCGGCGCAAAGGCATGAACACATCAACATGTGCAGCGGTCGCACACTGGAAAAAGATTTCACAACGCTTCCCTTATGAATCATTCGGTTCGAGACGAACACTCCCGTTACTAAACCCTGCGCAATTGATACCGCTTTGGGCCAAAGAAAACAACCCGAGCAATAGGATACCGATGGCAAGCCAGAAAGCGACCTTACGCGCTATCTCTCCAGCGGATCAGCTCCTCGTGCAAGGCGTCCGCGCTCGGCTCCACCGATTCGCGCAAAATCACCTCCGAACCCTCGCCATCGAGGTTCGTAAATTCGACCTTGAGCAGCTTCCTCGGCGCATCCTCTGCGGGCTTCTCGAAGGTGATGCGCTCGATCTGTGACTTCTGGATCGCCAACGCGTGCTTCTCGCCAAGGTAGAAGACCAACCAGTCGCCATCGAGAAACACCCCCTGGCGCCAACCACCCATCGATTTCTCGTAGAACTCGCCCATCTCCTTGCGCCACTGCCATAACAAAACAAGGCCAGGAAATGTCATCAACACCGAGAGCGTCAACGTCCCCAGGACGCCTCCCGAATCGAGCTCTGCGCCCATGAGCAATCTGCCCGGGCCGACGATAATCGCGAGCAGGAAGAAGACCCCGGCAAAGGGGAGGGCGACCTTGCCGAGCAAGCCCGGCTGGACCTTCTCTGGATAATACAGGATCTCCGGGTCGAGCTCTCTCCCCGGATCGAGCATGACAGACAGCTCCTCGGGGAAACGCTCTGGACTGCCCCAGCTATCGATCGCGATTTCTCTCTCCATGCACCTTGCTCCTCTCCTGACACGCCTCCCCACCATCTCAATCCGAGAGGTCTCGCCTGTCAATCATGACGCGACAAACCACCTTTGCTTCTGGCATAATGAGCGAACACCATGACCATGACAGATCTTCTCTCTCCTCCTCTCGCTCACCGATCATGCGCGTGACGACAGTGAGACGAGCAGATCCCCTGCGAGGAGCATCGCGACCATGCCCCACCTTCGCCCCGTTTTGTTGCTGACCGTTTCTCTTGTCCTCGCGCTCTCGCTCGGCTGTGAGAAAGAGAACGCACAGAAACCAGCGACCGATAGCACCCCAAAGGAAACCTCCTCGAACACGACCTCCGAGAACGAGGGACACCAGGGCATAGACGCGCTCGCCAGAGAAGACGGCCCCGCGCCCATCACGCCCAAAAAGCTCGGCACGCCCGGTGAAGCGAAGGTCGATGAGAACGCGCTCGATAACCTCGCTGGCGCGGTCGCGACTGATAAACCCTTTGTCGCCGCCAAGCCTCATCAACGACCCGAGGATGGCATCACCTTCCTGTCCTGGAGTGATACGGGACAGCTCGTCCTCGGCTATGGCGATGGTCGTTTGGCCATGATCGATGTCGCAGGCAAGCAAGGAGAGGTCGAGGTCCTCTCCGAAGATAAGGCCCCCGTGGTCGCCATCTCGCCAAATACAAAGCTGGCGGTTTTGGATACCAGCCCTCCGCGCCTTATCAAGCGCGAGGGTCACGCGGACATCCTGACATTCTCCTACCTGGATCATCTCGAAGGGATCAGCTTCTCGCCAGACTCCAAGTCAATGTTTCTGGCAAGCCACGAAGGCCCCATGCGCGCCTGGAAGGATCTTGGCAAGATGACCGATGACCTCGAGGGCGAGGTTCGCTTGCAGGACTATGTCGCCAAGCTCCAGGGTGATTTCCGCGTCGACTTTGGCCCGATGGCTTCCTCTCTCGCGACCGCTGATGGACCTCAACTGGCCTACACCGAGCCAAACGGGCAGATCGTCTGGTGGGATATGAACAAACCCACCGAGGCGCTCTACGTCTTGCGCCTGGAGCCCCCGATTCGCTCCATGGCGCTCGTCGGAGATCACCTCGTCGCCACGAACGAGCGCGGTGATATGCGCGTCTCTATCGTGCAGCAGCGCAACATGCGCCGCTGGAGCATGTCTCAACACGCTTATCTCGTCGCAGCCGATGCCAAAGCTCCCGATTCGTTTATCGCGCTGCACGCCGATCACATCGCCAGACACAACATCGAGACCGGCGAGGTCATCTGGAGGCAGGATATGTCCACTGACGGGGCGGACCTGTGTGGCCTGAGCGCGAGGTCAGAGCAAAACATCGTCGCGGTCTGCGACAAGCAACAGGTCGCCCTCTACAACTTCCAGGATGGCTCGTCTGTGGGTCAGTTCCAACGCCAGGGCGACGAGATCGCCTGGCAGTGAGTTATGCGCTCTGCACGACCTGAAACAAAGCTCCCCCCGCGCATGACTTAATGCCAGCTTCGAAAGCTCCTTACACAAACCGATAGCGCGAGAGCGGGGGCCGCGCGAAACGCGGAACGCCTTGCTACATCGAAAACCATTGTGTAATATTTACACAATGGTTTTTGTTCTCTTCGCCTGCCCACTGTTTCGAGGATAGCTTGACGCATGAATGAAGCATCTCCCACACGGATTCCCTACTCCAAGCCATGGCTGACGGAGCGCGAAGCGAGCGCCGTGGCAGCGAGCGTCGCGGCAGGTCGACTCGTGCTTGGCCCCGAAGTGCGCGCCTTCGAGCGCGCCGTGGCAACATTCGTTGGCAAGAAGCACGCGGTCGCGACGACGAGCGGGACGACCGCTCTACAGCTCGCTCTTCAGGCGATGGGGATCGGTCCTGGGACGAGCGTGATCGTCCCGGCGTACACCTGGGTGGCGACCTACAACGTGGTTCATTGGCTCGGCGCGGAGCCCATTATCGCGGACGTCGATCCTCGTACGTTCTGTTTGTCCGAAGAGAGCGTGCGCCAGGCGCTCGAGGCATGCACCAACGAGCGCCGCGCGATCATGCCCGTGCACATGTTCGGCTATCGCGTCGATCCCTCTTGGCTGGAGCCGTTGGTGCAGGAGTTTGATCTCGATGTCCTCGGCGATGGCTGCTGTGCTTTTGGCGGTGAGCATCAGGGGAAGGTTTGTGGTGCATGGACCGAGGTCGAATGCATCTCGTTTCATCCGCGAAAGATCATCACCACAGGAGAGGGGGGGATGGTCTTGCTCGACGATGATTCGCTGGCCAAAAAGCTTGTCCGATTGCGCGATCATGGCGCCATCCGTTCGAGAGAGCAGCGCCGTCAAACGGGCGCTGGTGGGACGCTCACGCCAGAGTTTCCCGAGCCTGGTCACAACCTGCGCATGACCGAGATGCAAGGCGCCATGGGGCGCGTGCAGATGGAGCGCATCGACGAGATCCTCGCAGGTCGCCGCCGCGTCGCCGCGCGCTACGACGCCGCGCTTAAAGCATGCGACTTCCTCGCCGCGCCTTCAGGCGCAGATGATAAAGGCCGGTTGCTCACCTGCTATGTCCCACAGGTCTGGGGCAATCCTCATACACCGCCTGTCCATGGCTCCGAGCAATACACCGTGCTCGCCAGTTGGAGGAATGCGATCATGCGCGGGTTATCAGAGAAGGGCATCGCCGCGCGTCCTCCGATGATCGACCTCGTCGACTTGCCGTTCACTCAGGAATCGAGGCACCCCCAGGCGATGTTTTCAGGAACACGCACCATCCGTGACCTTTGCATCGGACTCCCATACTTCCCCGAGATGACCGATGCGCAGGTGGATGAGGTCGTGGAGACCTTGATACGCATCGCGCAGGAGACCGATCCTCGATGAATCCCCCGGAGCGACAACCTGAAAATCCTCACGGCATACTCGCTGAAGCGCTCGCTGCGCGCACGCCGCACACGTTCACAATCCAGTACCCGCCATCGCGTGGTTACTTTCAGCGCGCGTTCGCGGGCACGCTCCCTGCCAATATCCTGTCGCGGCATAAGCGCCTGCTGCTTTACGTGCACATCCCGTTTTGCGAGCAGCGGTGTTTTTACTGCAACTTTGCCGTCGATCTGCGCAAATCGCGCGATACGCACGAGCGTTATGCTGCCGCTTTGAGCAAACAGCTCGCGCGCCTCGACGCGCTTGTCCCCGAGGATGTCTCGGTGCCAGGGATCGACATCGGGGGAGGCACGCCGACGCGCCTGGAAGCTGACACGCTCGAGCTCGTGTTGCGCGCGCTGGAGCCGTGGCGAGGACGCCTCGAGCATCAAAACAACGCGCACATCTCCATCGAAACCACCCCCTCGATCGCTGCCAAACACCCGGAGCGACTCGCGGTATTGCGCGCTGGTGGGGTCGAGCGGATCTCGATGGGGGTGCAGAGCACCAATGACGAGACGCTCGCGATGGTGAACCGCAGGCGCCAACGCGAGATGACCGAGAAGGCGCTCGAGAACCTCCACGCCGCTGGCTTCAAAAGAATCAACGTCGACCTTGTCTTCGGGCTCCCTGGCCAGACGACAGAGCACCTCCTCGAAGATCTCGAGCGCGTGGTCGCCATGGGCGTCGACTCGGTCACGACTTACGATTGCCTCTATCGCGGGAAGGGGAGGATTCTCCCTGGTCTACAGAGTGATTGGCCCTCTCCGGTCACTTACGCGAAGATGTATGATGCGGCCTATAACCTTATGGAAAGAGCAGGTTTCTCGGCATCCTATGGCGGCGTGAACTTCTCGCGCCATGCGGACGAGTCGGGCACCTCGAGCTACTTCGAGAAGCGCTTGCTCGATGGCATGCCATACCTCGGCGCCGGGAACTACGCCTCGAGCGCCATCGACGCGTCCTGGTTCTTCGCGCCATATGAGGTCGATGATTATGTCGCCGCGATCGAATCGGGAGAATCACTCCCCGTACAGGATGTCTATACCTTGCCACTCGAGGAGCGTGCCGCGAAACATATGCTCGCGAGCCTGAATTACGGGATCATTGACCCGGTTCGCTTCGAGCAATCACTCGGGACCTCCTTTATGGGGATGTTCGGCGACCGAATCGCGTATGCCAGAGAACGCGGTTGGATCGTGGCATCCGAAACAGAAGGGGAGCATCCTCGCTGGCACATCACCCCCGGTCGCTTCGATCACCTCTACGCGCTCCGAGCCCTCTTCTACTCGCCGCGCGCGCTCTCCTGGGTGCAGCAAAACCTGGACGCGATTTGGGAATCTCATCTCGAGAGCGCCACCGTAGAGCGTTGAACCTTTTGAAGAGTTGTCAGAAACAATCGATTTACGATCATCTTTGGAAGACTCCCATCATCACGATCATTTGCGATCCTCCAGAGTTCGTGAAAGGCTAATCTTCGAGATGAAGCGAGGTCGCCGTCAGGTTGGCGACCTGACGCCAACTTGAGGATGAGGCTTTCGATGTTCGCGGAGTCAGGCGCGGCGGTTTATACCCTGGGGTGCGGGGCGATGTATCTGGAGAACATCGCCAAGTGGCTCGAGTGCCGAGAGGTCGAGTATTTGATCGACCTCAGGAGCCCTCCGTATGCCATCGATCGCCCCGAGCTCGAGCCCGAGAACTTCGAAGCATACCTGCGCTCCCGAGGAACCAAATACCTCGATTTAAGCGAACAACTCGGCGATCGTCCGAGAGATGTCAGCCTGTTTTTGGGCAGAGGCAAGATCGACTACACCAAATACCGTAAACGCCCCCATGCCCTCGAAGGCATCGACCGCATCATGCGCGCCTACGAGATGAGGTGCCGAGTTTGCATTTTTGACCGCGTCGAAGATCCTGTCCAATCTCACCGCGCGCGCCTTGTCGGCCATGTCCTCCACGAGCGCGGCGTGCAGGTGCGCCACTTGCTTCACTTTGGCAGCAAGCTGATGACCCATGACGAATTGCTGCGGCACCTCTGGAACGTGCGCCAATCGATCGACGTGAGCTACTCCTCGGAGTGATTCTTATCTCCGCCCATGCTCTCGACCCCACAACCTCGCCATCGATGATCGACGCCAAGGCCTCGCGCGTAACTCTTCTTCGAGGTGTTGAGATAGCTCGCACACCACACTACACTTGCCTCGCCGCGCCGATCACTGCGGTTTGTTTTTGACCGACGGACATTGCGACTATGCGAAAGAGCCTCACCAGCTTCGTGGTTCTGCTAACCCTGGGAGTTCCCGCGAGCGTTGCCGCTCACGGAGATCCCATCCTGTGTGACATACGCGAGGACGTCGTCGAGCAGTGCGGACCTGTCCATCATTGTATGATCGACCCGGAGGTCGATGAAAATATCGGGGTTTGCTCCGGTGACTTCGAGGACACCTCCTTTATCGTGTGCGACCGACGCCGCGAGGATGAGACCTGTCCGATGAACCAGGTCTGTCGCATCGGAAACATCGACCCGAACATCGGCGCGTGTGTGGTGGACCCTTTCGCGGGTTTCGATGACGGCAGCAGTGAGGGGGATGACGACACAGATCTCGACGAGTCCACCTGCGCGGTCACTTCACCCACATTCCCCGCAGAGATGCCTGGTGGCGAGCTCGTGTTGTTGCTCGGAGCTGCGGCGTGCATCCGCGTCAAGAGGGGGAAGTGATGAAGAGAATCACTCAGACATTACTTCTGATGGCGCTCCCCCTGGCGGTGTTCGTGTCGGGTTGTTCGCAAGAGCCCGAGGCATCCGTGCCAGCGCACGCGCAACTCAACCAGACGTTGAGCTGTGATACCGAGGGACAGCTCGAGCTGTTCGATCGTCGCATTCGCCCGATGCTCGACGAGGAGAAGCCCAACAGTTGTGCGCGTTGTCACTTGCCAGGGACAAACCTGAGCGCGTTCGTGCGCCCTGATCCCTGTGATGCGATGGCGTGCATGGCGCAGGAGAAGCTGGTCGATTTCAACGCGCCAGCGGACTCCAAGATCCTCGATTGGATCAAGCGAGGTCACGCGGAAGCGGGGCTCGCGATCGAGGATGATCCTCTGGTTCTCGGCGAATACAATGCGTTCAAGGAGTGGATCGAGTACAGCGCGCGGTGCCACGTCGAGGTGTGCGGTCAGATCGCCAACGCGTGCGGCTGGACGAGCACGCCGAGCCCCCTTCCTGGCGAGGACATGAGCGACCTGGACATGGGCTCGGATATGAACGAGGAGGTCGACTTCGGCCCTTGTGGCGCGGAGCCCTGTCCCCTGACGCCGGAGTACTATGGGTGCGAAAAAGAGGACATCGCGCGCGCTTACTTCGATCATCCATGGCAATGGCGAGGACGCTGTTCTCACTGCCATGGCGTCTCGAGCAATTTTAATGTTTACCCACCACCTCCCCCCTGGATGTCTGATGATCGTGGCATCGACGGCGCGGCTTATACGGTCGAGCAGATCCTCGAGCGCGGCTACATCGATCGCCAGTTCCCAGACGACAGCTTGCTCCTTATCAAGCCGCTCTCCGAAGCCGCTGGCGGCATTCCTCATGGCGGCGGCACCAAGGTTCGCGATACCGAGGATGTCCTCCACGTCGCTCACACCGAGTGGATCGATCACGTGCTCTATTGCGAGAGCCTCGATACACAGTAAGGGCGTGAAGAAGGTGAGCTTGGATGCTCGTTCGCGTCGAGCGTCGATGCCTGACGTCAGAGCCGAGTGGTTACGTTTGTTGTTCGAGGACCTGTATTGTTTTTGTCGTCGGGAAATTAAGGTGCATATGGCGAACCGCGCAGAAAAATCTCATTCAAACATAGCGGATTACAAATCCGACCTGGATGCCACTGGCAAGGATATCGTGGACGAGATCGTCAGCGCGATCAAAGAGAGCGTGCCCGATGCTTCTGAAGCGATTCGCTATCGAATGCCCGCGTTCGTTCTGGAGCGCACATTTATTTACTTCGGCGTATTCAAATCCCACGTCGGCGTTTATCCGCCAGTAAAAGACGAAGACTTGCGAAAAGAGCTGGAGCCTTATCTGGCCTCGAAAGGCAACCTGAAGTTCCCCCTCGACAAGCCAATTCCATACGAACTAATCGGCAAGGTCGCCGAAGCACTTGCCAGGCAATACTCGGCCTGACCTCTCTTCAACCAGGCACTTGCAGGCGGCTCGCTGAACCAGACTCGCCCGCGTCTTTTGGGTCGCGCAGCACTCAAGAAAATGTCTTTGTTGTCAATTCGTTGCAGAGCATGGGCTCGCAGGTTAGCTCGACAGGGAGCGAGCCGTTGGAGGGGTCTCAGATGTTCGCGTCCTCGAGAAGAGAGGATGGTGGACAAAGACCTCGCTCTTTCCTTCTCGAGGACGCGATACATGGGACAACTCAGGAATCAACGTTCAGAATGAGTGAACGTAGTTGTTGAAGGTCGAGAGCTCGAGTTTCATTAGAGCACCTCCATCAAGCACGCCCCAGACAATGTTTGGATCATCTGGATCGAGCTGCACTGGACCAAAGCCGATGCTGTTGGCGTTGGTGAGCATCGTTCCATCCACGCTCCGTTCGATCTGGAAATTTTTGGCGTAATCCGACTGTAGGATCGCTTCATCCCCGAATTCTTGATAGCCAGAATCCCCGTAGATCGACTCGCGGCGGCCTGTCACCGGGTCGACGATCGAGCCTACATACGGCGCAACAGTACCCACAGCCCAGAAGACCTGGCGTGTTTCATCCCAGAACATGTTCGAGTAGCCCATCCCGCCGTAGGTCCCCTGGTGGTAGCTGATCTTGATGCGCTGGCCAGTGGCGATATCGAACGAGTAGAGGTCATCGTTGCTCACGCCATAGACCTTGCCCTCCTTGACCATCATCCCATAGACAGGGAATTGCAGTTCTTCTCCCTGGCCCAGTGGCATATGTGAGCCCTGGCCACCCCACCTCGAGAGGATCGTGCAGGTTTTGCCATCCGCGCTGATCGAGGCCACGCCATCTCCCTCTTCTGTTCCTCTGAAGGCGAGGTAGAAGTTGCCATCGGCGTCGATCGCGAGGGCTTGTGCAGCGAAGGCGACGGACTCACGCAGCCCCGTCGTGGGTGTCGCGCTTTCACGCAAGCACTGCCCATAGGTCGCGCTTATATCGCCGGTCGAGTCATCCTGACTCTTCCACACGAGGGTTCGCTCTCCAGTCGTGAGGTTTGTTTTGACGATCTCACGACCGCGCGAGGGGCCTTCTCCCGTGCCACCTCCGAGCGTATAGAGGTGCTTGTCCGGCCCCATTCTCACCGAACCTACGCCGGTCAGAGGCTGTTCTTCAGTGGGGCAGGCCGCCCCTACTGGTTTGGGGCTCAGGTATCCAGATCCATGTTCCGTTGGGCCGAGCTGAGGATCAGGGTAAATCCCCGAAATCACGGCGCGGTTGCCTGAGTCCAGCTCCCACGAGACGACCGTCGACGAGCGGCAATGCGTCGGGCTCGTCCAACGCACCACGCCATAGAAAACGCGAGCCTCCGGGTCGATCGCGCCTCCCATCCAGTGCTCTCCCGAGTTATTTTGCAGCTTCCACGCATGGAACGAGGGACCTGTTCCATAGGGCAGAGGCGAAACAACTCGCCCTTGTTCTGCAACCGAGAGGCAGTTCACGATCGCGCCTCCAGGACGATCTCCACCATTGGGATCGGCGAAGCGATCCGTTGTTGGTGATGTGTTCTCCTGACTGTCGCCGACGTCGCGGCAGCGACAATCGATCTCGAGCCCGGTCGGGTTGCGAACGAAGTCGATAAATGAGCATCCATAGTTGTAGTACGGCTTGTCACTCTGGCTGGCGTCGATGGAGCGCGCGCAGGCGGGCATCCCCATGTTGTAGTCTTCATCTTCGACGCAGACCGAGCCCCAATCACACGCCTCGACGAGGTTGCTCTCGAGCGTCGGGTCGGCATTCTCACTGGCACATTGATACTCGAGGACGACGCTACTCGGGAGGTAGAGCGAGGAGCGCTCTTCATAATAGCAACGATTCGACCCGGTGAGAGGGCACTCGCACCGCGCCTCGCCATCCTCGCCAACACCGCATGTCTGGACACCAGAGCAGCTTGTTTTGATCGAGGCAGGTTCACCGTTTTCATCCGCGCGATAAACCTTCTTGGGGTTCTCCTCGCTGCATACCAGCATCGGGATCATCCCATTGTTCGCTGGGGTCGTGTTGTTGCCTATCGAGGTGTTGTTCGAGGCTGTATTGTTTGCTGAGGTGTTGTTTGGCGAGGTGTTGTTCGTATTGTTACAGCCTACCATTTCGACATCACCGACCCCACAACGCTCGACACAACGCGCATCGATCGTACGGTCTGGCGAAGCGGGATCGCGAGCCGAGCAAATCTGCTGACTGCCGCATGTTTCGACAGCCTCGATAATCGACCCACAGCTATCCTTCGCCACGACGCGATCGCCGTCACAGACGAGCTCTCGACCTTCACAGCTAGGAGATGTTTGCATAGGAGCGTTGTTTTCATCGGCTCCTTGTGAACAGGACATGCTGAGACATACACCGCTGACCAAAAGCGGCATCAACCATTTGATGGACACGACAACCTCGGGGTTGGTTTGAACAGGAACTTGGGAGTTCACGCTCCACGATCATTGTGGAACTTGGACGAGCATTGACTGGAAGTATTCTTTGCTTTCAGTCCTGTTGCGCCAAAACTACCAATTCTGCAACACAGATCTTGTGTCTGTGGTGACTTTGCCCTCGGGATGAGAAGCCAGTCGGGCCAGGTTGATCGCGCTCAAGTCACATCATTCATTGCCCAACACTACTTGCGGCGAGGACAACGCCCGTTTCCGTCCTTCTCGCCGCAGATGTTGGGGGCACCGAGGTGAGAGACTAAAGGTCAAGACTCGCCGATAGAGAGCGCTTCGGTGGCGTAGGTGAGGTCGAGGCCGTGGGCGCGGAAGAAGGTGTGCGCGAGGGCGCGGAGGAGGGTGCGGGTCTGCTCGGGGGTCTTGTTTCGCAGCGGGAGCACGGAGGCAACAACCAGTGAGATGATGCCCTGCGCCATCTCCTCGGCGGGGATCACGAGGTCCATCTCTCCTTCCTCGATGCTCGCTTCGATGGTGGCCGCGAGCAATGTCCGGGCGTCGCGCTCGAACTCTTCCTGGAGGTCGCGCACCTTCCCGAGGTCGGCGTTCTTGGAGTCGAGCCAGAAGCCCGCGACGCCATCCTGAATACGAGGATCATTGAGCAACTGGCCAGTACCCTCGAACAACGCCATCAACTTCCCGGCGGGCTTCTCGCGCTCGCTCATCGCGGTGAAGATGTAGAGCCTGAAGATCTCGTAGAAGTGGCGCGTGCAGTCGATGTAGAGATCTAATTTGTCGTTGTAATGCCAGTAGATCGCGGCCTTTGTGATGTTCGCAGCGTCGGCGACCTTGGCCAGAGAGACGCCATCGTAACCGTGGCGACCGAACAAACCGAACGCCGCGCCGCGAATGTCCTCGAGCGTGTTGGGTTGCTCGCTTGCGGGTTTACGCGCCATGGGCCTCTCCATGCTTTGGCCACGCGTGCGGTGAGATCGACAATCGCGTCGCGAGATCGCTCAAGACCTTGACCCATCTGCCCGCGACGGCATCGCCAGCGCGTGCCCTCGAGATTTGCTCTGGCCAGGTCGAGCCGATGATGTCGAACACCACATTTTGCGCTGTCCACAATCGAACAGGGAAGGGGATGTGCTCGAGCAACAGCATCATGTTGGCGAGGCGCTCGAGGTGCTCGAGCTCCCTCGGGTGCTCTCCGAGGCGCTGGACCATCTGCTCCAACCTCGCTTTCGTGCGGTGCTCGAGCACATCCCACTCGAGCTCGATGTTGACGTTGTTGGCCTCCTCGAGCAGCGCGAGCGCGTCGGGCACAGGCGGGTCCTGCGCCTCGAGCAACCTCCCGAGTTCGTCCTCGAGCGCCAGTTTGGCCGCCGCGACGAGGTGCCTCGGGATCGGTGAGTCGAGGTTTGCCAGAAACGCCATCAGCGGCGCGCGGCGTTCGTAAATCGCGCGATACGACGAGCGCGCATCCTCGATGGCGCTTGTCATAATACGCTCCAGCACGCGCCGTTGCTCGTCGCGAAAGAGCGAGCGCAACGAGAACACCTCGTCATGGCCAAACTGCTTATCGAGCAGCCGGATAAGCGTCGGAAACTCCGCGCGCGAGAAGGTCTCTACCGCGAGCTGCATCTGCCTGGCTTGATCCGGGTCGAGGTCTCTTGCTGGCCTGATGCCACCATCGACGTTGTGATCGCCAAGGTGAAGGACACCATAGTCAAAGCACTCGGACCTGTGCGTTAACCTCGAGATGATGCGGGCCCTACCAATTGCCATGCGCGCACGTCCCGAGTCATGCACCGTGCGGTTGATGTTCTCGACATCATAGGAGCGCGTCTCGACGCGCTGCGAGCTGTGCTCGAAGAGGGAGCTGATGGCGTAGTGCGCGCAGACATCCTCGAGCGAGAGCTGCGCGGGGCGCACGTCCGCTTCGTAGATGTCCTGGCCATTCCCCCTGCTCTTGATGTTGCTCCTTGCCATCGAGAGCTTTTGCAAGAACTCCCCCTCGAGGTCCAACCCGAGCGCCTGCTTCGCCAACTGCAACACGCGCGCGGCATATTGCAAGATCTGCGTGGTCTCGATCCCCGACAGGTCGTTAAAGAACCAACCGCAGCTCGTGTACATGAGCATCGCGTGGCGCTGGAGCTCGAGCAGCTCCAGCACGCGCACCTCCTCATCCTGGCTCAGCGCGCGCTTGCGGTGCTTGAGCAGGAAGCTATCGACTTTTCCTCGCGAGCGATCGAGCACGACCTCGATAAAATCATCGCGAGCGTTCCATGGGTGATGAAGCAACTCACTGGTGACGGCTTCGTAAGGTCCCGCGACAGCATCTCTCAAGAAATCGAGCGCGTCGCGAAGCGGCGCGCGCCACTTCTGATTCCAGCCAGGTCCTCCGCCCGTGTGACAACCACAATCAGAGCGCCAGCGCTCGACCCCATGCACGCAACTCCAGGACGTGTTCTCGCGAAGCTCGACCTCCCAGGATGGCGGGTAGAGGTCCAGAAACTCACCATACACCGTCAGCTGCGCCAGGTTCTGCTCCTCGATGTGACGCAACGCATAACTTAGCGCCATCTCGCCGTGGCGGTGGTGATGCCCGTAGGTCTCGCCATCGGTGGCAATATGGACCAACTGGGCATGTTCGCGCCGCGGTGAAAAGGCGCCTGCCAGGCGGTTCGCGAGCACCTCGCCTCGCTCGAGCAAGCCCTCGAAGGCGATCGCGCGGCTTATTGGCCCATCATAGAAAAACAGGTTGATCGTGCGCCCGGAAGGGAGCTTCTGGAGGTAGGCTCGCGTGGGATCGACGCGGTCATGGCCAACATCTTGCCATGGCTTCGAGCCATCGAGCGGTCTCACTCTGGCGGCCTGGTTTGGCGCCAGGATCGTAAAGCGAATGCCATACTCGGCCAACAAGTCGAGCGTCTCGAGATCGGCGGCTGTTTCGCCAAGCCACATCCCTTCGGGCTTGCGGTCAAAGCGGTGCTCGAAGTCGCGCAATCCCCACCAGATCTGAGTGCGGCGATCACGCTCGTTCGCCAGCGGCATGATAAGGTGGTTGTAAACCTGTGCGATTGCTGCGCCGTGGCCGCGAAAGCGCTGCTGGCTCAGTTTATCTGCCCGCAGGATAGCGGCGTAGGTCTCTGGCGCGTGCTGCTCGAGCCAGGTCAGCAACGTGGCGCCAAAGTTAAAGCTGATGCGCGAGTAGTTGTTGATGATCTGCGCGATGCGCCCCTGGCCATCGAGCACGCGTGAGGATGCGTTCGCGGCGTAACACTCCTCGGTGATGCGCTCGTTCCAGTCGTGGTAGGGCGCCGCAGAATCCTGGAGTTCGATCTCCTCGAGCCAGGGGTTTTCGCGGGGAGGTTGATAGAAGTGTCCGTGGACACATACAAACCGTCGGCTCATTGATTCTGCTCGTGTCAGCGTATGATGTGGCGGCGAGGAGGAGGCGATGTCGTGTTCTCCTCGCCGCTCGAGTCGTGGTCACTCGATGGGAGTTCCAGGAGGCTCGATCTCGAGGAGCTGCACATCGAACACGAGCATCCCCTTGGGAGGCCCTTCGGCGCCTTTGTACGCGAGGTCCTGAGGAATCCAGAGACGCCTCGTCTCGCCCTCGACCATCAGCATGACGCCCTCGCGCCATCCCTGGATCACTTTGTTCAATGGGAACTTGATCGGCTCACCACGCGCGACCGACGAGTCGAACATCTTTCCGTCCGTGGTCCAGCCAGTGTAGTGCACCGTGACGACGCTCTCGGGCTGAGGATACTCGGTGCCCGTACCAGGTTCGATGACGCGGCTGGCGAGCCCGGAGTTTGTCTTGTCCGCATTCGCTGGCGCGGCGGCCACATCCGCCGGAGGCGGAATCATCCCGGGCTCGGTCTCGGTGTTTTCGGAGACCTCGGTCTCCTCGGTCTCCTCGGTCGCTTCCTCGGGTCCAGATTCTGGCGACTCCTCGCCAGTTGTAGCCTCGACCGGTTGCTCGTCTGGTTTGGCTTCCTTCTTCCCACATCCCACCGCCAACGCGAGCGAGAGCAGGGTCAACATCATCATCCACGACAGCTTACGCATCAACAGCTCCAGGTGGTCATTGAAAGTTCGAACGTCCCTTGCTTCATGCAATCATGCGCCTGCGAGGTTATCGCGCAGATCTTACTCCGACAACTCCCTTCTCACGCCCCCCGCGGGCCTCGCACCCCCCGCAAACGGCCGAACGCGAAGCGTGAGAAGGGCGCTCCGCTTAACGCTTGCGTGGGCGCAACGTCTCGGTGGTGATTTCCGAGACATCCTTGCAGCCAGCGAGTCCCATGGTCAGCTCGAAGTCAGCCTTGAAGTTCTTCAAGACCTCGCGCACGCCATCCTCGCCACCGACCGCGAGCCCATACACCCATGGGCGTCCGAGCAGTACGGCGTCCGCGCCGACCGCGATCGCCTTGAAGATGTCTGCGCCCGTGCGAATACCGCTGTCGAACAGGATGGTGAGGTCGGAATCGCCCACCGCCGCGACGATATCCTCGAGCGCATCGAACGAGCCGATTGCGCCATCGACTTGGCGACCACCATGGTTCGAGACCACGATACCATCGATGCCATGCTCGACGGCCTGGCGCGCGTCGTCCGGGTGCTGGATTCCCTTGAGGATGATCGGGAGCGAGGTGCGCTCGCGCAGGAAAGAGAGATCCTCCCAGGTGAGTGATGGCCTGGAGTAAATGTTGATGAACTGCTGGACTGCGGCCAGAGGTTCGCCGCTCGTGAGTTTGCTGCGCCAGTCATCCGGGTAGTGTTGCATCAACTCGACGAGCACCTTGATCGTCGCCAGGTTGATCTTGCGCGATCCCTGGACCTCCTCACCGCGCGCGGTGTCCTCCGCCGCGCGCTGGAGCAGCTCGCGGAACACAGGGTCCGTCACGTATTGCGCGATCCCCTTGCCGCGAAGGAAGGGGAGGTAGGCAAGATCCAGATCGCGGACGCGCCACCCGAGCATCGTCGTGTCGAGCGTGACGACGATCGCCTCGCATCCAGACTTTTCGGCGCGAGTCACCAGGCTCTCGACGAGCTCGTTGCTCTTGCTCCAGTAGAGCTGGAACCAACGCGGCGCGCTCCCCATCACATGCGAGCACTCCTCCATGCAGTGAGATGCCTGGTTGGAGAAGATCATCGGGACGAGTTCGTCTGCGGCGGCGCGCGCGACGGCGAGGTCTGCGTCCGGGTGTGCCATTTCGAGGACGCCGATGGGCGCGAGCAGGATCGGTGATGGGATCTTGCGGCCAAACAACGTCACTGACGTGTCCTTGTGAGACACGTCGCGCAACATCCTCGGCACGATCTGGAGCCGCTCGAACGAGTCGCGGTTGGCCGCCATCGTGCGCTCCATGCCAGCGCCGCCAGCGATATAAGCGAACGCCTCCGGCGTCATCGCTTGCTCGGCCTTTGCCTCCAACGCGTTCACGTCGATAGGAACGCCCGGCATGGTGCCGCTGAGGCCAGTGATGTAAATAGAGGATTGGCGCTTGCGGCCAAAATCATTGGGCTCCGACTTCTCGCTCATCGCTACCTCGCTCTCGTGGCAATCACCATTGTAGTGTACAATCGGTGCGCACTTTGCCACGAGCAGGCGCGGTCGGCCAGAGCCAAAATCAACGCATCTCGACGCCGACCATCACCGCAGGCGTGGCCGAGTTCGCCGTCGCGAACGCCACACCATCAAACGCCGCGTTGATGGCAAAGTCCGGCCTCATCCACCATGATACGCCCAAACCAGCGCCGACATAATCGGTCTCGCCAGTGCCCGCGATATTGAGCGTCTCGAATGGCTCATCGCCAAGCTGCAAGTTGATGGGAATGTGCAGATCGAGCGTGACCTTGCTTCGGATCGTGTAGCCGACCTGCACCAACCCCACAAAGGCGTCCGAGATATCCGGGTTGGTGTATCCTTTAAGCCCCGCATTCACCGCGATCCATCCATTGGGAATGCCGATGCCGAGCTGCCCCTCGATCTTTGCCGTCCCCGAAGACACCGCGGGTAAATACGACCAGTCCTCTCCAGCGAGCGCCAGGTCGCGCCCCGGCGCGATCCCTCGATAACCGAACGTCCCCTCGATCCCGAGCCTCACTGGCCCGTTCAAGAATCCTCGCCGCACGCCCGCGTTGAGATCATCGACATAAGGGGTCGTGTTGCCGCCATAGTTCGCGTAACCCACCGGGCGACCATGGGTGAGGATCGTCCACTTCTCGATCAGGCCGTACTCGGCGTAATAGTTGAGCGAGAAGTTGCGATAGGCTTCGGTTTCGAAGGTCTCCCCCTCGAGATCAAAGCCTGCGCCTCCCACCAGAGAGAGCGCCCAGAACTTGGCGTAGTAATCTCCCTCGGCTTGCGTCCACGCGCCCGCGTGGGCGCGCTCGGGCATGGCGAAGAAGGTCAGGGTGAGCGCCAGAGCGCTGGCGGCGTGGGGGAACAATCGTTTTGACATGCAGAGCACTCCATCGAGAGCAGGCTTTAAAGCGCGAGGTTTCGCAAGGTCTATGCATCATGACCTCGCGAGGTTTCAGCCTCAATGTCAGAGTGCTTCAAATCACCAGGGACATTGGAACGCGCCTGCGTCCTCGGTGCACAGGCAGTGCCCGTCCTGGCCGCAGCAATGGCTCGATTGCTCGGGGCAAGAGGTGATGGCGCAGGCATCCTGGCAGACGCAACCTGCGCCAGTGCAGCAGGTCGCGACCAGTGCGCTGTCCCCTGAAGCCTCCTCGCGGCATGTGCCGAGGCATTCCTGGCAGGAATCACTCGCGACGCCCTCGTTTGTGGAGGGTGATGCTTCGAAGGGGGTGGGGGTGTCGAGCAAATAGCGCCCTTGCTTCTCGATGCCCTGACACTGTCTGGCGGGGAGGTCTTCGGCGCTCCACGCCTTGACCAGAAAATCATAGGGCTCGACCGAGCCACCCTGTGCATCAGCGGCGTCCGCGTGCGGCGCGATGGCGATGCCACAACAGCCGCACAGGTAGCGACGCTCGCAGAAGGACGAGGTCACGATCTTGTCATAGCCCTGATTGGGGAGCGGCACACAGGCCATCCCGTTGAGCGAGACAGGAGTACCTGCCTCGAACTCGAGCGCGAGCACCGGACCACCCGCGTATCGCTCGCCATTGGCATCGAGATGGTAGGCGCTCGCGATCCCGGAATCGAGCCAACTGGGCGTGCAGGTCTGAGCTGGATCTTGAAATGCAGCAGGATCATGGAGCGCGCCGCTGAATGTGCCGCCACGCAGACGCCACTCCTCAATAGAAATCCCCTGACACGAGGCGGCCTCGATCCTGGGGATCTCGTCCTTGACCGGCTCCGGTGCGTTTTCGGGAGGCTCGCAGGTGTCCGCGACACACACCAGGTCGTTGACGCATGCGTTGCTCTCGGAGCACGGGCACCCTTCAGAGCCCACAGGACACTGGTCGATCTGCTTGGCGAGCCAGAGCGCCCAGCAACCAGATTGCGTCACGAGCACCGCCACGCAAAACAGCAACAGCGCCAGCCTCGTCCTCACCCCAGGTACACTTTCGATACGTTTGCTTCCGAGCATCATCTTCCGTCGGTCAGTCAGGGAACATCCATGTCCACTCACCCACACCATAGCGCAACCGAGGTCATGAAGAGAGAAATTCCTCTGCAACCTCGCTGCGGGCGCATTTACCAGATGTCTCGTCCAAAAGCTGCCGTGCTCGTCGTGCCGATAACAAGGGTCACTTCAGGAAAGGTTCGCGTTCCTACCAACCGTCCAGGACCTGATCATCCTGACGTCTCCTCCCCTTGGGGTCTTTCTCCTCGGGTTTCTCGAGTTTCAATACCTTCTTCTGGGCACGCACATCGCGCTGTAGGCTTTTGGACAGGGTGATTTCTCCACGTGGCGCGAGAGCAGCCTCCGGCGCCGCTCCAAAGCTACGGTGCCTGCTGTTCCGTGTGCCCCAATCACCTGTGCTCTTGCACACCCAATCCTTTAACCCCTTTTTCGACTTCCAGGGATGCAGCATGACGTACCGGGCTCGAAACTGGTTCGAGTCCGAGTACACAGCGTTCTTGTAATAAGGGTCGAACGTCCCTTTGCTCCCGGTCGGTTCTCCCCAACCTCCCGAGAGGGCGGGTGCTTTTCGGAAGATGAGATCCTCACCAGCTTCCTTGGCGGAGTAGCGTGCGTGAAGGCGCGTCAAGGTCCAGCCATACAAGCTGACCTTCGACTCGGACATGCTGATCTTGTAATCGAAGACGAGCTTCGCTCGTGGGTTCTTTGCTCCTCGAACCGGCGTGATCGAGAGCTTCGAAACAACCGCGGTCGAGCACCGCGCGAGGTCCTCGTCGTTGTAGATATCACCTTCATCGATGACGACGTCTTTGACCTTGCCCTTTTCATCGATGGATACGAGGAAGACGCCCTTGCCCGAGACAAACTGGCCCTGCTTCGCGCGCGACAGCGCCTTGTGGAGACAAGCTCTCATCCCCGATATCTCGTGGTACATGGCCTGATGCAGCTTGCTTCGAAGCCCGGAGCTCTCGGAATAGATCTCATTCACGGAGACGTCGCCTTCCGGCTTGCTTATCCCCTCGGGCAGCGTCTCGCCGCCGAGCGAGTCGACGTCGCTCGGGCCAAGGCGCACCTCCCCGACGTATTCTGTCACAAGGGCGTCTGGGTCGAGCTTCTTCGTGTAGGCGAAGACCGCTTCGTAGAAGTCCTTGAAACGCGACCCCACCCAATGAGGCACCACGAGGTTGGTCGGGATGGTTATCGTGCGGTAGTTGGCGGTTTCATAACGCCCTTCTTTCGAGAGGATGTAGATGATGAGGTCTTGCTGACCGCGCGAGTTGAGCAAACCAAGGCGTATCGGGAGCGCGAAGTCCTTGGAGTCGTAATGGAAACGCAGCGGCGAGAGCATCGCGTTGCCTTTGCTATCAAAGGTGATCTTCCTGGCGTCGACCTTGGCGACGAAAAAATACATCCCGCGCGCGATGTAGCTCTCGATCACCTCGTGCGCTTCTCTGGAGACGAAGAAGCCGTTCGCCATGAGCCAACTGGCGAGCGCGCTGGACTCCTTGGCCGAGAGGATCGCGATGTTGTACTCGTTGACGTTGAACTCGGCCTTGACCGTGACGTTCGAGGTCGACGCGAACGCTTTAGCCTCCGGCCCCGAGACGCGTTCCGTGGGAGAGAAATCGACATTGGAGAACTTGGCGGTTCCTGTGTAGCGACAGTCTGCCCATTGCCAGTATTCGACAAGCTCGGGCGCGGTCTGACGATCCAGGGTTTCGAAGACCTCGTCCTCGATGACCTTCACCTGCCCAGGCTTGAAGACCTCGGGGACAGGCACGATCATCGCGAAATCCTGGGCCGGGCCGTTGTAGTGATTTCGCATCGAGAGGACGGTTCGCTCTCCGTCCCGCATCAGCACGACCGTCGACTCGTCATTGAACAACTTGCCGCTGCTACTGCTGCCGCTGGAAAAGAAGGTCCCACACATCGCGTTGGCGTTTGTCGGGACGAGCCAAAGCGCAGAAACCAGTAGGAGGAGTGTTGGCCAGAGACCACAAACTCGAGGCGTGTTCATCGCGACTCCTTTGATGAATCAAAACGACTTTTCCTTACTCCTCCCTACATTACCTCCTGTCGGGAACCAAAACCAATGCCCAATACCCGGTCGATGCATCCTTCTGGATAGACAGGAAAGAGACATGCCACAGCGTGGCGCGGCTCACTCGCCGCTATACGCTGTCTCGAACGCGGCGCGCACCGCCTCGATGCTGTCGTTGTAACGCCTCGAGAAGTGGCATGGTGTGGCCTTCCTGGCGCGCGCTCTGCGCGCGGCGAGTCCCGAGGCGCTCGAGGTGCTGTGGTGATTTGCCCTGGCGAGCTCCTCGTCCTCATCGTGATAGTAGCACTCGATAAAGAGGTGCCCGACCTCGTTCATGAGGTCTTCGATGAGCGCATGGTTCTCCTCGGTCGCGGCATGATCCATGGCGTAACCGACGGAATCACCCTTCTCCTCGAACAACAACCCGAACAGCTCGCCAGCCTTTGTCTGGACGCCGTGCACATCGATCATGCGCTCTTCATCCTTTGCCAAAAAGGCGTCCTTGAGGGCGCTGATCCATGGGCCAGGGCGCTGCTCGAACTTGCCGATTTTGAGCTTGCTGGGCTCCTCGAAGCGGTAGGCGATCGAGGGTGTGCCGTGATCGAGCATCGCGTAGGTCGCCGAGAACGCCTCCGTCTCGTAGACCACATCGGTCTCGATGCGCTCTTGCAAGACGGGCTCCCACGTCGGGACGCGCAAGTGATAGACCGCTACCACGCCGGGCGCTTCGATCTCGCGCACCTCGTAGTAAACCGCCTTGTCATCATACATCAGGTTCCAGATGTAGCCGTTGAGCTTGTTGCTCACGTTCCTGGCGATCCCTGGAGGTCCGCAGACGACGATGCCGCGGCCAACGGCGAGCTGGTGGCGAAAGATCCCGTCGAAGTTGCAGAAGTGATCGATGTGCGTGTGGCTCATAAAGAGCGCGCCGAGGTCATGGCAATCCTTGATCGTCAGATCGCTCGCGGCCCCGCAATCACACAGGTAGACGTATTTGTGATTCGTAGGTTGGAACTTGAGGCAAATATCCTCACCCAATCTGCTCAACAGTGTCGCTTCGAGCATGGTTTTCTCCTTTGGTGTGAGGTGCAACGCCCCTCGTTCATATCGCGCCAAAGACCTCACAGGTAAGGTCCTGTGTCAAAATCGAGTCCTGCAACAGGACGTTTTTTCGATTTAGTCCAACACGTTAAAATTCTTGCCTGGGAATGAAGCGTCCGCGCCTGGATGCTATCCTTCTTCAAAGGACACCACACTCACGGAAACAGTTTATCCTCACATATCATCATGTTCCCTTCACGCGCCCACAGCATCATGCGCGCGCTCACGGCGTCGCTGCTCCTGCTCGGGTTCTTCATGTTGCCTACTCGGGATGTCCAGGCGCAAGACGAGCTCTCCAGGGCTTTTAACCTCCAGGATCGGAGGGCATATGACGAGCTAGTCGACGAGGCCAGAAGTGTCAGGGCCAGAGGTGATTATCGCGAGGCGCTCTCGCGTTATGAGGCGGCGTACAAGAAGGGCCTCGAGGTCGCTCGCGAGGGCGGCTTCGGGTCGCGCAGGATGGTCATCCCGATCGATATCCAACGTGGCAGAACCATCGACATGATGGTTCCACGCGGGAAGGAAGAGCTCTCGCCGCTGATCGAAGAAGCCGCGCGCGTCGCGGTGCTCGCGGACCAACCAGAGACCGTCCTCTATTGGCTGCGAAAGGATGGTTTTCATGCCTACCTATCGAGTCGTGATGTCCAGTATCCAGACGACCTCGATGTCTCCAGGCGCTTGCGTGGTGATCGCCTGAGTTTGCTTCGACAACTCATCGATCTCGCCAACGAGCGAGGCATCGAACACACCGCGAGGCAACTGCTCACCGAGCAAGAGCGCCACCAGAAGATCGTCGACTTCGAGAACGCTTTCTGGCGGCAAAAAAGGAACGAAGCGCGACACCGTGTTTTCACCGTGCTGCTCATCGGGTTGTTGGTGCTCGCCGGACTGATCCTTTGGTTTTCATCGCCAGATCTACTCTTTTCAAGGATTCACTGGTCCAGCAAACCTCATAAGAGGTATCGGCGTTACGCGCCAAAAGAGCCATTTCGTTGGCCAACCCTCTTGAACATCGTGAGGTACCCGAAGTCCATCTCGCAGCTTTACGAGATGCTCCCCTGGGGGCTCCTTATGCTGTTCCTCTCCGGGCTCGGCTTTGTCATGGCGGGG
The DNA here is from genome assembly GCA_036155555.1 of Myxococcota bacterium. GTDB lineage: Bacteria > Myxococcota_A > Bradymonadia > Bradymonadales > Bradymonadaceae > JAYZVO01. The sequence goes on from JAYZVO010000014.1 coordinate 75,244, forward strand.
TTCTTCATGCATCAGATCTGGGAGCGCCCGCTCAAGGAGCCCTTCCTCCGGATGGGGCTGACCTGGCTCTTTGGTGGGTTGGGGTTGTTGATGTTCGGGCTAATGTTCTTTGATCGTAGCTGTTCGCCCTCGGTCGGTCCTTTGGTGAAGTTCCTCGGGTCCTCGCGCGCGGAGCACCTTTTGCCCGACTTCGAGAGGATGCAAGAGGAGCGGCTCGCCATCTGCCAGCAACACAAGATCCCCGGGGTGTTCACGCGCTGGCGTTCGATGGAGTCAGTGACGATCGGTTCGTTCGAATCGCTCTCGGGTCAAGGCACGGTGAGGCGCGTGCTGGTCGGTTTGTTTATCGCCGATCACTTGCGCCGTGGCCGCCACGCCGTGCCGCCACAATTCGAACTCTGGATTCGTGAGGGGTTAAACAACGGACTGCTCGTCCACTTCGAGGAGGCGATGGAGGATTACCTCGAGCTCATGCCGATGCCCGAGCGTTCGCGCTGGTTTCGAGAGTTTCCGATCCTCCAAAGCCGCTTCGAGGGAGCGATCGCGCCTGGCACGCCAGACCTCGAGCGCCTGGAGGAAGAGCTCGAGGTCTACCTGAAGAACGGGAGGCGTTGGGGTGTTGCAAAATGGCGCGAGCGATTCTTGAGGCAGGATCTCTATGCGAGCTTTCGCCACAGCATCATTTGGGGTGCCTATGATCGCGAGGGTAGGCTCTTGAAGACGTTTCGCGTCGAGGACGAGCTGACCTTTGTCGACGCCGAGATGGACGAGGTCGACCTTGTCCATCTCGCGCCCTTCGAGATCGGCCTTGCGCACCCCGGCGAGTGGTCGATGCAGGAGAAGATGGCCTGGGCGCAACATATGGCTGATTTCGAGCTGATCATGGTGTGTTCGCAGCTTGATCGAGAACCTGTCGCGCTCTCACTAGCGGCATCGCGGCAGGACCCCGAGGTGTTTTCGGCTGGGTTCGACATCTCGGAGGCCAAAGTCCAACGCCTCGGCGAGGAAGGGTGGCGGCAATTTCGCAACGCCACGCACTTCGAGCGTTTGTTCTCTTCCTATCGATGCTTGGTACACGTCGAGACTGATTTGGGAGCCATCCGCTTCTTCGACTCTCATAACTTCCAGCGCACACTCGAGGTCTCGAGTATTCACCCCGCGGCGCTCTCGGAGATCCTCTACACGCTTCGCGCGATCAACGCCCGCGACTGATTTTTCAAGGCAACGTCGATGCGTTTGGCACCCCGAGGAGATCGGTTGCCAGATTTTCCTCACCCCATGCCAAATCGAACAACTCGGTGAGCAGGCCACGTCTCCTTTCTCTCGAGATGGAGCTGGCATGATGTGCTTCATCTCTCCTTTTTATAAGGGGAAGCGCGTCCTCTCGGGCGCTCGCCAGGGCGTCTGGCCTGAGTCTTGCTCGGGTCGTTGTTCGGGGATATCCAACTCGAACAACGGAGCTGAGAAAATGCGGAATGGAGTTTATTCGCGCCACGCGGCGATAACACGTGGCCTGGGGGCGCTGGGGATAGCTGCGACGCTGTTGCTGCCACAGCTCGCCGCGGCGCAAACCGGCGTGGACGATGATCGTGTCAGCTTGCCCGCCGGGCCAGGGTCGATCGATGGCGTCGGTGACAACGTCGAGATCGATCCCAACATGGGCGCGATGAATTACAACGTCGATATCACCATCCCCGGTGGTATCAATGGCCACACACCGAGCATCGGGCTGAGTTACTCGTCCGCCTCTGGATCGTCGGTACTCGGCGTCGGTTGGTCGATGCCGATGATGACGATCGAGCGCATGACATCGAGGGGAGCGCCTCTCTATGGTCAGGACGACCTCTTCGCCGCCAACGGGGGCAGCGAGCTCGTCGAGGTCGCGCGTGATGGAAACAGCCAGACCTACCGCGAGCGCTTCGAGAAAGGCTTCGTACGCTACACCTGGCATCAGGTCGGGGATGGGGAGGAAGGTTATTGGACCGCCGAGCGACCTGATGGGAGCATCGCCTACTACGGCGCGGATGCCTCCGGGAACCTCGTCTCGTCGGCGCGCGCGAGCAGGAGCGATGGAGGGACGTACAAGTACTTCCTCGTCGCCGAGGTCGATCCTTACGGCCACGAGATCCTGTACGATTACGTGTTGCGCGATGGCACACACCCCCTGCTTGACTCCGTGAAATATGCAGAGTCCGAAGCCGGGATGCTCTACGAGATCAAGATCGGGTACGGCAGTCGTCAGGACCTGATCAACGATGCCTCGGGTGGCTTCGAGCTGATCACGGCAAACCGAGTAAGCAGCGTGCAGGTGCTCTCGCGCTCACAGATCGTGCGCGAGTATGTGCTCACCTATGAAGACGAGGACGACACCCGCGAAGATGAGAACGACGCGGGCGGCTTTAGCCGCCTGACGCGCGTCGAGAAGTTCGGGAAGGGTGGTCAGGCGACCGGAGTGCGCTATCCGACCGTCTTTGGCTTCGAGTACTCCAACGCGCTCGGCGCGACGTGTCAGGGCGCCGATTGTGACTCTCCTTACCTTGTCAATATGGGGATGGTGCAAGGCGCAGCGGGCCTTGCTGCCGGGACCGCGACGCTCGTCGATATCAACGCAGATGGACTCCCAGACATCCTCGATACGACCGAGGCTGGCGCACACAAGATCCTGATCAACCGCCTGACGCCAAACGGCGACACCTTCGATCACAGCTTCGAGGCGGCCATGGCGAGCGCCGTAGGGACAGGCGCGAGCTTTGGTCTTGGCAACGAGATCACGCAGGTGCTCGATGTCAACGGCGATGGCCTCTCTGACCTCGTCAACGCCTCCTCCGGCGCGACCTTGCTCGCGGGATATGGTCTGACAGACTGGAAGGGCGCGGGCACGCCGCTCGATACGGATGTGTTGCGTAACATCAACATCTCCGAAGCGAAGTTCATCGACTACAACAACGACAAGCGCGTCGACCTGATCACCTCCACCGGTGATACGACGATCGTTTACGAGAACATGGGGGACTCGTTCCAAGCGCGCACCACAGAATCACTGGGTGTGCCATTCGCCAACGCCGAGACCATCGAACTCGCAGACATGAACGGCGATGGTTACAACGACCTCGTCGAGGTGCAAGCGAGCGGATCGATCCGCTACCGCCTCAACTACGGCTGGGGCAAGTGGTCCGGGTGGCGCAACACCACGGGCGTTTCCATCGACCTCTCCGAGCGCGAGCTCGTCGATCTCGAAGACCTCAACGGCGATGGCATCTCGGATGTCGTCGTGGTGACGGCCACCCAGGTCAAGTACGCCATCAACCGCAACGGCGATCGCTTCGATCCATTTGTCACCATCACCTCGGCGGATGTCGACGGCAACCTGCCCGAACGTCAGATGGGGGACAAGGTTCTCTACGCGGACATGAACGCCAACGGCTCCGAGGATGTCGTCTGGTTCGATACGCAAGGACAGGTCCAGTACCTCGAGTTGTTCCCGGTTCGTCCGAACTTGCTCAGCCGCATCGATAACGGCATCGGCTTTGTCCAGAAGGTCGCCTATACGACCGCCGCGCAGGAAGAAGCCAGGGCGCGCGCTGCGGGGACGCCATGGAGCGCCTCGCTCTCGATGCCGATGAACATGGTCGCATCGACGGACTTGTTCGTCACGTTGACGGGCGGTGAGGATGGCTCAGGTCTCCACGAGGTCGTCGAGTACGATTACCGCGATGGTTTCTACGATGGCGTCGAGAAGCAGTTTCGCGGCTTCGAGGTCGTCGATGTCGAGGTGATGGAGAGCGACTCTCAGGAGGGTGGCGTCACGACGATGTATTACAACGTCGGGCGCGAGTTCCCACACCTCAATGGCCTGTTGGTCGGGCAAATCGTGCGCAGCGGCGGCGACGTTCTGCGCGAAGAGAGCAACACCTACGAGCTGTGCGATGTGGCGGCGGTGCCGTCTCCAAGCGCGCTCGAGGCGCAAGGAAAGATGGCGATCTACTTCCCTTGCGAGACCGCCACAGAGAACATCATCAAGGAGCGTCGCCCCGAAGCAGAGTGGATCAAGCTCGCCAGCGAGTACACCCACGATGGCTATGGAAACGTGACCTACTCGGTCAACCATGGCGTGGTCGACGAGCAAGGGGACGAGGAGTTCGCCGAGACGGTCTACTACGAGCCGGGTGACGGCAAGTGGTTTGTCGGATTGCCGTTGACCGAGCGCACCTGGAACGTGGAGGGGTCGAGCGCAAAGAACGAGACCCAGTATTACTACGATGGTCAGGACTTCGTCGGAAGCCAGGACACCATCACGCATGGCTTCATTACGCGCCAGACAGCGCTCCTCGAAAACGGCAAACTCATCGAGTTCTCTCGCCTCAAGCGCGACGAGCACGGCAACGCCATCGAGGCGATCGCTCCCAATGGTTCGATTCAGGAGACCGATCGTCTGCGTCGTCGGTACGTCTACGATGACTATGGTCTGTTCGTGAACTACGTCGACGTGCTGGTCGAGGAGGGGCATATCCTCCGACGCTCGCAGCAATACGAGTACGACTTCCAGAACACCACGGATGTGACCGACTGGGTGCTTGTTTTGGATGGTGAGGAAGCCTCGCCGCGTAACGAGCGCCACTATCAGTACGATGACTTTGGCCGCATGGTGAAAGCCTATGAGCCTGGTGATCAGGATGAGACGCCGTCGCGCGAGTGGTCCTACAATCTCGGCGAGCCATTCTCGGTGATCGAGATGCGCAAGCGCACGGAGCGCAATGGCGCCATCGATGAGGTGACCGTCCAGTGTCACGATGGTCGAGGGCAACTCTATCAGACGCGCAACACGATCGAGCCGGGTCGCTATGTCGTCAGCGGCTTCACGGTCTACAATGCGCGTGGTGCAGTCGTCGATGATTACTACTCCTACCAATCGAATAGCGCGGACTGCGAGGACTCGGTCCCTGTGGATGTGCCCAGGTCGACGTATCGTTTCGACGCGGAGTTCCGACCGTTGGAGCAGATCTTCCCTGGAGAGGAACTCTACGGGAAGCCGCCGCGAGTGCAGGTCGATTACCTCCCGCTCGCGACCGCGATTTACGATCCCAATGACCTCGATGAAGAGAGCCCGTATTACTTGACGCCGACCATCCAGCGCATGGATGGCCTCGATCGCCTTGTCTCGATCGAGCGCATATTGAGCGAGGATGAGGTTGCCGAGTATCGGCTGCATTACGACGAGACGGGCTCTTTCACGGGCTACACCGACCCGGAAGGCAACCGCCACGAGCTCGTCGTCGACCTCGCCGGGCGTATCACCGCAGTGCGTGACGCGACCACTGGCGAGTCGACCTACGTCTACAATGATGTCGGGAACATCATCTCGGAGACGGACGCCAGAGGGGCGACGACCCGCTACGCTTACGATGGCGCCAACCGTCTTATCGAGCGTTGGGACGAGGAGGATCGCGAAGGAACGCTGATCCAATACTCCTATGACACGCTCCCTGAAGGTTGTGACCTGACCGAGTGTACCAACCTCGCCAACAGGCTCGCGTCGGCGCGCTACGAGACGACGTTTGGACCGACGATGGAGCGTTTCGGGTATGACTCGCGCCAGCGCGCTGTATTTACGGGGAGAAACTTCGGAGGCGTCGCAGACCTTTGGGTTCGCAGCAACTACGACAACCTCGATCGTCTCACCTCGATGACGTACTCGGACGGGACCGAGATCGAGCGCGAGTACGACGCCCTCGATCGCGTCAAGGCGATCCCTGGATTTCTGGATGCGATCACGTACTCCGAGAATCAGACTTTGGAGTCGATCACTTACAACAACGGCGCCAGGACCGCGATGGAGCACGATGTGTTGCGTCGCGTGGTGCGAAAGCGCCACACCGACGGCGCGGGCAAGGTGTTCGATGCGCTCGAGTTCGAGCGTGACATCGCCGGGCAATTGCTCGCGGTGAACGAGGAGCGCGGCGCGCTCGAGGTGCCGACGCACGCGGCCAGGTTTACGCTCGATGCGTGGTATCGCGTCACCGAGACCACGCGTGATCGCGGCGCTGGGGAAGAGGAGACCTTGACCTACAGCTACGACATGCTCGATCGCGTGCAAAAGGTGGTCTCATCGCTCGAAGAAGCGAGCACGGCGCACATGAGCGAGGTGACCTACTCGAGCGAGCAGCCGCTGGCGGCGACGCGCGCAGGATCGATGGAGGTCTCCTACGATATCGCAGGGTTGCTCGAGCACCGTGGCGGGATGGACTTTGCCAGGGATCACCTGGGGAGGTTGAGGGTCGCGGCCAGAGGTGAGCAGCGCGAGGTTCATGATTATGGCACCGGGCGAGATCGCGTCTCGATCCTTGGTGATGACAGGTCTGTCTTCTACGGCCCGGCTGGACTCGAGCTTCGCGATGGCGTCTCTCGCATCTACATCACATTCAACGGCGAGAAGGTCGCCTTGCATCAGGAAGCGGGTGCTGGCGTCGACGTCTATGGGGACAGTGATAGCGATGGGGTGTTGACGAGCGCGGATGCGTTCGCGGCTGGCGATGAGAACGCGCACTTTAGCCAGCAACAGATCCTCGGCGCGGTCGCCGCGCGCATGTTGGCGGAGCGTCGCGACAAGAAAACCTTCTTGCATACGGATCATCTCCGAAGCCTCATCGCAGCAACGGATGAGGGAGGAGAGGTGCTCGGTCGCCAGGGCTTCTATGGCTTTGGGCAGCGCCGCTTCCTGGAAGGGTTTGTCGACGATGCTTATGGCTTCACCGGACAGGAACACAACCTCTTCACGGGCTTGATCCAGTTCCAGTTTCGCGACCTGGACCCGAAGCTTGGCCGCTGGGCCTCCTTTGACCCATTGTTCGCCAAACTTGGCGCCGAGCAAATGATGCAGCTCGGTGAGTCGACCACAGGATATGCCTACATTGGCAACGGCTTCGCGAACTCGTTCGACCCGCTCGGCTTGACGAGTACGAATGGTGAGAAAGGCTCGAAGAAGAAGAAGAAGAAAAAGAAAAAGCGTAAAAAGAAGAAGAAGAAGAAAAAGAAGAAGAACAAGCGCTCGAAAGATAAGAAGAATCAACCTCAACAGCGCCCCAAAGATGCCAAGGCAGAGGGTGGTATCCAGGGGAACGTCGCGGCGGCAAAAGACAACGCCGCAGCACCCCCAGCACCCGAGGCTCCTCAGCCTCAAGTGGGAGATACGCTCGTGGATAAGATGGGCGGTCTGGTCGAGGGTGGTAAGGAGCGTGTCTTCGCCGATCTGGGCGGCGTTCAAATACCCAAAGATCCTGCCAGCTCGCTTTCAGGCGCGACCAAAGAGATCGGCATGGCGCGTCATGAGGAGAAGCAGAAGAAGCTCGCGCGTCAGGCGAAGGTAAAGAAGTGGGGCAAGGTCGGTCTCACTATGGCTGGAGCCTTGTCAATCGCTGGCCTTATGGTCCTCGAGGCAGAGACGGGCGTGATCAGTGATGGCGCCGAGTGGGTCGGTGATCAGTTCTGACCTGGTGATTTCTCGGAGTTAACCTCCGCCGCTCGTTTTGGGCGGTCATGCAAAAGCAAGCCAAAGCAAAGGCGCCCGAGGCAAGATCCTCGGGCGCCTTTTTTCTGCTCACTCGGTCGTTTTTTTGGTGTTCCTTACAGTTTTGGGTGAGGTCGTCGGTGGGTATCAAAGAAATCGTACTCGATCTGAGTCCGCGTCTTCGAGCCCTTTGATTTGCTCATATATCAAGGCTTGAATAGAAGTTACCACATGTAAGAAAAATGACATTTTCCAGCATCCTCGTCGATGAGGATGTTGCTCGTCTCGAACAACATCCACACACTTTCTCTCGATGACCAAATCAAACCTGAACCCAAATCGAGAGGAGTTGATGTTGTATCGACAACAGACTTCGGGGTGGATCGGTGGTGTGGGTCTGGCGCTCTGGGTGCTCGCTCTGACGGGCTGTGCTCAGGAGCTTACAGGTCCCAAGCCAGCCCTGGCGCCAGGCGCTGATGCTGATCAAATCACCTCGCCATCCTTTGCTTGCAACGAGCAAGTAACCCAGTGGATCACCTTGAGCGGCGAGCAGTTCTCGCCGCTCGTGGTCGATTCGATCGCACGTGATGAGGATATTTCCCTCGAGCTTCCGACGGTCACGCTCGACCGTCGCGGAACGCCCGAAGGTGAAGAAGGTGGAGATCCCGTCTCGGTCACGCTCACCGAGGCCACCACGCGTGAAGAGTCTCGAGTGGTCTGGATCAGTGACAAGGAGATGCGCTTCCAGATCTCGCCGACGCTCGAGTTGGCGCCGGGCGTCTACGACGTGACCGTGACCAACGCCAACGACGAGGCGGCAACGCAGGAAGGCGCCTTTGGCATCTTGCCAAGACCCACCGTGGCTCAGATCGAACCCGAGCTGACCTGCGTCGCGCAGGGCATGCGTGAGGTCGTCATCACGGGTGATCATTTCCTGCTGCAAGCTGGGATGATGCCCGAGGTTGGCATCGGCGAGCAGTCGTACGCCCCTGAAGAAGTCACCGGATGTCGTGATCTCGATGCTGTGTTTGGCGGCGCGCAGCTCTGCCAGACGCTACGCGTGATCGTGCCCGAGGCTGATCTCGAACCAGGGCGTCATGTGGTCGAAGTTCGAAACATCGAACCGGCCGCGTGCAAGAGCGCCTCGGAGGAAGAGAACATCGCGTTCGTGGTGGTTCCGCCGCCCGAGGTCGAAGATATCCTCCCCGAACCACTGTGTAGCGAACAGCTCGACTATAACGAGGTTCATGTCACAGGGCAGGGCTTTATCAAGGTTGGCGAAGATCAACTCCCCACCGTCGAGATCGCTGGCCAGGTGTTTACACCCACAGCAGCGGGCGGATGTGAACCAGTCGAAGGTTTGGCGCAAATGAACGCCGAGCGTTGCGACGACCTCACGATCCAGATCCCAGCCTCGGGGCTGGCGAGCGCATTGATGGCGGGTGATCGCTTCGCGGCGCTCACCACGCGCGTGACCAATCCCGAGCCTGTAGGTTGCACCAGCGTCGAGGATACGACCTTGACGATCGTGCCTCCTCCAACAACCCAGGATGTGCAACCGAACCCGATTTGCACCGCGCAGGCAGCGCGCACTGTGACAGTGTCGGGGAGTTACTTCCTGGAAGAAGATGGCGCCTTGCCGAGCGCGACGCTCGATGGGCAGCAGTTCGAGGCGACCTCGATCTCGGACTGCACAGACCTCGACACGGTTGACGCTGTGACCGTGCGATCTTGCGATTCGCTCACCTTCGAGCTCGCCCAGGGGAGCCTCTCTGATGGCGTGCACGAAATCACCGTGGGTAACCCGGGGACGGCGGCGTGCAGCAGCACTCAGATGACGCGCGTCGTTGCTGTTCCACCACCTACGCTGACGGGAGTCGTCGAGGACTTCGGGTGCCTCATGGGCCAGAGCGCCGCGTTTATCATCTCGGGTGAGGGCTTTATCCGTGCGCCCATGGACGCATTGCCGACGGTCACCGTCGGTGGCGTCACAGCGAGCGTCTCGGAGGCGCGAGGTTGCGAAGCGATCATGGATGCTCCTGGCTTCGAGCGTTGCACCGAGCTTGCCATCGATCTCGCTGACGGAGCGCTCGTGCCAGGTCAACATGACGTCGTCGTGACCAACCCTGGGAGCACTGATTGTAGCTCTACAGAGGTCCTCTCACTCGAGATCTTCCCCGCGCCGACGGTGACTCAAGCGCAGCCAAACTTCTTCTGCGACGAGGACTCCGACACCACGCTCACGGTCACAGGTCAGGACTTCTTCACGGTCAACCAGGTGTTGCCTGTGGTCGTGATCGATGGGCAAGAGTTCACGCCGACGAGCGCCACAGGTTGCATGCCCGTGGACAACAAGACGCAACCCCTCGAGCGCTGTACAGGGCTCGAGGTCGTGATTCCTCAGAGCTCGCTCACAGGTGGCGCGCTCGATGTCCTGGTTCGTAACCCGGAGCCGATGGCGTGCACCAGTGAGATGGGTGCAGGGATTTATGTGGTCGGTCCTCCCGAGGTTACAGCCACGGTTCCCGGTCAGGTCTGCTCGGGCGGCGCGTTCGATGGGAACGTCACGTTGACGGGCACGAACTTCTTACGCGTCGATGGCGTGGCGCCCACGGTTACGGTCAACGGTCAGCCAGTGATGGGGACGCTCGGAAACTGCACGATGGTTGCCGAGGCGAACCAACCGACGGAAGCTTGCACAGAGTATGCGCTCGTTGTGCCGCCCGCGTTGCGAGAGGTCGATTTGACCTTCAGGTTGGAGAACCCCGCGCCTGCGGATTGTGGTTTCACCGAGCTTGTCCTCCCACTCGAGCCAACCCCCGAGGTCACCGATGTCCAACCGGACCGCATCTGTGACACTGGCGGCAGCCTGACGCTCACAGGTCAGAACTTCCTCCCAGGTATGGCGGTGACGCTCGCTGGTGTGATGGCGGATATGGTCACTGTGTCGCCCGATGGGATGACGGCGACGGCGGTGTTCAACATGCCATTGCCCGAAGGGTTGTATCAGGATCTGACGGTGACAAACCCCTCGACCTGTTCGAGCACCTATGGGGGAGAAGTTCGCGTGACCTCGGGTCCGCGCGTCTTCTTTGTCGATCCTCCTGTGGTTTATAACGGTATCAGCACGCAGGTTACGGTCTTTATCGCGGGGCTTTACGGTGGGGTCGTGACGGATGTCAGCATCCGAGATTCTGCGGGTACGGTGACGCCGCTCCAGATCAACTTCGATCCGAACAAGCCAAACACCGTGCAAGCGATCGTACCTCAAGGGGTGTTGCCCGCGATGGTGACCCTGGATGATTACGATGTCATCGTGACCGATGACATCGTTTGCTCTGGCGAGGCTGCTGACATCTTGACGGTGACAGATGAGTTGACGGTGGCCATCGACGAGATCACGCCGCCGTTTGGTTGGACGCAAGAGAGCACAGGTGTGGCGGTGACAGCGATCGATCCTGCTCCGGCGAACCAGGTTCAGTTCAGCGCCACGCCGAGGTTGTACCTCAACCCTGTAAACCCACAACCTGGCGATATCGCCACGGAGTTCCGCTCGGTGTTGTTTAACAACGCGCTCGAACTCAATGGCATCGTCGACAGCGGATTACCTGTGGGGAGCTATGATGTGATCGTGGTCAACCCAGATGGCAGCGTCGGTCTGCTCCCGGCAGGATTCGACGTGACCCAGGAGCCTCCTCCTGTGGTCGACACGATCAGCCCTGGCTCCTGGGTCACCAACGAAACCGCCTACGCGATTCAAATCGATGGCGCCAACTTCCGCATGCCGACTGTCGAGGCGACCTGCCTCGATCCTAACGGCGCGACGGATGTGGCCACAGTCAGCGTGACCTCTTCGACCAGTAGCACGATCCAGGCCACCGTCAATACGAGCACGTTGGATGGTCTCTCGACCTGTGTGGTGCGTGTGACCAACACGAACGATGGCACTTATGTGGACTATGCGCCGATCACGATCACCAACCCCTCGGGGAACTTCGTCGACTTCCGCGCGGGCAGCACGTTGCAGGTCGCGCGGCGAGGTCTTGCTGCGTCCAACGGCGCGCCGACGCGCACGAGCCGTTACATCTATGCCATCGGTGGTGATGATGGGACGCTCGCGGCAGCAAACACGTTGACGTCTGTCGAGGCCGCGCAGCTCGACCGCTTCGGTGCGCCGGGAGCGTGGTTCACGCTGCCGCTCGATTTGCCAGAAGGTCGCTCCTTCGCAGCGGCGACACGCGTCGGTGATTTCGTCTACCTGTCTGGTGGTCACAGCGGCGCAGAGGTCGCGACAACGATCTGGCGCGCCAACGTGCTCGATCCTCTGTTCGTGCCCGATATCAACAACGTGGACCTCGACTTCGACGAGGCCGAAGTCGGCATCCCACAAGGTGTGTATTACTACCGCGTCTCGGCAGTGATGAGCCCGACCAATGCGGCCAACCCTGGCGGTGAGACGCTGGCGAGCGATCCTCAAGCGGTCCGAGCGCCAGGCATGGGCTTTAACATCACCATCTCGTGGGATGCTGTCCCCGATGCGGTGAGTTATCGCATTTACCGCAGCGCGATGGCGGATCAACCTTACGGTAACGAGGAGTTGTTAGCCGAGGTCAACGCGCCGACGCTGACCTTTACCGATGGTCCGTCGAACATGATCACCGCAGGCGTCACGCCGCTTCCGGTCGGTTCTCTCGGGATGTGGCACTCGGTCGGCACGATGACTTCACCGCGCTACAAGCATGGGATGACGGTCGTGCGCGATCCTGCAAACGCCAACCAGCGCGTCCTCGTGATCGCTGGCGGCAACAACGGGACGCAGACCTTGAACTCCATCGAGCGTGTACCGATCACGGTCAATGGTCTCAGGGATCAAGCTGTCGGCGCAGCGATCGCAGATGTGCAGACGCTCGGTGTGGCGCGTGAGGATATCGTGTTGCTGACGGCAAACCCCGAGAACGCGAATCGTCTGGCGACAGAGGTGATTTACTTCCTCGGCGGCACGCTCGCCAACGGGATGATCACGCGTCAGGTCGAGGTCGCAGAGATCCTCGTCGGAGGTCTCCTAGGGTTGATGAGCACGACGGCGAACATGCAGCGCTCGCGCTCAGGTTATGCCGCCGCCGTCGCCAACAACAACATCGTCACCGCAGGTGGGCAGAACGGCGGGCCATCCTCGACGGCGGACAAGGGCGAGATTTGCGAGGCGGGAACATGTCCTCCGCCAGCGATCGACAAGTGGAGCTCGCTCTCCAACGTCAACATGCAGGACCGCTATCAGATGGGCTTCACCTCGTTTGGCGGATTCCTCTACATGTACGGCGGCTTGACGACGGGTAACACGGTCACGGATACGCTCGACTTCTCACCGCTCGGAGGTACACCATGATGGCATCTTTCAAGCACACAATGGTCGCCCTGGTTGCCCTGGTCGGTTTGTCGATGGCGATTGTTCCAGGCAAAGCCCATGCGCAAGAGGTCGAGAAACGCGACCATCCAGCTTCGAGCAAGAGCTTTGTGTTGGGGCCCCAGATCGGGGTGGTCGCGCCGCAGCTCTTCAGCGGGCTCGGTTCTTGGCCCATCTTTGGACTGGAGGCAGGTTATATCCTCCCGTTCAACGTAGGTTCGATGGAGCGCCCGCTCCAACTCTCATTGGTGGGCCATTTCACGCGTCCTGGCACGGAGGGGAGCGCGCGCGAGGTTAACCTCGGAGAGGAAGGGAGCAACTATGACTGGGAGCTCGACGAGCGCATGCTCCAGATCGAGCTCGCGGGAACCTGGAGGTTTCGCTCTCCTGGCTCCTTCCTCTCGCCATACGCGACCGTGGGCCCCAGGGTCTATATGCTCGAGTCGGTGATGACGGCATCTGGCAACGGCGCGAGCTTTGGCGAGCACCGTGAGACAAGAACCCACGTCGGCTTTATCGCTGGCGGCGGGCTCGACCTCGCGGTCGGCCCCGGTTCGATCTTCGGGACGTTGCTCTTTAGCTGGAGTGATTTGAACAAGCGCGTGACCGGTGACACCAGCACTGGTGCTATCACACTGGACGTCGGCTACAGGCTGTACTTGTTCTGAGCGAGACCGCAAGCGCGCCTGCGCCCCCCGCAAACGACGCCTGCCGTCGTGAACCTCCTTCTTGGAGGTGGAGGGTTGGCGCCATAGCAATGGAATGACGGCGCGTTTGCTGCCCCCCATGCAGCACTTCGTTTGCATAGGGGGCAAACTCGCGCTTCGGTTCGAGGTTGGCGTTTTGCGTCTTGGCGCTTCGAAACAAGCAGTGAGTTACACGAGGGCACCCAAAGGCGAACCTCAACGCGGAGGCGGTGAGAAGTCCGGGTTGCCGAGCTGGAGCGCGAGCACGAAGCCTGCGCCGAACGCGAGCGAGACCCAGGGCCACATGCTGGCCGTGGCTTCGAGCTGGGCGATTTGCTCCTCGGAGAGATCCTCGTAGGAGCCAGCGCGCCAGGGCTGTGGATAGTTCGCGGCGATCTCTCGAGGATCGAGCGGAGCATCGCCAGCGAGCAGCGCGGCCTGATAATCCAGAGACTTGAAGCCGCTCGCCAGAGCGGTGAGACGCAGCGTATCGAGGTCGGCCTCGAGCGCGAGCGCGCGTCGCATCGCGCCATCGATCTCGAGCATGCACGCCAGCGTGTAGACGTCATCATCGATCGAGAGCTCGCGGTGAGAGATCACGCCTATGACCTGCGTCGAGACCATCCCTGGGTTTAACCCCAACGTCTGGAAGTAGTGCAGCGCGGTGACCGCGTCCTGATCATCGGTCGAGACGATCACCAACGCGCCTTGCCTCGCTGCGTACAGCAGCGCCTCTGCATGATCCTCGCCCTGCAATGGACCCGCGTAAATCACGTCCGCGTCGAGCGCCATCGCGAGCTCGAGCGCGTCATGGTACTCGAGCGCTTCGCTGACCTTGATCTGATCCACCGCAGGAGGCAACGGGAGCAAGCGCTCGATCAACGCGACCGTCTTCTTGCTCTCGACGCGCGAGGTCTCGACAAGCCCCGTCAAAAGAAGCGGCGCGCGCGTGGGCTCTGCCGAACCTGCCATGATCAGAATCCCGGAGGGGCGCTCGAGGATCTTGCGGAAGGCTTGCTTGAAAGGATCGGTGACGAGCAGCTCGTCGAGCTCTGGCGCGTGATCGAGCTGACGCGTCAACCTGAGCACGATCGACTCCCCGATCTTGGAGGGGAGCGTGCACGCCTTGATATGCAGCGTGTGCTTCTCGACGCGACGATCGAACTCACCACGCTGAGGTCGCCTGCGAACCTTGGGGTCCATATGGCTGCGAATCTTGACGATGTGCGAGATGCTATCGAGCCCCTTCGAGGTGATATGAATCGGCTGCGTGATCAACTCGCCGTCAATGCGAAAGCGGATCTCGACCGTGTCCTCGCGACGCTCGAGGTGAACTGCGGTCGCGTTCTTCTTCGCGGCCTCGAGCAACACATCATCGAGCTTGGTGATGTTGCCACCATCGAACATCGACATCCCACGGCGCATCGACGTCCCGCCAGGGACATCCAGACGGTCGATCGAGTTCCAGACGATCTTGAGGTCTGTCGGCGTGATGAGCATCAGCTCCACGCGTTGCACGTTGAGGCGCTCGGCGAGCTGTGAGGCGTTGATGTCGAGGTCCGCCGTGGCGATGACTAATGCGGACTCGTCGCGACCGACAGGGAGCAGGTTGTGCTGCTCGAGGAAGTGCCTCGGGAGCGATCTGGCGAGGCGAACGTCGATGCGATTGAGCGCTTCCTCTGCGGTGATGAGGTCGATGGCGCGCTGCACCGCGAGCGCGCGGTAAATATCACTCTGGTCGACCTGGTTTGCCTCCATCAGCGTCTCGCCGAGGCGACGTCCGGTGGCATCTGCCTCGAGCGCCGCGAGCTCGAGCTCGGCGCGCTCGATGACTCCCATTTCGACGAGGATGTCACCCAGAAGCAGGCGCTCCTTGAGCGATCCGATGACCTCCTCGTCGTAGGCGTCCTCGCCAGTGCGCGTCATCCGCACGAGCGCTTGCCCGCCAGGCTTCCCGACGGCGGCCACGAGCGTCCCGCCGATGGCGAGGCGTTGCCCGAGCCTGCGCGGGAGCTCGTTCATCCCGACCATGATCAGAATCCCGTTGTAGGGCGCGTGCTTGGTGTAGTCGGAGAGGCTGTGGCCGTAGAGGATCTTGACGTTGTCGATGGCGATGTCTTCGAGGCGAACCTGCGCGGCATAGGCCGTGTCAGGATCGTTCTCGGTGGTGAAGACCTCGTCGGCGATGCGGCTCAGGATTGCGGCGGCGTACCCACTGCCGGTGCCGATCTGGAGCAACCTGCCACCCTCCTCGAGCTTCATCGCCTGGAGCATCCTCCCCAGGACCTCTGGCGATGGATCGCGATCGACGCCTTCGAGGAAGAACTCACGGTTGATGGCATGCACTGCATCCAGAATCAGTGGCTCGCGGATGCCACGGTGTTCCAGCATCTCGATCACACGTTCGGTCGAATTCATCGGTCTTTATCCATTCATTAACGAGCACCGCGCCAAAATGCGTGCTCGGTCGATCAGATGAAGTGCTCCCTCTATGGTGAACCCTACATCGGCACATGTGTGTTTCTTGAATCGGGGTACGAGCAGCAATTTAGCATGGTTCAACGCCATGGGCGATTTTTTGCCCTCGCGTGCTCGTGCCAGCGGTCACATGTCGCGAACAGTTGCGCTTCGATATCTGCGAACGCCTTGAACTCGAGCGCGTTGCCCGAAGGATCGAGGAAGAACATCGTGCGTTGCTCCCCAGGTTTCCCCGCAAAGCGCGTGGTCGGTTCGATGACAAATGCGATCTCTGCGGCGATCAGCTTGTTGGCGAACGCGTCGAAGCCTTCCAGGTCGAGCACCACGCCAAAGTGAGGGATCGGCACATCATGCCCGTCCACCGCGCTCGAGGGGAGTGATTCGCCGCGCTCGAGCGGTGATATCCCACCCAGGTGAAGCACCACCTGATGGCCGAACAGGTCGAGATCCACCCACGTATCCGAGCTCCGTCCCTGAGCACACCCCAGCACGTCGACGTAGAATCGCCGCGTGACCTCGAGGTCGTGCACAGGGATCGCCAGATGAAAAGGATTGGGCATGATGAGAGCTCCTCTCCAGGCTGCAACATTTGTCTATTTGAAGGTTCGTATTTTTCGCACTCATTTCCTGACGGATTCCTGATCAAAACACAAGCCAAAGCATGCCGCGCGCACGCCATGACGTATTCTGACCGCCCTGAAGCCAGCGATGCTGTATCTTTTACACGATGCTCTCGTGGTTAAGTTGGCATGATATGATACAGTCAAAACGAACTACGCCCCCGACGTTGGCCTCGCGATGGCTTCCTCCAGTTCTCCATTTCTGTTCGCGCGCCACCTCACCGCAGCAGAGGTTCTACCCCCTTCGATCGCATCTGCTCGCGTCAGAGTTCCTCCTCTGCACATCGAGGTGTGCCTTTTGAAGAGCGACAAGTCGTGGGAGAGTGCTTCTGTTGTGGTGTCGCTGCGGTGCGAGCGCGACGCGTTGGCATGATGCTCGCGCTCTTCCGGTTGTTTCGAGCTCTTAATACCGCAAAAATCACCGACAGATTCGAACGAGGCGTGCGTGAACTGGAAACTTGATTTTTGGATTCCCTGGATTCCCACTGGTGTAGGAATCGTGGCGGTCATCTGCCAACTTTATCTAAAGCGTTACGCCACAGCGCTTGCCTGCGCGGGCGGGACGCTGTTTTTGGCAGGGCTCGCCTACTGGCACACGAACAAGACCGAGGTCGAAGATCCATCCTCCTATGCGAAGGGCGTCGATCCAGGGCAAGCCCGCTTCGATCAAACGCTCGAGAAGCAGGAGACCTCTCCCGCCAGAGATAACCCGCTCCTGTCAAAGAGCGAAGCGCTCGAAATGGCGGCGCGCCGTTGCTCGGATAGCTGCCCGAACAACGGCATGTCCGATGCGACCTGTGCTAAATACTGCGGATGCATCCAGGGGCAACTCAGCGGACTCAAGGACGTCCTCTACACCGCAGAGCTCCTACGCTTCGAGGATGTCGCCGCAGAACGATGCGCCGATGTGGCGTCACCATAACCTGCCAATCATTCTTGCTCGAAGAGTGTCGAGATGGCTTGTCGCGCACTTCGGTTGCGCGGCCACCAGCGGTCGCCGCCTGGTGTGCGATTTCTTACGGCACATCGCTTGCAGATAACCGCCTCGTTGTCATTTGCTCGAGGGATAAAGAGATGAAAGCAAATAAATTACATATACTTATGGCATGTTTTCTGGTCGGTATTTGCGCCTGTGGCGGATCAGATGAAACAATGTCTTCTGCCAACCAAGAACAACCTGAAGGTAACCCGGAAGAGGTTCATCAGCAGGTGACCGAGGAGGCGCCAAAGCAGTTCTTTGGTGGGAGGTTGCGCCTCGAGCAGGTGGTCGGTGGTGAGGTCGTGGAGACGTGGGATGTCGTCGCATACACGACGCAGGAGCGATTTTTCCTGGCGTCGATTTTCCGTTGCGAGGATGGGTACCTCGGGTGGTGTGGTCTCGACTACAATGTTGACGAACGATCCGACACGATGCTGCTCTCTTTCCACATCACCGAACATATCGATCCGCCCGGAAAAGCAGAGGAGTTCAGTTGCAATGGCGAAGGAACCTGCAAAATCAATGGCGATCGTCTCTGGTACGAACGCGATCTCTTTCAGTTGAGCAGAGCGAACGAGAGTGTCTCGCTCGGGGATGAGCTTTCGGTGTGTGAAGGCGCCTCGACGCACGAAGTGATCTCGCTTGAGGTTCCGGCTGGCGAGGGAGAGGAGCCAAACGTTGCCCTCATCCTCGAGCTCGCGCAGCGCTGTGATACAGACGATGCGCCGCTGACGAGCAGCTTTCGATTGCTCGCGACGGGAGATCCTTCGCAGTTTTAAAGCGCGCGCAGCGCTCGGTCGAGCGCTGTGGAGTGTGCCTTTGTTGGCAACCCGTTGGAGATTCAACCAGCCAAGGCGTCTTCGAATGGGAGGTAGCCTTCCTCGCGAGCGTAGCCCTTGAGGCGTTGGCGAAGCTCCTTGCGACCACGGTGCAGACGGCTCATCACCGTGCCGATCGGGATCTCGAGGATGTCCGAGATCTCCTTGTAGGCGAGCTCCTGGAGGTCTGCCAGCAGGACCACGACGCGGTAGTGCTCGGGGAGCTGCTCGATGGCGTAGCGGACCTCGTCAGTGAAGACCTGGCGGTAGAGCTCGTCCTCTTCCTCGACATAGAGCGAGAGCGGATGCTCTTCGGTCGCCGCGGTGCGCTCTTCGAGCTGGTAGGTGTCGTCCGTGAGCAGCAGCTCTGGACGCGCCTTACGCGCTCTGTGTCGGTTGTAGAAGGTGTTGGTCAGGATGCGCGAGAGCCATGCTCGCGCGTTGGTGCCAACCTCGTACCTGTCGATATAGCGAAACGCCTTGAGCATGGTCTCCTGGACCAGATCCTCGGCCTCGGCGCGGTCGCGCGTCATCCGAATGGCCATCGCGTAGAGCGTGTCCACGTGGGGTTGCATCTCGGCGTAGAATGTTTTGTAGCGATCCGTCATTTCGAACCTCCCTCGGTGCTTTGAGTCGCCTGTGTCGGCAACGCTTCATGACCGGCTCGCTTTTGTTGAACGGGAGAGTTTGAAAAAGGATCAGAAAATTTTTGGAATGATGCGCCATCGAACGCGTTTACTGTATTCTCTCCATCCATCGCTCGACCGCATGAGCGCTCGCTCTTCGGCATAAATCCTGGCCAGAATCGAGGGCGCAAAAAAAATCAAAACCCACCACGATTTTCCACCTCCTGCGGCGACACACGCCCCGAACATGATGCTCTCCCCGAGATAAATCGGGTGCCGCACCAGACGGTATGGCCCACGACTCACGCACGCTCGCACCGCAGGCAAGATCGCGAACGATCTCCCGAGCATCGCCAGGGACACTGCCGTCCAACAAGCGCCAAACATAAAAGGGAGGATGGCAAACAGCGGCCAATCTGCCGGGGGAGGGGAGAGCTTGAAGGCGAGCCCCCCGAGGATGAGTGAAGGGAGCGCCATGAGGAACTCGCGCGGCTTGCCCTGATCGATAAGCTCGCCGCGCAGCATGAACAGGAGCGCCACCTCGAGATGCAGCGCCATCAACGCGATCCTCACCGGGACCGCCCACGCCTCTTCCCCGAGAATAGCGGGCGCCAGGGCCCACCACACCGAGCTCGCCGCGAAGGCAAAGTCGAGCCACCGAGGTTGAGGAGTGCTCACGTCGAGGTCCGCGCTCAGTAAATGATAAAGCCCCAATCAAACGCGCAGCTCAGGCCGTTGACCAGCAAGAGCAAGCCGACCCAGATAAGCCAGCCAGGGATGCCGCTGCCGCCGCTCTCCTCGTACTCTTCGTAGTACTCGGGCTGTTGCTGCTGCCATTGCTGCGGAGGTTGCTGGTGATCACCGGCAGGAGGTCCTTGATTGTGCGGGTGATTCGAGTCTTTCGGTGTGTTCCAATCGTCGGCCACGGGTCCTCCTTCTTCGTATGAGATGCGTATCCATCGAGTTTATCAGAGCGCATCAGTTTTGGCGCTCGTTTCTCATGTCACGAAGAAAAAACATCGTAGCCGCTTTCTCGAAGGTTCTCTCGAATCAACGGGAGCGCGCGTGTGATGTTCACGCCAGGTTGTCGGTTCGGGAACCTGCTCGGCATCTCGCGCACGACATGCACGCGCTGCGTGTCCATCACCTGACAGAACCCTGGCAACCCTTCGGGTGCCAGCTCCCAGCTCGTCGTCAGCTCGACCAACACATCGCGCGTCATCAACATGTGCGCGATATGCTCGCCCCCATCCCAGAACGTGATCGCTTCGATCTCTCCGTTGGCTCGTTCTGCAAAGAACGCATCCAACTCCCCAGGATCGATCCTGGCATAGCCGTAGAAATCACGCCCCATCCGGGCCGATCCCGAGAACATCATCCTTCCATCGTGACGCGCCCATAACACGAGGTCTCTCGGATCTTGTTCCCCCAGATAGAGTATTTGATCCTCGCGTCGCCAATACACGCGCAGCACAGCGTAGCGCCCGCTCGCGATATAAACGCGACGAACAGCCAGCTCCGCTTCCTGGTTCGAGATCACGAGGAAGTCGGAGTATGCGGCGAGGATCTTCGAGCGAGTGGGTTTGATCGCCTCCGCGAGGGAGGCGATCTCGGGAGCAATCAGAGCCACTCGGTCTGCACCGTCAGCGTCGTATCATCGAGCTTCTCCAAAAGCTCCGCGCGCCAGGTTGTCTTTGGCAACTCGTAGCGCATGAAGAAGCGACACGCGTGGACCTTGCCCTCGAGGAAGTGTTCCTCTGCTTCGCCGAGTCCTGTCTGACTCACGAGCTTGGCGCGCGCAGTGGTTGCCTGCTTGAGCCAGAGCCACCCGATGACGATATGCCCGAGCATCTCCAGATAAATGGAAGCGTTCGCGAGGTAACGAGGGAGCTCTCCCTCCATCGCCGCGCCACCGAGCGTCATCGTCGTGCTCGCTGCGCGCGCGATGGCGCCTTCGAGCGCCACGGCGCTATCCTCGAGGCTCTCGTAAGCCTTGGCCTTGGTGATCGTGCGCTGGATCTCGGTCATCAGGAGCTGGAACGCCTTGCCGCGCTTCATCGGGACCTTGCGCCCGAGCAAATCGAGCGCCTGAATCCCATTGGTTCCCTCGTGGATCGCGTTGAGGCGGTTGTCGCGGTAGAGCCGCTCGACAGGATACTCACGCGAGTATCCGTAACCTCCCAACACTTGAATCGCGAGCTTGTTGGCCTCGAGGCAATACTCCGAAGGCCACGCCTTCGCGATCGGCGTCAACAGCTCGAGCAACAGGTTCGCGCGCTCGGCGGCGTCCTCATCTCCGAGCTCTTTGGCGACCAACTCCTCGTCCACCAGCCGCGCGCAGTAAAGCCCGAGCGAGAGCCCTCCCTCGACGTAGCACTTCTGCATCAGGAGCATCCTCTTGACGTCCGCGTGCTCGATGATCGCCACGGGCGGCGAGCTCGGGTCCTTGTTCCAAGGGAGCCTCCCTTGCGTGCGATCCTGTGCGTACTCGAGTGAGAATCGATACCCTGCATAACCCAGCATCGACGCGCCGAGCCCCACGCCGATCCTCGCCTCGTTCATCATATGGAACATGTATTTGAGGCCATGGTGCTCCTCGCCGACGAGGTATCCCACGCAGTCATCCGCGTCCCCCAACGTGAGCACGCAGTTGACCGTCCCGCGATACCCCATCTTGTGGTTGAGGCCCGTGACATACACATCGTTTCGCTCGCCGGGGTTGCCATCCTCGTCCAACCTGAACTTCGGCACGATAAACAGCGAGATCCCCTTCACGCCATCAGGCGCGCCGGGCAACCTGGCCAGGACGAGGTGGACGATGTTGTCGCTCAGCTCGTGGTCAGCGGCCGAGATCCACATCTTGTTCCCCTTGAGGCGGTAAGAGCCATCACCTGCCGGGGTCGCCGTCGTCAGGATGTCCGAGAGCGAGGAGCCCGCACCAGGTTCGGACAGACACATCGTGCCAAAGAAGCGCCCCTCGATCATCGGCTCGAGGTAGCGCGTTCGCTGCTCCTCGTTCGCGTGCGCCGCGAGCAAATTCGCCGCCGCCATGGTCAACAAGGGATAAGCCGCGCTCGCTGTGTTGGCCGCATAAAACGTGGCCATCACAGCCTGCGCGATCGTGTATGGAAGCTGCAAGCCGCCCACTTCCTCATCGAATGACATCGCCACGAAGCCCGCCTGCACGAACGCATCGACCGCTTCCTTGACCTCGGGGATGAGCTCGATCTTTCCATCGACAAGTTCAGGGTCCTCCTGATCCAACTTCGCGGCGTGAGGCTCGAACTTCTCGGTGGCGATCCTGTGCGCTGTGGTCAGCATCGTGTCGAAGGTGTCCTTGTCATGAGCGCCAAATCGCTCCGACTTGCACAGGCTCTCGGCGTCGAAGAGTTCGTAGAGCATGAAGTCGAGATCTCGTCGATTGATAAAATCGGCCATATCGGGTTCGCCTCGCAAAGTCAGGATGAAAAAGAGGTCCGAGTTTGGTTTCGCGCCAGGTAGTATCTTGAATCTTACCCTCGACGTCCAAACCAAATATCTCGCCAGAAAAATGGATGCACGATGCCTATCCTGAAACAAGATCGCCTGGAAACGGACACCTTCTTGCTCCGCCCCTGGACGCTCGAGGACGCCTCGATGCTCAACCAGACGTTGCTCGAATCGCGTGACTTCCTGCTCCCATGGATGCACTGGATCAAGGAGATCCCCTCGCTCCAGGACACGCGCGAGAGCATCGAGAAGAACCTCGCGCGCTGGGAGGATGAGACCGACTTCACCATCGGCATCTTCGACCCGGAGGATGGCACCACCGCGCTCGGGAGCACCGGCTTTCACCGCCTGAGTGAACGCATCGCCCCGGATGATGCGCAGGTGGGCATGTGGATCGCTGCCTCACAGGCGCACGCGGGGCTCGGGACAAAGGTGTTAAAGGCGATGCTCGACTGGGGGTTTCGCGACTGGGGCTTCGAGAAGTTGCAGTGGCGCTGTGACACCGACAACGCCGCCAGCATCCGTTGTGCCCGAAAGGGCGGCATGGAGGATCAGGGTGTCTGGGAGCAGCAAACTATTCCCAACGGGGATGTGCGCGATTCGCGAGTGTTCTGGCTCACCCGCGAATCTTACTTCGCGCAGCATGGCGAGTGAGAATGACTCGGCGACCTCGATCTCTAATGCGAATCCTACGATCGCCGATACGGAGCGATGGCTGGTCGCCAAGCTGAACAAACCACCTCATTCGAGGGACATCGCGCAGCGAAACCCGATCTCAGCGTTCGCCTCGTCGGGTTTGGCAAAGTTTCGAGCACCGATGTTCATTCTTTCTGGCCCTGAATAATAACCGGCACCACGAGTGGCGCGCTTACTGCCTGTCTCCGGTCCAGTGGGATCGCGCGTGGGTGATGAGGTGTAGTATTTCGGGTTGTACCAATCCTGAACCCACTCGGCGACATTGCCTGCCATGTCGTGAACACCATAGGGGCTCACGTCGCCCTGC
This sequence comes from Myxococcota bacterium, assembly GCA_036155555.1. GTDB lineage: Bacteria > Myxococcota_A > Bradymonadia > Bradymonadales > Bradymonadaceae > JAYZVO01. The sequence continues at coordinate 98,851 of JAYZVO010000014.1, forward strand.
TTTCGCCCTACCTTCGATGTCAACATCGTGTTGCAGCCAGGGTACTCACCGTGCATGACGGTGTACTTGCACGAAGGGAGGTCGTCGCCCCAAGGATATTTGCGTCGATCCGCTCCACGCGCCGCCTTCTCCCACTCGGCTTCTGTCGGCAACCGCTTGTTCTCCCAGCGACAGTAGTCTCGCGCTTGCTCCCATGTGACGCCGTTGATGGGATGCAAATCCCGGTCTTCCCCACCATAGTTGAACACGTCAACATCGTCGGAGGTTTTGACGGGTCGTGTGCAGGCCCCATCAGCTTCGCAAGCCTTGTATTGGCGTACGGTCACCTCGTATTTTCCGATGCTAAACCTCGAGACAAACACCTCGCGCACAGGCAGCGCATCGCTATCGTGAGGTTGACCGCCCATCATGAAAGATCCCGCCGGAATATCGACCATCACAGATGTCGGGACTTTTTGAACCTGGGTTGCTGGCGTTGTCTGAGCCGGTGTTTGCGCCTCGACCGAGAGCTTCTCGGAGTCTACGTGCTGACCTGATCGACACCCGACCAGGCAAGCCAGCGCGCTGGCGCAAAGCAGGCACGGGACCATGTAGATTCTCACAGGGCTCATCGACTCGACCTCTCACTCGATAGTATGGGTGGATCTTGGCGGATCGTCATTCCACGAACGCCGCAGCGAGGGCGGGAATCTATCATGGATGCGTTGTCTTTTTCTATCTACCACTGGCTCCGGGAATTTGACGCACACCGTCAGATCCTTGCCCGCCAGAGGTTTCGAAACGACCTCTCACCGAAAATCAACCGAGCGCACATTGGGCAGAAAGTCGGCAAACGAGAGCGCAGCCAACGACGTCGCCTGTAACCAGACGCGCGCTTCATCGCACCTCGGCACGCCCGTGATGGCGAGCGCGCCGTTGCCTTTTATCAAGAATCGGTGCGCCTCGTAGACATCCGGCTCGACGATCACGTCGAGCAACCCAAACTCATCCTCCAACGTGATAAACAACACCCCCCTGGCGGTCTGCGGTCGCTGGCGACGAATCACCAACCCTGCCACCGTCACGCGTGTTCCTTTTGCTCCAGCACTTTGCGTTCGCTTTGCTCGCTCCGTCGACCACACGCCCTCACGCTGCAAGCGTTCTCGCCAGGGCGCCAGTGGATGCGCCTGGAGCGATATCGATGTCGCCTCGATGTCTCGTTCGATCTGCTCGAAGAGCTCGAGCTGGGCTGGCTGCGGGGAGGGCAGGCGCGGCGAGTCGGGGCGACGAAGTCGATCGTCTCGCCGCGCCAGCCCTCCCCGCGCCGCCCAGCTCGCCGCGCGTCGCTCCAGGCCCAACCCCGCGAAAGCATCCGCTCGCGCCAGCGCCAGCGCGCTCTTTTTGCCAAGCCGCGCGCGACGAATCACCCCCTCCACGCTCCTGAATGGTGCCCTGGCGCGCTCCTCGATCAAACGGAGCATCTCCTCTTCGACGACCCCCTTGACCATGCGCAACCCTAACCTGATGTGCTTTCCATGTGGGTGTTCTCTGTCTGCCAGGATGTCATGATCCCAATCACTCGAGGTCACATCAGGAGGCAAAAACCGCACGCCTCGACGCTTTCCGTCCGCGATGATCGTGTTCGCGTTGTAGAACCCCATCGGCTGCGCTCGAAGCAAGGCGCACGCGAACACCGCAGGGTGATGGCAGCGCAAATAAGCTGTCGCATAGGCGATAAGCGCGAAGCTCGCCGCGTGGCTCTCGGGGAACCCATAGCTGGCGAAGCCTTCGAGTTGTTGGCAGATGCGCTCCGCGAAGTCTTTGCCGATGCCACGCTCGGCCATCCCCGAGAGCAACCTCGCGCGGTGATAACGCAAGGTCTCGCTCACTCTCCATGAGCCGAGATCCTTGCGGAGTCGGTCCGCTTCGGCTGCGGAGTAACCCGCCGCGACCATCGCGACACGCATCACCTGCTCCTGGAAAATCGGAACCCCGAGCGTCTTCCCCAGAACCTCCTCGAGCGAAGGATGCGCGTGCACCACAGGCTCCAAACCTCGGCGCCGATCGAGGTAGGGCTTGACCATCTGCCCCTGGATCGGTCCTGGCCTCACGAGGCTGACCTCGATCACGAGGTCGTAAAAACAGCGCGGCTTTAACCTCGGCAACATCGCCACCTGCGCGCGGCTCTCGAGCTGAAAGACACCCAGTGAGTCTCCCCGCGAGAGCATCTCGTAGGTCTCTGCATCTTCCACCGGAAGATCGGCGAGGCCGACCTCTTCGCCTCGTTGCTCGCCGAGCAATTTCAGCGCGTGGTCGAGCATCGAGAGAGCGCCGAGCCCCAGGATATCGACCTTGAACAACCCGAGCACCTCGACATCATACTTGTCCCACTGGATGATCGTGCGCCCCTCCATCGCCGCGTCTTGCACGGGCACGAACGCGCGGATCGGCTCGCGACTGATAAGAAACCCGCCAGGATGGATAGAGAGGTGCCTCGGCGTCCCCTCGAGTTGTGCGGCGAGAGCGAGCCAGAGCTTGACCCTCCTCGCCTCGGGGTTCAGGTGAACTCTGGAGAGCAACTCCCTGTCCACGACCGCACCTCGCCCGATCATCTTGCCGACCTTGCCGAGCACATCTTCAGGGAAGCCGAGCACCTTGCCGACCTCTCTTAGCGCGAGCTTTCTGCGAAAGCGCACGATGTTGCAAAGCATCGCCGCGTGCTCGCCACCGTGACGGCTGTAGATGAATCGAATCACCTCCTCGCGTCGCTGATGCATCACGTCGAGGTCGATGTCAGGAGGATCAGTCCTGGCGCCCGAGAGGAACCTCTCGAACAACAACCCGAGCTCCAGCGGATCGATGGCCGTGACGCCGAGGCAATAACACACCACAGAGTTGGCAGCGGAGCCTCGGCCCTGGCACAAGATCCCTTCGCGAACGCAGAACTCGACGATCTCGGCCATCGCCAGGAAGTAACCCTCGTAATCGAGCGAGGAGATCAACGCGAGCTCGTGCTCGACCTGTCGCCTCACGCGCTCGGGAGGCGATGCACCGTACCTTCGCGAGACCCCGAGGGAGACCTTGCGTCGCAAGGTCTCCCTCGGGGTCTCGCCAGGAGCCAGGGCAACGTCTGGCATCGGGAGCGTCAACGCGAGAGGATCGAACTTGCACCGCATGGCGACCCCGCGCGTTCGACGGACCGAGGCGATATCATCCTCCCAGACCTCGCGGATGCGCTGGCGCGAGGGCAGGGCGAAGGTATCGTTTGGCAAGAGCGCTGCTCTCGCTTGCTCCAGGCGCACGCCGCGATCGATGCAACGCAACACGTCATGCAGCATACGCCGCTGTGGCGAGTGATAATAAACGCGAGGAGCCGCGAGCGTGGGCGAGGCAAACTTCTTCGCCAGCGCTCGCGCCAGCGCCTCGTG
>JAYZVO010000015.1:0-14424 GCA_036155555.1 Myxococcota bacterium
TGGCTGACCCATCCAGTACGGCGCGACTGGAGAGCCGCGCGACGCGTGGGCGTCGCGCGGCCTCTCTTTTGGCTCTCCCCTCCTCCAGACATCCTCCCCTGGCTTCTTCTCGAAAAAAAAAGTAACAGCTGCGCGTCGCGTCGGTGTTGCATGCCCCGGAGCACCTCGCGCGAGGAGAAGTCATGGATGTCCAGGACATCGAGCTGCTTTATGAGACGTACGGCCCCATGGTGATTCGGCGCTGCCGATCGCTGCTGGGCAATGAGGACGAGGCCGCCGACGCGGCCCAGGAGGTCTTCGTGCGTCTTCTCGAGCGCGCCGATTCGCTGGACCTTCGTGGCCCCTCGAGCTTGCTCTACCGTATGGCGACGAATCATTGCCTGAACCGGATTCGCGCATCATCAAGGCGCCCCGAGGTGCCAAATAGCGATCTGCTCGTGCAGATCGCGTCACTCGATGATGATGGCGATCGCGTAGAGATGCGCTCGGTGCTCGACAGGATTTTTCGCCGCAAGAAGGAGTCCACGCGTCTTATCGCCGTGCTCCACTGGGTCGAAGGGATGACGCTCGAAGAGGTCGCAGATGAGGTCGACATGTCGGTCTCCGGGGTGCGAAAGCGCCTGCGACAGCTCAAGTCACGCCTTGGCCCGATGGGGGACGAGCTCGACGAGGTTTGAGTCATGCAGCAACGACACGACAATTTCATCCCACCGCTCCTGCTCGAGCGCGCCAAACATGGCGACCTCGAGCAAGAACGGCTCGAGAGGTTCCTCGAGCGCTCGGGGATCTCGCGCGATGAGTTCGAGCAGCGCGTAGCAGCGTTGCGCGAGGAAGACGCGCGCATCCTCGATGAGCACCCCACCTCGGAGATGGCGCCAAAGATCCGGCTCGCGCTCGAGGCGCGCGCCGCCAGCGCCACGACGCCCGAGCGATCCTCGCAGAAGCAGCGCTCTCCCTGGGTTTGGGGCGCGACAGGTGCGCTCGCTGCCGCTGCCGCCACGGCGCTCGTGCTTCAGGGAGGCTCGATCCAACCCTCGAACCCGACGCGACCCGCAGAGCGCGAGCACGTCATCGGAGAACACGACACGCTCGAGATCACTCGCCTCAAGGGGATCGAGCCCGAGCTCCAGATCTGGCGCCAGGCGGAGCCACCTGAGAAGCTCGAATCAGGAGCCCTCGCGGCTGAAGGGGACAACCTCCAGATCAAGTATCAGGCGGGCACAGCAAAGCATGGCGCGATCATCTCGGTGGACGGGCGAGGGAGCGTGACGTTGCACTTCCCCTCGACGACCTCGTCGGACACCGCGCTCGAGCGCGGTGTTCATGCGCTCGAGTACGGATACCAGCTCGATGATGCCCCTGACTTCGAACAATTTTTCTTCGTCACCTCGACCCAACCGATCGACGTCGCGCGCTTACTCGAACAAGCCGAAGCGCGCGCCGAGAAAGCACCTGGTGAAAAGATCGAGCTCGATCTCCCCGCGTTGCAAACCGAGAAACTGGACCGAGCAACCTTTGTCCTCCGCAAGAAGAAAGGAGATGCGCCATGAATCACACCCTCTTCCATGTGCGTGATCGCCTCCAGCTCCTGGCAGGCGCGTTGTTTTTCTTGCTCCTGATGCTCCCCGCGACGCTCTGGGCGCAAGACTCCACGCAGCGCTACGCGCTGGTCGTCGGCGCGAACAACGGGGGCGGCGACCGCGTCGTGCTCCGTTATGCGGTCAAGGACGCGAAGAGCTTTGCCTCGGTGCTCGAGGAGCTCGGCGGCGTCGAGCGCCGCCAGCTCGATGTCCTCGTCGAGCCCTCGCCAGATTCACTCGCGAGAGCGCTCGATCAACTCGACGCGAAGATCACCTCCAGGAAAAAGAGCCGCGCCGAGTTGATCTTCTATTACTCGGGACACTCGGACGAGGAGGGGTTGCTCTTGCAGGGCAACCACTACACCTACAAGACCTTGCGCGAGCGGCTGGCGAAGATGCCAGTGGATGTGCGCGTGGTGATTCTGGACTCCTGCGCATCGGGGAACCTGACGCGCAAGAAAGGGGGTCGCAGGACGCCAGCCTTCTTGAGTGACAGCTCCACCCAGGTCAAGGGGCACGCCTTCTTGACCTCGAGCTCCGAGGATGAGGCCGCGCAAGAATCGGACAGGATGGAGGGCTCCTTCTTCACGCACTACCTGATCTCGGGGATGCGCGGTGCTGCGGACACCACGGGGGATCGGCGCGTCACGCTCAACGAGGCGTACCAGTTCGCCTTCCACCAGACGCTCCAACGCACCGAGCGCACGCTCGGCGGCGCGCAGCACCCCGCCTATGACATCCAACTCTCGGGGCATGGCGACCTCGTCCTCACCGCCTACAGTGAAGGGGTCGCCGTGCTGGAGTTGGACCGAAGCCTGTCTGGCAAGGTGTTCATCCGCGGCGAGAAGGGGGAGCTTATCGCCGAGCTCCAAAAACACCCAGGGCGTCCGCTCGAGCTCGGGTTACCTTCGGCAACCTATCAGGTTCAGCTTGTCCGCGATGGCAAGGTCGAGCGCGCCGAGATCAAGCTCCAGCGCGGAAAGAGCAACCGACTCGACGCCTCGATGTTCGAGGAGGTCTCCGTCGAGCGCACGGTGATGCGCGGCGGTGATATCGACGCGCAGACGCCCATCGCTCGCACTGGTGAGCCCTCGCCAAAGATCCCCATTGGTTTTGACTTCCTCCCATGGATCGGCGTCTCGAGTGTGCACCCACACGCGCTGCGCAGGTTCTCGTTCAACCTTCTCGGCGGCGTCTCGGGCGGGCTGCATGGCTTCGAGCTCGGGACGCTGGTGAACATCGTCAATGGGGACACGCGCGGCATTCAGATCGCTGGCGTGACCAATGTCGTGGCAAACAACACACGTGGCGGGCAAGTCTCGGGCGTGGCCAACCTGACGGGCGGGAACGTTCGTGGGAGTCAGCTCGCGGCGTTCAACATCACGCGCGGTCACATGACCGGGTTGCAGCTTGGCGGCAGCAACATCGCCGCCGACGGTCTGGTGGGCGCGCAGGTCTCTGCGGCGAACATCGCCTGGGGCTCCGCGCGCGGGATGCAGCTCGGTGGCGTGAACCTGACAAGGCAACAAATGAAAGGGCTGCAACTGAGCGCGGCGAACCTCCAGCTCGGAGGTTCGCATGGTCAGGGGATGCAACTTGGCGCGCTGAACTACGCGTACAGCCTGACGGGGTTGCAGCTCGGCGCGGTCAACCTGCGCACGGGCGCAGGTGGTGGGCTGTTTCAACTTGGCGCCGTGAACATCTCGAGCCAACCGGTCAAGGGATTTAGCTTCGGCGCGGTCAATATCTCGCCGCGAGCGTCAGGCTCCTTTGGCGTCATCAACGTGCACTGGAAGGGGAACGTCAACCTCTCGGGGTGGGCGAACAGCGAGGGCTCACTCCAGGCGGGTGTGCGTATGGGGAGCAACGAGAAGCAACGCGCGGGCACCTACAATATCTACAGCCTCGGGGTGCTCCCGTTGCGACCTGGCGAGAGCCAGGATCGAGGTCCGCGCTACTCGATCGGTTGGATCTGGGGCGTGCAACGTCCCTTCGCCAACAAACTCGGCGCGCAAGCGGACGTGGGGTTGCAGTGGTTGCTCTCGGACGTGAATGATTTCGCGCGCAGCAACTTCCTCTACAAGGCAAGAATTGGCGCGCGCTATTCGCTCAACGAGCGCGTCGCGTTTTATGGTGGCCCGAGCTTTAATACGCTCGTCGTGACCGATCCTCAGGATCACAAGCTGCGCCACCTCGGGAGCTGGGACGTCGGTGGAAACACGGGAGAGCTGGATATCTCGTTCTGGCCAGGGCTCTACGTCGGCGCGGACTTCTTCTGAGCGCGCCGTTTTCTGGTGAACCACCGTCGCGGCGCGGGAAAAGAGGGGGCGCGGTTTTTTCATTGTCAGGTTGTGGCGCGCGCATGTCGGCTCGTTGAAAAAACCGCGCCCCCTCTTTTCCCTCGAGCACCCGACGCCTGGAGAGATGCGCGAAAGCCCTGGCCGGAAACGGCCAGGGCTTTTTTATCAAACCCCGATCATCGCTATGAGACAGGCCCCTCGCATAGAATCGATTGCAAAATTGCCAGCACGCCTCTCTCCCCTTACACTGACACCAGATTTCTTTGAGGGAAATGTGTGGTGAAGTTTTTCGCCAGGCGTAATGCTCAAGTCCAGCGAGGCTGTTGGCCGTGACAGATGAAAATATCTCCGCGATCCGAGCGCGGTTGAAGTTCGGCTCGATCGACGAGTTCATTCAGGGGTACGCGCGTTATATTTCGTCAGGGGGGATCTTTATCCCCATGACTGCGAACAAGCTCAAACCGAGAGGCGCGACGATCCGTTTCCAATTTTTGCTCGGAGATGGGTCCACAGCACTCCTCGGTGAAGGGCGAGTGCACCAGGTGCACCGACCCGACCCAGCACAACCGAGTGCCCCGGTCGGACTGCTCGTCAAATTCACCAAGCTCAGCCAATCCTCCAAACGGATCGTCGATCGCATCGTCGAGCTCAAGCAAGGCGAAGGGGAAGATTCAGAAGCAGAACAAGAAGCTGCGCCTGTTCACGAGCAAAAGACAAAGCGTCAGATGCACGGGACCATGCTCGGCGTCCCTGCCCCGCACCTGTCTGAACCACACGACTCCGAGGTCTCCGAGAGCGCAGAAGAGGCGCCAGCGCCAGGCTTCGAGGAAGACAATGGCGCGATGCGGACGCCGCTCGATCCTCTCGCCATGCCAGTCGAGGCATCTGGGCTCGACGAGCCAACACGCGCAGGTCCAGATCCGACCTCGGTCACGCCAGCAAAACCGATCCTCGAGCGCAAGGGACCTCCGCTCGATGGGGATGACATTCCCATCGCTGACGACTCTCCGACGCGCCAGCCCGATACGATCGATCCTGCCCTCGGGATGAGCGAGTCGAGCGAGCCGAACGCAGGGCTCTTCGACGACGAGCTCGATGGCCAGAGCAGCAGCGGCGAAGAAGACGATGACTTCTTCGAGCTCGCGCAAAGCTACGCCTCTGGCGATGAGAACAGCTCCTCTGGCGAGGTCGAGCTCCCGCAGGACACCCCTGAAGACGAGCTGGGAGAGCCTTTCGATCTTGGCCTCGGAGAAGCATCCGAGCCCGAGGGAAAATCACCGCTCACGCGCGAGGTCCCCGATCCTTCCTACGAGGAACCGATCGAAGTTCCAGAGAAGACCTTCGAGTCTGCCAACCCCTTCGCGCGCAGAGAAGGCACCCTGCCCGCGCTCGAGGCCGCCAGCGAACTCGCCGCGTCCATGAGCGAAGGCGGCACGCCCGTGGCGGGCAATCCGAAGCTCGCGTCCCCTCCAGGGATCGATCCGAACTCGGAAGGCTCGGTCATGATCGATCTCGGGCAGTACGCGCTCGATCAAGAGGAAGAAGAGGACGCGCGCTCACAGGAGGCCACCGCCGAAGCCCCCGAACCCTTCATCGAAGACGAGGAAGAAGAGCTCGAGACAGGCGCGCCACCCACATCTTTCCAGGGCGATGGCCCGATGCCCCCCGCAGGTCCACGCAAGCTCGCGCAGACCGAAGGTGGCCTCCAGATCCTCGCTTATGACGAATTCTCGGCGACGAACTCGCAAGGGCTCGACGCATTGAGCTTCGCTGATGATGAGGGCGAGCTCGATTCGATGTTCGACGATATCTTCGGAGGTGGCGATCTGTTCGGTGACGGGGGCGCAGATGATGGAGGCGTCTATGACGACTTCTTCGCCGGTCGCACCGCAGATGACGCCGACGCTCAGGAACCACAAGACCAGATGCAGGACCTCGGAGAAGAGCCCCTCGCGGCTCTCGATGCATTGCCCGAAGAGGTCCCCGCTGTGACCGCTCCTGACCCTGCCCCCGAGGCCATCGAACAGCCCGCAGCAGAACCAGCGCCGACCCCTGTGGCCGAGCCAGCGCCCGAGGCAAAGCCTGTCGAGCTGGTCAAGGCGCCCGTGGGTGACGACGATGATGATGATCTGTTTGGCGGGATCTTCACGGGTCCACCTGCCGACGGCCCATCACACGCCGAAGAAGATCCACAACAGACCCCAGAGGGCGAGGAGCCCTCGGCCGAGCTCTCGAGCTTGCTCGATAACCTGGAGGATGACGGCGCGGACGAGATCCCGGACATCGGGAGCCTCGACCTTCAAGGACCGAGCCTCGCAGAAGAAGAGGATCTCGAGCCTCCACAAGACGACGAATCACTCGCGGCGCTGCTGGATATGGCGCGGAAGGATCTGGAAGAAGGTGGCGGACAGGACGCCGAGGAAGCGCCCGCCGAAGTGGGCTCGGACCTCCTCGACAACCTGCTTGGCGGAGACGAACTCCCTCCACCTCCCGATGTGGAGTCCCCCTTCTTGCCGCTCCCCGAGCCCAAGAAGCAGGAGAAAAAGCGCGGGCTCTTCTCGAAGTTCTTCGGGCGGGACGACTGAAAAGATACCCTATCGAAGGGGAGTGATTCTCACTCCCCTCCGATATCTTCTCTAAACTGCATCCCCTCCCAATGAATACAAGCGGCGGCCTCATAGGCCGCCGCGCGCGCTTCTTGGAGCGTGGCGCCTGTCGCCGTCACGCCCAGCACGCGCCCGCCATGAGTGAGAAACCTCCCATCCTCATCGCGGCGCGTTCCAGCATGAAAGATCTTCACGCCATCATCGCGCGCATCTTCGAGCCCGAGAATCACTGCCCCCTTCTCTGGCGCGGCAGGATAGCCCTTGCTCGCAAGCACCAGACAACACGCTTCGCGCGCGCTGGCGAGGGTCTCGGGGAGGTCAGCGTGTGCGCCAGCGCCTGCGGCAACCTCGAGCAAGACCTCGCCGAGGTCGGCCTCCATCGCCATCATCAACGCCTGGGTCTCGGGGTCGCCCAACCGGACATTGAACTCGAGGACATACGGCCCATCCTCGGTCAACATCAACCCGGCGTAGAGGAACCCTTTGTAGATGACGCCCCTCGCCCGAAGCTGCGCGAGCACGGGCCTGATGACCTCTTCGATGAGCGACGCGGTGAGCGCATCACTGGCGTGTGGCGAGGGAGTGATCGCGCCCATCCCGCCTGTGTTTGGTCCCTGGTCTCCAGCGAGCAGGCGCTTGTGATCCTGGCTCGTTGCGAGCGGCACGACGCGCTCGCCATCAGTCAGCACCATGAACGACAGCTCCACACCTTCCAGGAAATCCTCGATCACGACCGAAGCGCTCGCGGCGCCAAAGCGCGCGTCCTCCATATACTCGAGCAAGGTCGCGCGGCTGGTCTCGAGATCGGGGCTGATCACGACCCCCTTCCCTCCTGCCAGACCATCGGCCTTGATCACGAGCGGGTGAGAGCACTGCTCGATGTGTGAGAGCGCGGGCTCGAGCGCATCGAAGGTCTCCCAAGAGGCCGTGGTCACGCCCGCTGCGTCCATAATCTCCTTGGCGAAGCGCTTGGACGCCTCGAGCATCGCGCCCCCCTTTACAGGTCCAAAGACAGGGAGATCGCGCGCCATGAAGAAATCGACCAACCCGGCGCAAAGCGGCGCCTCGGGGCCAACGACGGTGAGGTCGACTTCGAGCGTACGCGCGAGCGCAGCGACCGCCTCGTGGTCAGCGAGGTCAACGGCGTGACAACCCTGGAGCAAGGGATCAGCGGCGATCCCATCATTGCCAGGAGCGACAAAGACCTCGGGGGCATCCGGGGCGCTGGCGAGCTTCCACGCGATGGCGTGTTCGCGGCCTCCAGCGCCGAGCACCAGAAATTTGCGTGCAGACATCTCGGGCTCCTTGTTTGGAGGTCTCGAATCAGTGACGGAAGTGACGCTTGTCGGTGAACACCATGGCGATGCCGTGCTCGTTGCAGGCATCGATGACCTCCTGGTCGCGCACGGAGCCTCCGGGTTGAACGATGGCAGTGATTCCTGCGGCAGCGGCCTTATCGATGCTGTCGCGGAACGGGAAGAATCCATCGGAGGCGAGGACCGCGCCCCTGGTGTCGACGAGGCTCTTCGAGATCGCGATCTCGACGGAGTCCACGCGGCTCATCTGTCCGGCGCCGATTCCGATCGTGCCCTTGTCCTTGACGAGCACGATGGCGTTGGATTTGACGTGCTTGCACACGCGCCAGGCGATCTGAAGATCCGAGCGCTCGAGGATGTCAGGGACGCGTGTGGTGGCAGACTTCCAGGTCAGGCGATCGAGCGAGGTGCGCTGTTCGTTGGTCTGGAGGAGCACGCCGAGCGCGGTCGCGCGGACGCGATGGGTGGGGAAGGCGAGGTCACGCTCCGAGTACGAGATGACGCGCAGGTTCTTTTTGGACTCGAGGATCTCGAGCGCGCCATCCTCGAAACCTGGCGCCGCGACGAGCTCGAAGAAGCGGCCCGCGATCATTTCGGCGAGCGGCACGGTCAGCGGGCGGTTCAAGACCACGATCCCACCAAAAGCGCTCATGGGGTCTCCAGCGAGTGCGTTTTCGTAGGCGCGCAAGATGTTGTCCCCTTCCGCGCAGCCAGAGGGGTTGGTGTGTTTGATAATGGCAGCGGCGGAGGAGTCGAACTCCGCGATGAGTTCGAGCGCTGCGTCGAGGTCGACGACGTTGTTGTAGGACAGGCTCTTGCCATGGAGTTGCGCGATGCTCTCGTAGCGGAGGCTCCCCTTCTCGATATAGATCGCGGCGGCCTGGTGCGGGTTTTCGCCATAACGCAGCGTCTCGCGGAGCGTGAGGTCGAGCTTGTACTCCTGGGGCCAGTAGGCATCCTGAGGGGTCTCCTCCGAGGTTTGCTGGCGAGCGCGCAGGTAATCGACGATGGCGGCGTCATAGGATGCAGTGTGTGAGAACGCCTTGAAGGCGAGGTCGGCGCGGAGGTTGGAGGAGACCTCTCCATCTGCGTCGAGCTGCGCGATGACCTGGTCGTAATCGCCCGGATCGACGACGACGGCGACCGAGGCGAAGTTCTTGGCGGAGGCGCGCACCATGGTGGGGCCGCCGATGTCGATTTGTTCGACGGCGTCCTCGAGGGTGACGCCCTCCGTGGCGACGGTTTGCTCGAAGGGGTAGAGGTTGACGACGACGAGCGAGATGTCAGGGATGCCCATCTCTTGCATCGTGTCGAGGTGAGTGGAGACGGCGCGGTTGGCGAGCAAGCCGCCATGGATCTTGGGGTGGAGTGTTTTGACGCGGCCGTCGAGGATCTCGGGGAAGTCTGTGACATCGGAGACGGCGGTGACCTCGAGGCCAGCGTCACGCAGCGCGCGTGCGGTGCCTCCGGTCGAGAGGATGGTGTAACCGGCGCGGACGGCGGCCTCGGCGAGCGGCGCGAGGTTGGTTTTGTTCGAGACGGAGAAGAGGGCGAAGCGTGGCGTCGAAGCGGTGCTCATGGGCGTCAGACCTCCAAAGTAGCGCGGGGTAGCGCATGGGATGGCTTGAGAGTCGAGGCCCTCGATACGAGGAGTCCTCGTTCTTGGCGCCCTCCTTAGTCGTTTGTTCCTGGAAAAACAAGCGACGCAAAAAAGTAGGTCATCAAACCTGCTGAGAAAGTGAGGCATTGACAATCCAGTGCCCAGATGGCTACCTTCCAAGCAAGGCAACAAGCGCAGCACATGCCAAGCGTCGTCTTTTACACGATGATTAAGGATCTTCATGAGCAATTCACCCAAGCGTCGCCGCACGTCCAACAAACGTGGCGCGCGAAAGGGGCTGCGGCGCAGCAAGACCATCGCGCTCAAGCGTCTGACAGAAGACGAGCGCTTAGAGACAGAAGAGATCCTCGCGGAAGTGGACGCGCTGCGTCCCTCGAGCCGCGAGGCGTGCCGCTCGGCCGAGCGCCCCTGTCCCTTCGTATCTTGCAAGTACCACCTCTACCTGGACGTCAACCCGCACACGGGCTCCATCAAGTTGAACTTCCCTGACCTGGAGGTCTGGGAGCTCTCGGAGACATGTGCGCTGGATGTTGCCGATCGTGGTGGCATCACGCTCGAGGAGGTCGGCGAATTGCTCAACCTGACCCGCGAGCGCATCCGCCAGGTCGAGGCCGCGGGGCTAGAAAAATTGCGCACGGGCTACGAAGACTGACCCTCTGGCGCGGGTAAAGCGACAAAGCCGCAGGGCGCCTCCCATCAAGTCAAGGCGTCAGGCGCCAGACCGCTAAACATATAAACCTAAAGAGAAATAAGCCCCTCCCCTGTCGCGAACAAGCGATGGCGAGGGGCTTGTTGTCGAGCGCAGCAGACCAGCGCGAGACACCATCCCATAATGAGTTATTGACAGCCTCCGAGGTTGTCCGGTAAACCGTTGTGTCCGCGCCAAGAGCGTGGAGAACTGCCTTGTATTCGGGGCTCACTCGGAGGATGCATGGAGCTCACCATAATCACGTTGACGCTGCTGGGAATTACAGTGGCATCGTTTCTGGTAGGTTCGATCTGGTTGGCGAAATACGCCTTCCGATTGAGCGCAGGCCAAGGGATAGGGGTTTTGTTGTTCCCCCCCTACACCTTCTATTTTGCCTTCTACCAGCTCGACAACGACGCAAAGGATCGCCCGACGGCGCTCTGGATGTTTGGCCTGGTCGCGAGCGTGTTGCTCGTCGCGATCTTTACCTCGGCCTTGCGCGTCCCCTCGTTTGTCGACCCCACCCCTGCCGATCAGGAGTTCATCAACTTCGACGCAGGCAAAGAGGTCTCCTTCACCGTCTCGGTGTTCGACCTCGATAGCCAGGGCAGCGTCTTCATGAAGATCCCGACCCTGGAGAACTACCAGGGCGCGACCTTCGCACCAGGCGCTAACGGCTACGACTTCAAATGGAAGACGACCTTCGAGAACGCTGGCGAGTACCAGCTCCCTCTCGAAGCGAGCGATGGCACCAACACCATCAGCCGCACCGTTCGCCTCAAGATCACCTGCGCAGAAGACTGCAAGGCAGACAAAGCAGCCAAGGCTGCTGCTGCCGCCAAGGCCGCCGAAGAGGCCGCCCGCAAAGCAGAAGAAGAGCGCAAGGCCGCCGAGGCTGCCGCTGCTGCCAATGGCACCACGCCAAATGGCACCACACCCAACGGCACCACGCCCAACGGCGCAGCCAACGGCACCACACCTCCTGCCAACAACCAGTAACCGAGAGTCCTTCAGACTCCCGCGGTGACGCAGGATAAGTTTTCGAGGGCGTATGAGGTTTAAACCTCATACGCCCTTTCTTTTCGCGCTGTTCGGACTTCCGCGCTTGCAACAAGCCGCGTCTTCCCTTTAGGTAAAGAGTGCTCAGGACGAGCAAACCTCTCCAGCCTGGAGAACCCTGCTGTGCCACCCACCTCGCGCCACGCGCGTGAAGGGATGTCGCCACAGCAAGCCTACACGGATGTAGACCGAGGATGGACACTGATGACCCGCTTCCTGGTTCGGCGCCTCTTTACCTCACTTTTCGTGATCCTCGGCGTGGTCACGTTGGTGTTCGGCGTCTTGCGTGCGGTGCCCGGCGACCCTGTCGAGTCGATTCTTGGCGAAGAAGCGCTCGAGGTCGACAAGCAAAAATTGCGCGAGTGCCTGCGCCTCGACAAATCACTCCCCCAACAATACGGGCTCTTCTGGAAGGATGTCGCCAACGGCACCTTCGGAGAACTTTGCGATGAGCACGGGGTCACTGTCGCCGACAAGTTAAAGACGAGCATACCCGCGACCATGGAGCTCGCGTTCGCGGGGCTCATCGTCGCGCTGCTTATCGCCTTCCCATTGGGAATCGCCGCCTCGCTCAAGCCCTACTCCTGGGTGGACAACTCCTCGGCGGTCATCGCGCTGCTGGGGATCTCGATCCCGAACTTCTGGCTCGGGCCGATGTTGCTCATCCTCTTTAGCCTCACGCTCAAGGCGCTCCCGAATCCGGGCGCGGGCGTGACCGGACTGACCGCGTTGATTCTCCCGGCCATCACGCTCGGCTCGGGCCTCTCGGCAAAGCTCACCAGGATGCTCCGCTCGAGCATGCTCGAGGTGCTCGGTCAGGACTTCATTCGCACCGCGCGCGCCAAGGGCGCGCCCGAACAGCGCGTCATCGTCAAGCACGCGCTGCGAAACGCCATGATCCCCGTGATCACGATCATCGGCTTGCAGTTTGGCGCCCTGCTCACAGGCGCCATCATCGTCGAGAAAGTGTTCGCCAGGCCAGGGCTCGGTACGCTGCTGCTCGATGGCATCGAACAGCGCAACTACCTCATCGTTCAAGGGAGCGTGCTGTTTATCTCCTTCTCCTATGTCGTGGTGAACCTGCTCACAGACCTCGTCTATGGGTGGGTCGATCCTCGCATCCGCTACGATTGAGGGAGGAGAAGTCATGGCAGTAAAGTTGTTTAAAGGACGCCGCAAGGCGCTCGGTGGCCTCTCCAGAGTCGGCATCGTCATCATCGGTCTGGTGGTCTTGCTCGCGCTGTTTGGCCCCCTGGTCTCCCCCTATGACCTCGGCTTTGTCGATGTCACTCGCCAGCTCGAGGCGCCGAGCGGCTCGCACTGGATGGGCACCGACGAGAACGGCGCCGATGTGCTGACGCTCATGTTGCACGGATCGCGCGTGGCGGTGCTCGTGGGAGTGAGCGTGGTCACGATCTGCTCCACCATCGGGTGTTTCCTGGGCGCGGTGTCCGGTTACTTCGGAGGTTGGATCGACGAGGCGCTCATGCGCGTCACCGAGATCCTGATGGCCTTCCCCGGCATCCTCCTCGCCATCCTGCTTATCTTCATTACCCAGGAGCCCACCTTGCTCGCCGTCATCGGCGCGCTCTCGGTGAGCGGCTGGGCAGGCTATGCGAGGTTGGTTCGCGGGCAAGTGCTCCTCGAGCGCGAGAAAGAATACGTCGAGGCCGCGCGCGCCCTCGGTTACACGCGCGCCAAGATCATCTTCCAGGAGGTCTTGCCCAATGTTCTGGCCCCCGTCATCGTCCAGGCCACGTTTGGCGTCGCGGGCGCCATCCTCGCGGAAGCATCGCTGAGCTTCCTCGGGCTAGGCCCTCAGGACTCCCCGAGCTGGGGCGCACTGCTCGATCAGGGCGCGAGCTATTTCCTGCTCACGCCCCACCTCGCCATCTTCCCCGGGCTCGCCATCATGTTCACCGTGCTCGGGATCAACTTCGTGGGAGACGGTCTTCGCGACATGCTCGACCCACGCCACGTGACGCGAAAGGAGAGCGCCTGATGTCACTCGAACAAGACCTGGGTCAATTGCTCGTCGTGGGCTTCCCCGAAGCGCCCGAGCGCGCGCCTGACTTTATCCTCGATGCGCTCGAGGCTGGCGATATCTCGGGCACGATCCTCTTTCGACGCAACGTCGCAGAGATCGAACAGGTCGCCGCTCTGTGCGAATCACTGCACGCCGCGGTCCCCTCCGAGCTGCCACCGCCCTTTGTCGCGCTGGATCAGGAGGGGGGCCGCGTCGTCAGGTTGCGAGAGCCGCTCACGCGCATCCCGCCGATGCGTCTGGTCGGGCTCGACCGCAACGCAGACCGCGCCGCGCGCATCGCCGAGGTCGTCGCGACCGAGGTCGCCACCGTGGGCTTCAACTTCAACTTCGCGCCCGTGCTCGACGTCGACACCAACCCCGACAACCCTGTCATCGGCGATCGCTCGTTTGGCTCCGACCCTGCCCTCGTCGCCCGCCTGGGAGGCGCATGGGCGCTGGGCCATACGATGGCGGGTGTGATCCCTTGCGGCAAACACTTCCCCGGCCACGGCGACACGCTCCAGGACTCGCACCTCTCGCTCCCGACGATCACGCACGACAGGGCGCGCCTCGACGCCATCGAGCTCGTCCCCTTCAAGAGCGCCGTCAAGACCAACATCGCCAGCCTCATGACCGCGCATATCGTCGTCTCGAGCCTCGATCCGGTTTACCCGGCGACCTTGAGTCCCGCGATTATTCAGGGGCTGCTCCGCGATGAGATGGGTTACAACGGGGTCGTCGTCAGCGATTGCCTCGAGATGAAGGCGGTCGCCGATATGTTCGAGATCGAGGAGCTCGTCGAGCGCAGCTTGATGGCTGGCGTCGACCTCTTCCTCATCTGTCACACCGAAGAGAAGTGGCGACGCGCCAGGAAACACTTGCTCGCGCGCGCCGCTGAGGATGAAAAAGTCGCCGCGCGTATCACCGAGAGCGCCGCGCGCGTCCGCGCACTGAAACAGCGCTACCTCGGGAGCTGGCCTCGCCCCTGGGCGCGCCAGCAAGACTGGCGCGAGGTGCTCGGCTCCACGCTCCACCGCGAGGAGCTCGCCGCCCTCTCCCACGCCGCAGACGTCGGCGTCGATCCCACCGAAGCCTGAAACCGCACGCACAGACCTCTCGATCTTCCAGAAGCCACGCGTATCGCCGAGCAACCGAGGGCCGCGGAAAAACTTTGATCGCAGGGTGACTTGCCCAACCTGCGATCAAAGTTTTTCCGCGGCCCTCGGTT
>JAYZVO010000016.1:0-2740 GCA_036155555.1 Myxococcota bacterium
TCCCCCGGCGAGCGAGCGCGATCGTCTTCTCCTCTCGCCTCGAGCAAATCTTTGAGAATGCGGACAACCTGGACACGCTCGTCCCAAAGAGCGCATCAGACGCATCCTCGGCATGCAAGAAGTTCGAGCAGCTCTTCACGCTCTCCTTCTGCGCTCGCGAAGGGTGGGAGAAGCTCGGCGCGCGCTTTAACGAACCTGCCGTGCTGATTCTGGACGAACAGGAGCTCTCGGTCCGGCTCTCGATGACTTCTCCTCGCGCCATCTCGACCTGGGCCATCGCGCTCGCCAAGGCAAGCGACGAGCTGCGACACGAACCCGCCTCCGATAAAAAGGCGGCGAGGCTCTTGCGACGCACAGAGAGCGGTGAGCGTGAGGTGTTGTCTTATGCCGAGTTCAAGAACCTCGTGATCCTCTCGGTCGAGCCCGAGCTGGGACTCGGGAAACAACGCGACACCTCGCTCTCCAAACA
This sequence comes from Myxococcota bacterium, assembly GCA_036155555.1. Classification (GTDB taxonomy): domain Bacteria; phylum Myxococcota_A; class Bradymonadia; order Bradymonadales; family Bradymonadaceae; genus JAYZVO01. The sequence goes on from JAYZVO010000016.1 coordinate 470, forward strand.
TGTGCTCAAGTTGACCAGGTTGTCGCAGGAAGAGCGCTGGGGCGCGTCTTCAAAGAACAAGGCGCTCAGGCAAAAGCTCGCGCCGCTGGGGCCAGTTCACGGGGTCCTTCGCCCAGGTCGCGCGCTCGCGGCGCTCCCTGCTGCCAATGAGGACGCCGCGCGACAGCGCGATCGGCTCGCGGCGCAGTTTGGCGCCCTCGGATTCGCCACGCAATACTTCAAGCCCGAAGGGCACCTGCGCCTTCACCTCTTGCTTCAAGAGGATGTCGAAGAGGCCACGCTCCTGCCGAAGTTGGAGAAAGTCGATGGCGAACTCCCCACAAACCTCGGCGCTCTCATCGAGCCTGGAGTCTTGGGGGTGTTGCGGTTGTCGATTCAACCGGAAGAGTTCTTCTCGATGCTGCGCTTTGGCCTCCCACCCGAGCAACGCGATGAAATCGATGCGTTGTTCAAGAAGCTCGAGGATGAGTTCTCACTCGATGCTCGCGAAGCCGTGTTGAAGAACCTGAGCGGGCATGTGCTCGTGATCCTCTACGGGTTGGAGCTTCAGGCATTCGAGGCAGATCCGGTGAAGTTCGTGCGAGACCTGTTTATGCTCCAGGCCACGCGAGAGGCGATTTATCTACCGATCGAGGATAGCCAGAAGATGGCGCGGTTTCTCGATGCCATGACCCAGCTCTCGCGCAACAAGCTCCAGCGTCAGAACGTCGGCGAGACCCTACAATATGCGTGGATGGAGGATGGCGCGTTGAGCTGGGCGATCGTCTTGCACGAGGACTATATGATGTTGATCGACTCGACCGCAGCGTTCGATCACGCCATGCGCCACGTGCGCAACCCCAAGGAGATCGCGCCCGGTTTGGCGAAGATGGGGCTCTCGAAGCTGCTCGCGAACCAACGTCAGGTGGGGCTCTACCTGGACGCATCGAGCATCTTGACTGTCTTACCCGAGGACTCGAAGCAAGCGCGCGCCTGGCTCTCGCCGATCAAGTCATTGATGATGCATGCGGATGTGACGGACAAGACGCGCACCACGAGGATCGAGCTCGACGTCTGGTTGCGCTGATTCTCGAAAGGATCGAGGAGCGCCTCACGCGCTCTCTCCCTTGGCCATCATCAGGAAGGCCATCGGGTTCACGCCGAGGCGCTCGAGCGCTTGCTGCCAGCACTCTTCCGGCTCGTTCTCGTCAAAGACCATCTCTTCATGGAAGTCGAGCAAGAGCCAGGAGCCTTCGTCGATCTCGCCCTCGAGCTGTCCGGGTCCCCACCCTGTGTAGCCGATGTAAGGACGGTAAGAGTCGTGGCGCTTTCCATAGACGAAGTCCTCGATCGAGTCCGAATCTGCAACCAGACACCACCCCTCATCGAAGTGAAGCAAGCCACGTGACTCGAGCTCATCGAGGTCGCGCTCGGGGATATAACGGCGCTCGTCTTCCTGGTAAATCAACCACAACTGCTCGACGCGCACCGGGCCGCCAAAGCGAACGTTAAGGTCGAAGCAGCTGTCCATGATTTGACCGGAGAGGACGTCGTCGGCGGTTTGAAGCAGAGAGCCCAGGTCGATGGAGAGGGGTTTGTTGACGATGAACCCCATCGCGCCGTCCTCGTCATGGTGGACCATGACAATCACTGCGCGTTCGAAAGGGCTGCCGTCGAGGCGGGGGGAAGCGATCAGGAATCCGGGAGCGAAGGATTCGCGAACGCTGTGGCCGTTCTTCGCCATGGTTCTCTCTTTGTTCCGAGGTCAGGAAGATCACTGTCGAGCATGACCTTTCCTCTCAAACCTATCAGCCCTCATCGTTGAAATCCACGAGAGAGCATGCGCGAGGAGAACGCCTCTCGCTCGCAGACAAAGAGAGAACACTCAGGTCCCTCTCAAACATCCCGGTGAGAGTCAGGCCACCTCGCGCCGAGACTCGCGCTCGCGATCGGACTGGCGCGTGTCGTGGTTGCTCGGCCTTTGCGTGAACCCGCCATACATCGCTTCGATCTCGCTGATCTCCATGATCACGAAGTGCCACTGGTCCTCGAGTTTGGCGAAGACGCGCGCGTCTTCCTCGCGGCGCATCGCCTCCTCCAAATCCCACATCCTCGATGTGAGCTCTTCCCAACGGCGTTTGGCGCCCGCAGACATGTTCATCTCCCCTTGACCCAAACCGCTCATCTTGACCTCCGACGACAACACTGACCAACCGTTCACTGATATTGTGTTCAGCAACATGTTCAGTGTCAAGAATGATGTCTCCTGAGGTGCACAAGAAAAACGCGAGG
>JAYZVO010000017.1:0-9771 GCA_036155555.1 Myxococcota bacterium
TTCTGAGTAGCAGACGAGAGGTCATAAAACCTGACCACAAAATGCGGCGAGGCGACATGTGAAACATGTCGCCTCGCCGCACTTCTTGCGCCTGGAAAGGCGCCAAATCACTGAGCGATCGTGAGGACAGGGTCAGGAAAGAGCGCGCCATCTTTGCTTCGATTTGTCGGCGCTGCCCAGAACGCGGCGACGCTATCGTAGTGGTCCTTCTCGAGGCGCGTGCGCGAGACATCGAAGAGCCGCACGACCGCAGCGTGGGGGATGTCTGGATCGGCGCTCACGTGGATCACCTTCTCCTCGGGGTTCGTGCGCTTGAGCTCTGAGAGCGTGTTGTAGAGCTGACGCCAGTCATAACGCGCCACGGTGTCCTCGAGCAGGGCCGAGCCCTGCTCGCGCTGGTTGCGTTCGATCAATTCGCGCGCCTTGGCGAAGCCGTCGTGGGTGCTCTCGCCAGGTTCGACCAGGCAAATCGTGGGACCATCCTTCGGACAACCTGCGACCGCCGGGAGGTTCCCCTTGTTGGTCGCCACATGAAAACCGCTGGCGCCGATCGATACAGTGATCTTCTCTTTCTCTTCTTCGATCGTGTCGCTCTGCTTGCCGGGCGCGAGCGATGGCGCGTTGACGTTGATCACGCTCACCGAGACAAAGACCACCGACAGCAACAGCAGCGGGATCAAGATCACGACCATGTTCATGATCGGCGCGAGGTTGAGGTCCTGTTCTTCTTCCTTGATGCGGGGTGTGCGAGGCATAGAGGCTCCTTCGAGTGAGATCGCGCGAGCGATCGAATCAGCTTGTCCACAGGCAAACCCACAGCTCCATGGCGCGGCGTGGTTCGAAGCAATGGACAGCCAATACCTCTGGAAGGTTCCCAAATTTTTCGAGCGCGACCGTTGGTGGCCGAGCAACCGAAGGGGCCGAAGATTTTCCCAACCTGGGTGGCGCACCGCACCAGGTCGGGAAAATCTTCGGCCCCTTCGGTTGCGGGCGAGAGGTTGTCGATTGGCCGCCTGGCACGAGGCGGAGAGGGATTTTAGTTGTGATGTCTGGCGTCGGTCAGCGCGCCAGCTTCTGCATCGATGACGCTGAGTTCACCGCCTGCGGCTTCGGCCAGCGAGAGCCCGCCAGAGAATCGATCCGAGGTATCGCCGATGCGTTGTCGGATCGCCTGGATGGCGCTCCCGATGGCTGGCGTCGGGAGCGTTAGCCCTGGTTGGTTGATCGCTCTGACCAGCGCGTCGACAGATCTGTGAGAGCCCATATCACGCAGCAGGGAAAGCGCCATCGATGCGACTTGCCGATCCTCGTGCAGCACACAACCACACAAGAACTTCTCCAATCCCCGATGTTCGAGGACTTCCTTGAACCTGCTCATATGCGCCTTGATGGCACCGAGCATCACCTGAAACTCCTGATGTTTATCGATCTGCTGTGGATGGCTCGCCAGCGCGACGAGCGCTCTTGCCGAGCCTCTGGATGGGTGCGATTGCAAGGTCTGGAGGAGGTGCACCAGCGCTTCTTCATCCATGTTCAAGAGCAGCGCGCGCAGGACCTCTTCCAACGCATCGCCAGAGCCATGGACGAGCATGTGGGTCAGGATGATGTTGCGTGCTCGCGACGAGAGGCCAGGATCGAGCAGGAGTGCAGTGTCCAGGTCGGCGATGACTTGTTTGAGCCTCGTGGCCTCCAGACCCGTGTTCTCCTCGAAGATCGCGTTAAACCACGAGAGTCGCTCCGGACCTCGGAGCTGTTGCTCCACAAAATCTGGCGCGTAGCGGCTTAACAAGCGCCTGAGCACGACATCCTCGTCGAGCGCGAGCGCGATGACTTCGCGCGTTTGTGGGGTGTGCAGGTCGCGCTCGACGAGCTTTGCCACGGCAAAGCCTCGTTGCTCCTCCAACAACAAACGATTCCGAGCGCGCTCGAGCAATTCTTGCGGCGAGGAGAACCGCGTGATCATTTCACTCGCCTCATGCTTGAGCTCGCTCGAGGCGTCCATATCGTTCACGACCCCTTCCATCATCTGCTTCAACGATTGTTCGCGGAACGCGAGCGCTTCCGAGAACTGGAGCAGCTCGAGCAGCCCGCGCTCGAGGTTCGACAGTGAACGACGCCAGAGTTGCTGCGCGCTCTCGTTCTTTCGCTTCGAGAGCGCTGGAAAGACGAGCCCCAACGTGACCTTGTAGTTGTGCAGTTGAAAGGACTCTGCCTCGAAGCTCGTGCAAGGAGACACTTTGGCGATGTTCTGCAACGTGTAGATCTGGAGGAAGAGAGGCGCGATGGCGCCAGTGATTTGCACACCTCCATGGCTGAACGTGCCCTGGAGCGTGTTCGGCATGATCGCGTAGAGCGGGTTGCTCGGGTTGTGAAAGAAGCCGCGCGCGTCGGGGATCTGGATTCGGATTTCTTCGGGAGGGGCTTGGTTGTGGAGGATGGTATAGCGTGCGGTGTCGAGCTGGTTATACCCGAGGCTCATGATCTCGAGCTCCGCCGAGAAGTTCTCGAACTCCGAGGTAAACAAGGGCTTATCCCCGACCTGCCTCCACCCCTGACGTTGAAAAAAGCTCGCGATGTCGCGGTATTGCTCCTCGGGTTTTACCTGATCCGGCGCGAGCATCGGGTGGTCGTTGTCCGCATCATGGATAATGGCCACGGCCAGGAGCGCCACGACGACAACGACAAAGATCACACTCCAGATGAACAACGACGTCTCCTCTCTTCGATGATGGGCACCCTGGCGGGTTTGACAGGTAGACGTGCATCAGACCCCCCTTGTTTGTTCATGGTATCACGAGATCTGCTTGTCGTCCTCGATTTGCGTGAGGCTCCCCGATTCCCCCGTCGCGATCGACAATTTGCCACGATCCTCTTCGCTCGAGACCGAGAGCGCGCCGCGGGTTTCTTTGCCGAGGCGTTCGATGATTTGCTCGATCGCCTTCTTGGCCTCACGCGCGATGGGACTGACCAACGCGTTTCCTTTGCTCAGGTCGTGCAATACAGGGATCGACGCCTTTCCTCCGAGCAACCCGATGACCTTGATCGCCTCGGGCTCGCGATAGACCACCAGGATATCGAGCATGGCGCGCTCGACGTCGGCGCGACCAGCGAGCGCGTCCTGGTGTTTCTCCGCGAGCGCGTGCCACGCTTGCGTCAGCGAGATATCGATATCTTTCTGAATGCCAGCGATCGACAGGCTCGCGAGTGATGCTGCCGCCCCGACCCACGCGGTGCGTTTGATGGCGCGCAAGAGTTGGAGGAGTTGTGCGCGGCTCGCGTCCTTGATCAGAGCGGCGAGAGCGCGGGTGAGATCCTTGTTCTCGCCGCTGAGTGAGAACATCCAGAGCTCGAGCAAGGCGCAACGCGCGCGCCAATCAAGGTGTGCGTTCGAGAGCGCGCTGACATCGAGCCGTTGCCCGATCAAGGAGGGGAGGTTGCTCGGATCGAGGTTGTCTTGTTGCAGTACGGCGTTGGCAAACGCCACGAGGCGTTGCTCGGAGATGTCTTCGAGCGCGCGCTTCTGGTGATTGTTAACGATGTAGAGCACATCGTAGAGGTTGCCGTGCTCGAGCACGAAGTCCCACGCCTGGCGAGCGTGCTGGCTGTCCTTGTGTTTGGTCAAAAGCAGCTTCAATGCTTCGGTGCGTCCGTTGGAGAAGTCGGGCGCGGCGAGGAAGGTCTTGTGCCAGAGCTCGGAGGCCGAGGTCACGTCCTGATTAAACTTTTCAGCAGCTTGCAGTGTTTGCGCGATGATCCCATGGAGGTAATCGATCTTTTCCTTCTCCGACCTGAGCTCGCGGACGGGGATGGCTTGATCCAGGATCGAGCGTTCGATGCTCAACCATTGATCTTGATAACGGATCTTTAAAATCGGCTCGAGCTTGTAGGCTTCGAGCCGGTAAAGCTCGGCGAGGGCTTGGCCAAAGAGCTCCTGGAGGAAGGGGTTGGCGTCGAGTTGAACCTTGGCGCCTGCTTCGGAGATCCCCACGGTGGTTTTGTGGGCGAGCAAGGTCTCTGTGGTCGAGCGTCCGCCGACCTCGAAGGTGCATTTTTCAGGCAGCAGCGTCGCGCGGTGGAGGTGCACGCCGATGTGGCAAAAGACGAGCGGGTTATCGGCGGAAGGGGTCAGGTCGATCAGGTAAGAGGTTCCAGAGGGGAGCTTCCCGCGCGCGCGCTGTGCGCCACCGGTGGGTGTGGGTTGGAGGCCCATGGCGCCGAGAGATGCGCGCATCAAGCGTGTCGTCTCGTTCTTCTTGCGCTTTTGAAACGCGACCGCGGTTGTCACTGCCCCCACCGTGAGCCCGCCCACCATCAAGATGACGAGATCGATCATGCAACCTCCTCGAGCGTTCGTTCGCGTTCCTCACCACAGTGGTAGAGTGTAACAAGAATGAGGCGAGGATGCTGTTGCCTGTTTGCTTCCTCGCCTCATCCGATATCTCATCGCTCTTGCTCCCGATGTCTGAACACGTGGGGAGCGCGTTCAAATCCAGCCGTGGCCATGAAGTTCTGCCAGCCCTGGCGTGCCCGGAGGGTTTGGGAGGAACTGGAGCTTGGGGTTTTGCCCTCGGCAGTAGCTGAGCGCCCAGTCGTTGCGGAACAAGACGATGGGCAAATCATCGCGATCGCGGAGCGCCATGCAGTAATCGGCGCGATCGAAGGCGGCCTCGTCGTAGCCCTCACCATCGACCCAGCGCGCGTGCTTGAAGGTGAGCTGTCGCAGGCGCACCTCGACGTTGTACTCGTTCTCGAGGCGGAACTTGAGCACCTCGAACTGGAGCATACCGACGGCGCCGACGACCGCGTCGAGGTCGCCCAACATCGGCTGGCGGAAGACCTGGATCGTGCCTTCCTCGGAGAGCTGGTCGAGCCCTTTGATGAGCTGCTTGCGCTTGAGCGCGTCCTTGATCTCGACGATGGCGAAGTGCTCGGGGCTAAAGCGAGGGATATCCGGCGAGGGAACCTCGGAGCCATTGCTCAGCGTATCACCGATGCGGAAGACGCCCGGATCATAGAGGCCAATGATATCACCGGCGAACGCTTCCTCGAGCTTGGCGCGCGAGTCCGCCATGAAACCTTGCGGGTAGGAGAGCTTGATCTGGCGATCATTGCGAACCAACTTCGCCTGCATGTCGCGTTGGTAGCGCCCCGAAGTCACCCGCATAAACGCGATGCGGTCCCGGTGCGAGGGGTTCATGTTCGCCTGGATCTTGAACACGAACGCCGAGAACTCGGGGTCCTTCGGATCGATGACGTTGGTGTGTGATTTCTCTGGCGATGGCGCCATCTTGACGAAGTGTTCGAGGAAGGGCTCGATACCAAAGTTGGTCATGGCCGAGCCAAAGAACACAGGCGTGAGCTCGCCGTTTTGGATCTTCTCCAGGTCGTAGGGATCGCCTGCGAGCTCGAGCAGTTCGATCTCTTCGAGCAAGGCCAGGTATTTATCCGCGCCGAGCATCGCTTCGAGGCGAGGATCGTCGAGCGTGGTTTCGTCGATGTCGACGATCGATTCACCGTGCGCGCCGTCGGCGTCGAACAGGAGCACCTTGTCACGCAACCTGTCGTAGACCCCGCGAAACTCTTTCCCCATGCCGATCGGCCAGTTGATCGGGCAGGAGCGAATGCGCAAGACTTGCTCGATCTCCTCCATCAACTCGAGGGGCGTGCGCCCGAAGCGGTCGAGCTTGTTCACGAAGGTGAAGATGGGCAGCTTGCGCATGCTACAGACCTTGAAGAGCTTCTCGGTCTGTGGCTCGACCCCTTTGGCGACGTCGATGAGCATCACCGCGCTGTCAGCGGCCGCGAGGGTTCTGTAGGTGTCCTCGGAGAAGTCCGCGTGGCCCGGCGTATCGAGCAGGTTGACCGCGTGCTCGCCGAACTGGAACTGGAGCACGGACGAGGTGATCGAGATCCCGCGTTGTTTCTCGAGTTCCATCCAGTCACTGACGGCGTGGCGCGCCGCGCGGCGTGCCTTGACCGAACCTGCGAGGTGAATCGCTCCACCATAGAGGAGCAGCTTCTCGGTGAGGGTGGTCTTGCCCGCGTCAGGGTGGGAGATGATGGCGAAGGTGCGGCGGCGACGGACTTCGCGCGCGAGCCGTTTGGCCGAGATAGGCGTCTCACTCATGATCGTTCTTCTCGTGCATACCATTTGGTCGAGGCGAGGATGAAGAGCAGGGTCACTGCTCTCGCCGCACCTCAGGGTTTGAGTTTCCGGGCGGGAACATACTTGGTCCCCATCATGACGACAAGTCGACAGCGATGAACATTCGCAGCTTCACAGCGTGGGCGTAACGCGCGATAATCAAAAACACATCACCGCATGTGGCTCCCTTTGTCGTCGTCCTTTGGACATCGAGCATCCCGTCATCAGGGCGAGATTGCTCGCACACAACTCACAAAGGTGAACATCGAGCGCGATCGGCTCGGTGGTTTGTAATAAGGGGAGTGGCGTGCTCGAGCGCAGGTAACTCATGAGCCGAGATGACGATTCCAACGAACGTGAAGATCGAACGGTGGAGCTCTCTGGCATCGAATTGAGAGCATTGCGCGAGTCCGCCGAGCTGACCGCGCTCACTCGCTCGTCCGTCCAAAAACCAAAGGACACTTCTCCCAATCCCGGTTCGCGCGGGTTGGAAGAAGGCACGGTGCCAAAAGAACTCCCCGACGCTGACGACGCACCTTCGAAAGACCCGGAGACCAAGGAAATCCCGCTTCTTGTCGACGAACCCCCTGATCCTGCCGATATCAGCGACCCCACACGTTCGATCGATCGATCTTCGCTCAAGGAGATGATCAAGACCGAGGTCAAGGAGTCGGTTGGCGCGGATGCCAAGGCCGGGATCTTGCGCAAGGGCTCCTTGCCTGCGAACACCTCGATGGAAACAACGCAGAGCGGCGAGGGGACAAAAAAGACGCCTTCGCTCGCCGCACCTCCGAATGCTTCTCCTCCAAAGGATGCGACGAGCGCGTTGGAAGAAGAGACCGTTCTCGCCGACACGAGTGAGCCAGAGGCGCTCGAAGTATCGGATGATTCGAGCGTGGACCTCTCGGAAACATCAAGTAGTGATGATGTGCTCTCACAAGGGGAGGAGCACGTATCATCGGAGCCAGACGACAGCGGCGAGGAGGACGAGAGTGGCGACGTTCTCGCCGCAGAGGATGAGCCCGATTCGTCGAACCAGCGCGACGAAGAACTCGATGTCGACGAGCGTGGTGACGACAAAACACTCCTGGACAAACCCGCCCACGAATCTTCGGTGACGCATGCGCCAGCGCCAGAAAGCTTCCTCGATGAACCCGAAGAGCCGAGGAAAAAGCTAGGTTTTTCAGGTGTTTTGGTCGGTCTTGTTTTGGCCCTCGTCGGAGGTGGCGCGGCCCTGATGATCCCCGCATTCAAAGCAATCGGCGCGGGCGCTGCGCTCGCTGGACTCGCCATCACATTCATCAGCGCGCTCGGCATGCGCGACTGATTCACGCGCAGTTGGTGGGAATCCTGTATCGCGTTCGAGTTTTCCTCTCATGGGGTGTCTCTGCCAGCATGTTCCCATGTGGCCCGAACACTTACATTGTCACCCACAATGCTGGACAAGGAGTCATGATGGCGTCATGATGCCTCCATGGCATGAACTAGCGCGGTCTGAGATGAGTGAGAAAAGGGATATCAAGGTCGAACAGGATGGCGAGGTGGTCGAGGAATCCTCATCGGACCTCAAACCCACTCCGACCGAGATCTCTGATTTGCTCCCTGCTCCCCCCTCTCTCGATGGCGAGAGCGAACTCTTCAACGGCTTTGATCCCGAGGATCTGATCGGCGATACGCTCGCGGGTCGCTACGAGATCGAGCAGCAGATCGGCAAAGGGGGGATGGGCATTGTCTACCTCGCCAGCCAACGCGCGCTCAACCGCAAGGTCGTCGTCAAGGTTCTGGCGCGTGGTCTCAATGACAACGAAGAGGCGATCCAACGCTTCGAGCGCGAGGCGCTCGGCCTGAGCCAACTCCAACATCCAAACACCGTCACCATCTACGACTTTGGCAGGGATCGCGATCTCGCCTACATCGTGATGGAGTATGTCGAAGGGCAGACGCTCAGTCAGGCGATGCGACGACGTGATGGCGGGCTCGAGTTCGAGGAGTTCGCGACCATCGCCAGCCAGATCGTCGATGCGCTCGGCGAGGCGCACGCGCGCGGCATTATCCACCGCGATATCAAGCCTTCGAACATCATGCTCACCGAGCGTCACGGGCACGCCAACTTCGTCAAGGTCCTCGATTTCGGGCTGGCGAAGTTGATTCATGACGCCGCCGAGGTCACCAAGAAGCAGAACCTCGTCGGCTCCGTTGCGTTCCTCGCGCCCGAGCAAATTCTCGGGCTCGAGTTCGATCAGCGCGCCGATGTCTATGCGCTCGGCGTGTTGTTCTATTACTTGCTCTCGGGGCAGAAGCCGTTCCGTGGCGAGGATGATATTTCGGTGCTCTACCAGCACATCCACAAGCATCCGACGCCGCTCCCCGAGCTGTTGCCACCCGGGCACGACATCCCCTTTGAAATCATCGACCTCGTTCACCTTTGCCTATCCAAAGAGCCCGAAGCGCGACCTGTCGATGCGCGCGATCTGCTCTCGAGGATGCAAAACGAGGGCGCGCGTTCGCTCTTTCAGGTGCCGTGGGTTTCGGGTGAGTTCTCCACGAGCTCTCTCATGGCCGCGATCCCCGATCGCGAGGCGACCCCGATCAGCGGCCAGCTCTCGACGGTCAAGGCGCACTCGTCAGGGGCAATCAATCGCCCCGCGTCTTTATCTGGGTCGTACGCTCAGGTGTCCCAGACGGGACTCTCGCAGGTCTCGGGTGTTCATGTTCTCCCGCAACAACCTCAGTCCAGGCGAAACTCGCTCCTGGTGGCGCTGGCGATCTTGTTGGCGCTCTCGCTCGCAGGTGGCGCGCTCGTCGTCGCGATGAACAAGCAGGATCGGCCCGCGGTCGATATTGGTGCACAGAGCGATCAAATCACCAGAGTGCTCGATCAAACCGACGTATTGATCGAGAAGCAGAAGTGGGGACAGGCCGAGTCGATGCTCCAGAGCATCCGACAGTCTGCGACCTCTCACCCCGAGCTGCTCTCGCGTGTTGCCGAGTCCGACGAGCGCATCATCATCGGCAAGCTCCTCCAAAAAGCCAAGATCGCCGAGGAAAGCGGCGAGATCAAAACCGCTCGACAACGCTACGAGGAGATCCTCGCCCGTAACCCGAGCCACGAGATCGCGACCGCCAAGCTCGCCAAGTTGCCGAGCGAAGATGGCTCGGGTGGTGAAGGGACGCTCGGGAGCCTGACCATCGAAGCAAACGTCGAAGCGACGGTGCTCTTGAATGGCAAAGAGGCTGGAAAGACACCATTTATCAAGCAGCTCGGCGCCGCGAGTTACAGCGTCAAGGTGGTCGCGGACGGTTACGATGATTGGGAGAAGGCGATCGATCTGGGCAGCGGTGAGTCCGTGATGCTCGACGCCAGCCTCGAAAAACAGAAGCGCACCGGGCGCACGAAGACGACCTCGTCTCGCAAGACGTCCTCCAAAACGAAGGCGGCCGAGAAACCTGCCGAGACCGAGGCTGCCCCGGAAAAGACCGAAGAGAAGAAGAAAGGGAGCGACTTCTTGTTGCCTCCTGACAAGACCAAAAAGAAGAAGAACAAGCTCGAAGGGCTCTTGCCTGTCGGTGGATGACCTTCGGAAAGAAGCGAAAAGAAAGGCGGCGTTTTCCTCGAGGAAAACGCC
>JAYZVO010000018.1:0-8935 GCA_036155555.1 Myxococcota bacterium
GGCACCGGGGGCATTCGAGAGATCGAGTTCTTTGTCCAGGCGCTCCAGCTCGTGCACTGCGGGACGCGCTCGGCCTTGCGCGTTCGCAACACGCTCGACGCGCTCGATCGCTTGCTCTACGCCGGGCTCATTTCGAGCGAAGATCACGAAACACTCGGCGATGCCTACGATCTCTACCGGCGCCTGGAGCACCGGGTGCAGATGCAAGAAGATCGACAATCACACCGCCTCCCCACCACGAAGAGCGCGCTCGACGCGCTCGCCAGGAGGATGGGCACCACGCGCGATGCGCTCGAAGCGACCATCCTGCGAGCCAGAGAGGGGGTCTCGCAGATCTTCGGGCGCCTCTTTCGAGAGTCCGCGCAGACGCCCGAGGAGCCGACCTTGCGGCAAGCGAGCGCGCTCGAACTCGAGGTTGTCCTTGCCGCTCGCGGCGAGGGGTTGATGGAGCGGCCCGTGCTCGAGGCATTGCACGAGGCGGGCTTCGAGCGCCCCCGTCAGGTCGCCGGTCAACTCCAGATCCTCTCCGAGAAAGACTACGGGCCGTTCTCTCCGCGCTCGAGCACGCGCGACCGGGAGCTTGGAAAATACCTGCTCAACGCCTGCGCCAACTCCCCAGAGCCGGAGCAAGCCTTTAGCTTTATCACTCGCCTCATCACCACCGTAGGCGACCGGGAGTGGTTCTTCAGAATGCTGCGCGATAACCCGCACGCCACGCAGCTTTTGGTGCACCTGTTCGGGTCGAGTGATTATCTGAGCGGGCTGTTGCTGCGCGATCCGAACGTGGTCTCGAGGTTGCTCGGCGTCGGAGAGACCGTCGTCGAACGCAGCGCCGAGCAGATGCGCGAGGAGCTCGCCACGAGGCTCGCAGAGATCGCTGATCCCTCGCATAGAATCGGGCGCATCTATCGCTTTCATCAGGAGGAGACGCTCAGGCTCGCGCTCCATCTGGCTGGCGGCGCCGCGCGCATCGAGGAGACCAACCGCCAACTCGCCAACCTCGCCGAGCTCGTCCTGTGCGAGGTCATGCAAGAGATCTGGCTCAACCTCCGCCGCAAGGTCCCGATGAGCCCGGGTTCGATTCATGACTTGCCCTTCTGCGTGCTCGCCATGGGCAAGCTCGGGGGGATGGAGCTCGGGTTTGGCTCGGATCTGGATCTGGTTTTTGTCTACGAGCCCGAGGAGCGCATCGGCCTCGACCACACGATCTTTGCAAAGCTCGCGCAGCGGCTCGTGCGCACGCTCTCGACGTTGAGCGCGGAAGGGCGCCTCTACGAGGTCGACACGCGCTTGCGGCCATCGGGCCAGCAAGGGACGCTCGTGGTTTCGGTCGATGCCTTGCGCGATTATCACACCAGCGGTGGGGCGTCGTTGTGGGAGCGTCAGGCGATGATTCGCGCCAGACCACTCACCGGCACCGCTTCGATTCGAGCGCAGGTGGGGTCATTGCGCCGCGCGATCGCATTCCTCGCGCCACTCCCCGAGGATCTCTCCGAGTCCTTTGTCTCCATGCGCGCGAGGATGCTCGATGCATCCTCGCATGCGGTGAGTGAGAGGGCCGCCGACTTCGACATCAAGTCGAGCAGGGGAGGGCTCATCGACATCGAGTTTATGACGCAGTACCTCCAGTTGTGCGCGCGTGACCGCGTCGATTTCGACGCGTTGCCTGCGAGCGAGGATCGACCGCACCAGGTTGGCGAGCAGCTCGATCGGGGGCTGGCGAGCCAGAACACATGGCGCGCGCTCGAGGCATTGTCCACTGCGCCAGCGATCGGTGCGCGCTTTCCCGAGGTCGATTTTGGCGCGCTGGTTTCGGACTACCTGTTCTTGCGGCGACTGGAGGCGTTGATTCGCCTCGATGTGGAGCGCGGGCAGACGGTGCTCCCGGCGAATGAGGCGGCGCGTCAGATGTTGGCGCGGCGCGCAGGTTTTCATGGTGAGGACGCATGGGACAGGCTCGAACTCGCGCTGGAGCAACTGCGCGGGCGCGTCCAGGAGAGCTGGTCGCAGGTGTTCGCGTGATGCTCTCGGTTTGGTTTTCGAGTGCGGCGCGCTATGGTGATGGTGCTTGGGTGAATTTCCCTGGGGTGTTGGAGTGCGCATGGGCGCGATGAGCGTTTACAGGATCGGACAGGTAAGAGGCGCGAGCATGGCTTTGCTCGTGGGTCTGCTCGCGTGCGCGTGGCTCTCGGGTTGCTCTGGAGAGGATGGCGCTGGCGCCGAGACGTCGAAGAACGATGACATCATCGACGAGCTCATCTCCGAAGCGGAGAAGCGGATCGAGCCCGAGAAAGAGGTCCGCATCGAGCTCCCCGATCGCAAGAAGCTCGAGGAGAAGCGCAAGAAGGACATCGAGAACGGTGAGTGTGACGACCCGCGTGATTGCTTTATCGAGGGGCGCCGCGCGCTGCTCGATGGTGGCCGCGAGCAAGGTCTCTTGCTGCTCGACAAGGCGTGCGATCTCGAGGTGATCGCGTCCTGTCGCCAACTCGCCAAGATCTACAAAACGGGCGATCTCATCATCAAAGAGGATGACGCCGAGAACCTCGCCCTTGCCGAAAAGTACGCCGAGCGCGCCCTCGAGATCACGCGTAAGGGGTGTGAGAATGGCGAGGCGCCGCGTTGCACCGAGCTTGGCAAGTTGCACACGACAGGCGATGGCGTCGCGCAAGATCGCTTTATCGCCAAGGCGTTCTTCAACCGCGCCTGTGAACTCGGTGGGCTGGAAGGCTGTCGCCAGCTCGGGAACATCTGGAACGATCGCAACGCGCCGTTTCGAGATCCCTCCAAGGCGGTCGATGCGCTCCTCCGGGTCTGTGATCTGGAGGAACCAGACGCGAAGCGATGCAGTGATTTGGGGAGGATGCTCTCCGAGCGTGTGATCGGCCAGCGCGCCATTGCCTTCCCGCTCCTCGAGAAGAGCTGCGAGGATGGCAAGCCCTTCGCGTGCATGACGGTGGCCGAGTTTTACCAGGCAGGTCTCGGCGTCGAGAAGGATCAGCAGAAGGCAGACAGGTTGCGCGCGAGCGCATGTAACGAGAACCGCCGGGGAGCGTGTTACTCGCTCGGGTTGATGTATCAGACGGGGGCGTTGGTTCCCCAGGACGCGGTCGAGGCGTTGAGGTTGTTCCAGATCGCGTGCTCGGCAGGAGAGCGCGAGGCGTGCAAGAAGGCCAGAGACTTCCTCAAGACCGCGGGTGATCCAGAAGAGAAGGAGCGCCGCGAGAAGTTAGAGGTGGCCTGCAAGGAAAAGGGCGGACCTGCCTGCCACACGCTCGGCAAGGATCTCTTGCCAGGAGGGGGGCGCACGCCAGACCAGCGGCTCGCGTTCACGCTCTTCGAGCAGACCTGCCGCGAGGGTTATGTCCCATCATGTGTGCAAGTGGCCGAGATGCACGAGCTCGGGCAGGGGGTGTTGCGAGACATCCCAAGCGCGCTGGCTGCTTATCAGGACGCGTGTAAGCGAGGCAGCGGCGAGGGTTGCCACGTGCTCTCTCGTTATCACCGACTCGGCACTCACATCGAGCGTGACGAGGATCGCGCCGTGCAGTTCTCGGCCAAGGCATGCGACCTCGGGTTGATCAACGCGTGCACCGAGGCGGGGATCGCTTATATGTTTGGCAACGGCGTCGAGCGGGACTTTTCACGCGCCAAGGATCTGTTGGATAAGGCGTGCGATGGCGGCCACGCCAGAGGATGTTCTCAGCTCGAGATCGCGCGCGATTACGCCCCCAAGTAACCCACACCATGGAAAGCGATGCGCGTCCTCTCTCTGGTCGCGCCTCTTTTTGTCTGCGGCCTCCTGAACGGGTGGGAGGGCTGGCCGATGCTGCGCGCCTGTGATGACGCGACGCGTCATCTCCTCGGCATGATATGCGGTTGATCTTCGATGGTTGTGGAGGCTGCCAGGGGTATGGTAGGCGAGGATTCACGTGGCCTGGATCAGACTCCAGGCGACCTGAATAACGAGCAAGAGGGAGGTTCGGATATGGGGATCAAGTCGGATAAAATCTGGTTGGACGGTGAGCTTGTCGACTTCGCGGAAGCGAACGTGCACATCTTGACGCACTCGCTCCACTATGGGTTGGCGGCGTTCGAGGGCATCCGTTGTTACAAGCGTGCGGATGGTCGCAGCGCTGTCTTTCGTCTTCGCGAGCACATCGAGCGCTTGATGGACTCCTGTCACATCGGCACGTTCCCGCTCCCATGGACCGAGGACGAGGTGATGGAGGCGTGCCTCGAGACGGTGCGCGCGAACAAGTTCGAGGATTGCTACATCCGCCCGCTGGCGTTTTTGGGCGACGGCGAGATGGGCCTCTCGGCGATGTCGAACAAGGTCCGCCTCGCGATCATCGCTTGGCCCTGGGGGACCTACCTCGGTGATGACGGGATCAAGAATGGCATCCGCGCCAAGATCTCGAGCTTTAGCCGCCACCACGTCAACTCGGCGATGGCCAAGGGCAAGTTCACCGGGCAGTACATCAACTCGATTCTGGCAAAGCGCGAGGCGATGGCGGATGGCTATCAAGAAGCGCTGATGCTCGACACCAACGGGTTTGTCTCCGAGGGGAGCGGCGAGAACATCTTCGTCGTCTACAAGGACAAGATCTACACGACGACTTACCACGAGGCGATCCTCGGCGGCATCACGCGTGACACGATCATCACGCTGGCCAAAGAGCGCGGCTACGAGATCGTCGAGCGTCGCATGACGCGCGACTTCCTCTACGTCAGCGACGAGATCTTTGTCGTGGGCACCGCAGCAGAGGTGACGCCGATCCGCGAGGTCGACCAGCGCCAGATCGGCACCGGCAAGCCAGGCCCCATCACGCAGGAGTTGCAGAAAGCCTACTTCGACGTCGTCAAGGGTGGCGCCGAGGACAAGCACGAGTGGCTCACTTACATCTGAAGGAACGAGGCGCGAAGGGATGGTGTTTCGGTGCGAAAGACGCTATGAGTGCTGCACTGATTTCGAGACCTCTCTTCAACCTGCAAGGAGTATGAGACCATGAGTGATATTGGCCGCATCAAAGAGATCCTGGGCGAGGAATCCGACGCGTTGCTCTCCTTCGAGGCAAAGGTCGCCAAGGAGAAGCTCTACCTCCCGAGCTCATCCTTTATCGACGACGTTTACTCGCAGACGGATCGCTCGACGCGCGTGCTGCAAAGCCTGGGCGTGTTGTTTGGTCACGGTCGCCTCGGCGGCACGGGCTTCCTCTCGATCCTTCCTGTCGATCAGGGCATCGAACACACCGCTGGCGCCTCGTTCGCGCCAAACCCGGCGTATTTCGACCCGGAAGAGATCGTCAAGCTCGCCATCGAGGGTGGATGTTCGGCGGTCGCGTCGACGTTCGGTGTGCTCGGCGCCGTGGCGCGCAAGTACGCCCACAAGATCCCGTTCGTGGTCAAGCTCAACCACAACGAGTTGATGACCTACCCCAACGGCTACAACCAGGTCATGTTCGGGAGCGTCGATCGCGCCTTCGAGATGGGCGCTGTGGCTGTCGGCGCGACCGTTTACTTTGGCTCCGAGCACACGCGCGCGCAACTTGTCGAGATCGCCGAGGCGTTCTCTCGAGCGCATGATCTGGGGATGGCCACCATCCTCTGGTGCTACACCCGCAACGAGGCGTTCAAAACCGGCGGCGTGGACTACCACACCTCGGCCGACCTCTCCTCGCAGGCAAACCACCTCGGCGTCACCATCCAGGCCGACATCATCAAGCAGAAGATGCCGACCAACAACGGCGGCTTCAAGGCGGTCAAGCACGAGGATGGCTCCAAGTTCGGGCGCACCCACGAGAAGGTCTACACGGACCTGACCACCGATCACGAGATCGATCTGACGCGCTACCAGGTCATGAACTGCTACATGGGTCGCGCTGGCCTCATCAACTCCGGCGGCGCCTCGGGCGCGAACGACCTCCAGCAAGCCGTGCGCACCGCCGTCATCAACAAGCGCGCAGGCGGCACCGGGCTTATCCTTGGCCGCAAGGCGTTCCAGCGTCCTCGCGACGAGGGCGTCGAGATCCTCAACGCGGTCCAGGATGTCTACCTTTGCGAAGACGTCACGGTCGCCTGAGCTGGCTCGACTGCCGTACTTGAACACAACCTGAACGTTGTTTGAATGCCTGCTGGTAAGACTTACCAGCAGGCATTCTCTTTGTTAGGGTGTCGCCATACCTGATGAGTGGAGGTTGCAAGATGTCGCACAAACCGAGCGCGAATACGGGTCGCGTACTTATGATCTGGGCAGTGATTTTGGGGCTGAGCACGCTGGCGTGCAGCTCGCTCGTAAACCAAACCATCGACAAAACCGTCGAGACGACCGCGAACACGGTCGGCGAGAAGGTCGGCAAGAAAGTGGGTGATGCGGTCGCAGGGGCGATCCTCACGAAGCTCGATCCTGCCTTGATGCACCTCTATACGTCCTCGATGTTCCGCGTGTTGTTCTACCATGGCGGCTACTACATCGAGGATCTCGACAACTACGCGCAGGGCCAGTTCACGCGTTGGAAGGGGGACAACCTCGATCAAGGGGACTCCTTCGAGCGCGTCCTGTTGCGTCGCCGCGATGATGGCACCGAGTGGTGGCGCGTCGAGTCGAACGGGAAGGGGGATGATGGCAAGCAAGTCACCCTCGTGATGGAGGCGCTCCTCTCTCCTGTCGATAACTCGGGCACGCGCCAGGTTCGCAGGATGCGCGCGAAGTTCCCGGACGAGACCGAGCCTCGCGAGATCCCGATCACCGAGGAGAACGCGAACAACTGGGTTTTGGCCGGAAACCGACGCCTCACGCCCGAGAGCCTCGAGGGGATGACCGTCGATAAGGGCGCCAGCGTCACGGTCCCTGCGGGGACCTACACCGCGCGCCACGTGCAGTCCAAGGGGTATGATGGCAACAGCACGCTCGACTGGTTCCTCGTCGAGAATGTTCCGGGCGGGATGGTCAAGTACACCAACACCGTCAAGGACTCCGATGGCAAGGAAGAGCGCGTCTGGAGCATGGTGTTGCTCGAAGCTGGCGAGGGGAAGACCGACTCCAAGCTCGGCGTCGATCTCGACGCGCCGACCCCGGCTGCTCCAGAAGCCACCGAGGCAGAAACTGCCCCCGCCGAAGCTCAATAAGACGCTCTCACGATCCTGAACGAAGAAGGTCTGGCAACTCGAGTTGCCAGACCTTCTTCGTTTTTAAACAAGAAACATGCGGTGATAAGAGGGGTGTGGTTTTTTTGCAGCGTACTGCGTGCAGGTGTTGTTGCAATCTTGTCACGGTGTGTTTTTGATGCCACACTTTTGGAGTCTGACACTGCCAGCGAAGGGGCGCGGGAGGGGCGTCCAGGATCTTCGGATCTCCGCGTCCTTCGGTAAGATCACGGGAAAGCGTAGAAAAAGCCTGCGTCTGGCATCCATCTTGCGAAAGAGTTTCGTCGTCGAAACGAACGCGTCGTCCACGATGCCCGAGCCAAAGAGAAGGCCATGACCTGCAAACACATCATCCTGCCAAGTATCGCGCTGCTTTGTTCGCTCACGATCGGCTGCGCGCCTGGCGAGGGCACGATCGCGACGAGCTCGAGCGCTGGCGGGTTCGAGCAGGGGAGCGTCGAGCTCGATGGGAGCATCGTCAATGGCGTCCAGACAAGCATCACGGAGGTGCCCTGGCAGGTCTCACTGCGCATCGACAACCAACACATCTGCGGCGGCTCGATTATTGCCGAGCAGTGGGTGCTGACCGCGGCGCACTGCCTTGTCGATCTTCCTGTCGATCGCATGTCCGTCCACGCGGGAATCTCCAACACCTACGAGCGTGGCGGCCAGTGGAGCACCGTCGGGCAGGCGATCGTTCATGAAGGTTACACGGGCAATGCCTCGGCTGGTTTTGATATCGCGCTTATCCGCCTGGCATCTCCCTTCGATCTGAGCGGACCGACGGCGCGAAAGATCGCGCTCGCCAGCCCACAGGACTTTGCCGATGGCCGCGTCGCCTCGGGCGTGATCGCCACCGTGTCAGGTTGGGGTGCTGTGGCAGAGGAGTCGGAGGCACCTCAGGATGATTTGCTCTCGACCACTGTCCCGATCCTCTCCGCCGAAGAGACCGAGGCTGCTTATCGTGCCAGGATCGCCAGCGATCAGATCGGCGCCGGGTGGTTCGGGCGCCGCAACTCAGATTCCTGCTATGGTGACAGCGGAGGACCGCTCGTGGTCCCTGATGGCGAGGGGAGCTTCCTCTTGACGGGCGTGGTCAGCTGGGGGGTCGAGTGCGGCAGCTCACGCTATCCTGGCATGTACACGAACCCTGCCGTTTACCACGATTGGATTCGTGGCAACGGCGCCTCCTTCACGACCTTTACTCCAACTCCCGCGCCGACACCGACTCCGACGCCCACCCCGCAACATCCAGAAGGTAACGACGTGGAGCCTCCTGAGGGGAATGATATGCCGCCCCCCGAGGGCAACGATCAACCTCCAGAGGGCAACGATCAGATGGAGGAGAAACCTGCTCCGCAACCGACTCCTCAGCCAACGACACAGCCCGCGAAGCTTGCCACCGTCGCCTACATTCCGATCCCTGATGGCGCGGGGCTCTACCTCAACGGGCAACTCGACGAGGACTTCGAGGCAGGAGTCGTCGAGATCACGATCGATGTCGAGCACAGCAACCCACTCGACCTGAGCTTCACGTTGACCTACCCGGACGGACGTCGCCACAACTTCCAGCGCCCCGATCAGGACGCGAGCAATGGCGTGCGCACCTACCGCTTCGAGGCTCCCGCTGGCGTCTACGCCAACGGCCTGTGGCGCCTCGAGCTGTTCGATCTCTACAAGGGGAACGAGGGTGGCATCGAGCGCCTCGACCTCAGGGTTTATCCTCGCTAAAGGCTCGCTGCCAGGAGGCGAAGCAAGAAAGAAGAGAGGCGGTGATTTCACGAGTGAA
>JAYZVO010000019.1:0-12746 GCA_036155555.1 Myxococcota bacterium
GCGAGAAGTCACCGCCTCTTTCCTTTCTTGCTCGCGTTCCCGAGAGATCAGAGCTTGTCCCAGAAGGTGAAGAGCAATCCGCCAATGCAGCTCGTCAGGAAGAACAGCGCGAAGAGCACCACGCCGATGATGATCGGCGCCTTGGACTTCTTCTTCTCGACCGCTCCGCCAGGACCACCTTTCTGCATCGCGCCAGCGTTTGGACCAGGACCTGGTTTGGGGCCGGGTCCTGCATTCGGGCCAGGACCAGCGTTTGGACCGGGGCCAGGACCAGGCGTAGGCGCGCCGCCAGCGCCGAGGCCAGGGCCGGGAGTCGGCGCTGGGCCGCCCATGCCAGCGCCGCCAGCCATCGGATTGGCGGCAGGGGTCGGATCGACAGGCGCGTTGTCCTGGAAGTCAGGATCATGGCCAAATTGTTGCTCGAGCGCGGCGAAGTCATCCGCGAAGGGGTCTGGCGCAGGCTTGGCGGTCTCGCCGCCCCCTTGAACAGACTCCATCATCTCGGTCTTGGCGTTGGCGTCATCGCCCATGCCAGCGCCCATGCCGCCACCGAGATCACCCGGTTTGGGGAGGTTGAGCTTGGGGCCACCGCCGCTCGCAGCGCTCGCGGCCTTCGCTTGTGCGGCGGCTGCTTTGATATCTGCGGCATCGAGCGCGGCCATGCCGAACATGGTCTTCTTCCCGCCTTCTTGCAGCTGGTGCCCACAAAAACCACAGTGGACTGACTCGTCAGCGTTTTCCTTGTCACAATTGGGACAAACAATCATCGATGATCCTTTCTTGAACGTGGATGGCGTCGCACCACGACCATGTTAACTATCACGGCGCAAACTAAGCCATGTTCACCAGCGCGTCAACGCGCGACATGCCCCGAGAGGCACGTTCAGGGGCAGTTGAGGTTGGCGTCGATCAGGATGACGTTGTTCGCCTCCTCACACTCGTTACGCGTCCCAGCGCCCGATCCCATCGCGTCATCCACGACCGCTTCCGCGTCCCATGGACCACCCTGCGGGAAGCTCGCCGCGAGCGTGACCTTCTCGGAGTCACCCGGCTCGAGCGCCAGGCGCGTGGTGGCCTCGCCAAGATAGATGCGCTGCACGCCATCGACCGCATAGAAGCTCACTGGCAACCCCGCGCCAACGCGCACCGCGCCCGAGTTTGTCACCCAGACGCTCAGGTTCACCAGCCCGCATCCATCCGCGGCCGCGAAGGGATCTTCGGGCGTCAAATCAGGCGCCGCCGTGGGAGGAATCTCCGTCAAGGCGTTGAGGCGATAGGTGTTGTGCGTGAGCCAGCTCGGGTTCTCCTGCGCCGGGATCTGGCCGAGCTCGTCGACGTTCCCGATGTGGTAGGCGTGCTGGTTCCAGACGCGACGCGTGGCGACCCAGGCATTGTTCGCCGCGCCGTAAACGCGCAACCCCGAGAAGCCCTTCGTGCACGCCAACTGATCGCCGCACTCGAAGTCGTTTGTCCCCACCACGATCTCTGCTTCGCCATCGTTGTCCACGTCGACAATGATCGGATACTCGAGCGCGGTGAACGAGGTGTTGGGCTGCTGGAAGAGCACCGCGCCCGTCGCACCATCATAAACGCGCAGGAACTCCTCGTCGTTGTAGACAACCTCGGCGGCGCCATCGCCCTCGAAGTCGAACACGGACGAACCCGTCATATTGCTCGAGCTATCCTTGGTGGTGTTGGACCAGAGCTTGGCCGCCTCATACGTCGGCGCCGGGTTGTTCAGATCCACCAACAGCGCCACGTAGGAGTCCTTGCCAGCCACGCCGATCTCGAGATCGCCATCGCCATCGAAGTCCGCGACCGTCGGCGCGCCGAGGCGCCCCGATGGCACATCCACGCTCCAGAGCACCGCGCCCGTGCGGCCATTGTGAATGCGAACGCTCCCTCGCGAGGAGACCACGACCTCCGGGTTACCGTCGTTGTCAAAATCAGCGATCGCGGGGAAGCCATCGCGCATCGCGAGCGGCGCCTCCCACATCACAGTTCCATCGGCGCGATAAGCAGTGCGACCCGTGACGACCTCCTGCTCGTAGAGGTTGTTCGCGTTGGGCAAGCGATCGAGATCCGCGACCACGCTCAACGTGCCCGTATAGGTCGGCGAGTTATCCGACGCGCTCCGAGGGTTCGTCCCCTGCCCCGGATCACCCGCTAAACCAGTGGCGTTGCGGCCATCCCAGGCGAGCGTCCCGTCGTGGTTAAACACCATCGCTCCGATGATGATTTCGGGTTGGCCGTCCCCCTCGAGGTCGGCGATCGAAGGACCTCCCCACCAGAAATCGAACTGGCGAGGTTGCAAGCGCGTCCCATCGGTATGCGTGGTCTTCCACTTGACGCGACCATCGTTCTCGATGGCCACCATGCCGCCGGTCTCGACGTTGTTGTGCCACAGACCCGCGATGATCTCCGGGAGGCCGTCGTTGTCGATGTCCCCCACCGCGATGTTGCCGGAAGGTTGGATGCCTCCCCTGTTGGCCTCGAGCATCAGCTCGTTAAAGCCCACCGACCAAAGCAACCCGGAGCCATCTCCGCTCGCTGCGCGCAGGACGCCATAGCGAAGCTCGTCCCAGCCCGCGCCGTTCTGGTTGGTCTGGAAGGTCGTGTAAATCACATCGGGCACATCGCGCGTGTCCACGACACCGTCGAGGTTGTCATCGTTCAGGTTGACCACCACAGGCGTCATCATCACCTGGTTGCGATCCGGGTAAGGATCATTGGCCGAGATCGAGAGGCTCCACTCCAGGCTTGGCGTGAATGGCCCGGCCTGGCGCGCGAACGCACACGCCATATCGAATGGCTTGTTCGTCAGGCGCGTGTTGTCCGGGTCACAGACATCGCCCTCGCCGTCCTGATCGTTGTCAGCCTGATCGGGGTTTGGCGAGGAGACGCAGTTGTCATCACAGTTTACCGTCTCGCCATCCTCGCAAGGATTGTCCGTCTCCGAGCCGGAGCCATCGCCATCGTTGGGGATGCCATCGCCATCCACGTCAGGATCGCACAGATCACCGATGCCGTCGTTGTCCTGATCCCCTTGCGCGGAGTTCGAGACGTCGGGGCAGTTGTCCACGTCGTCGTTGACGCCGTCGCCATCGCCATCATCGCAGGCGTCGCCGATCCCATCGCCGTCGCTGTCATCCTGGCTCGGGTTGGAGACGAGCGGACAGTTGTCCTGATCGTCATCGACGCCATCCATATCATCGTCGGCGTCACAGACATCCCCCTGCCCATCACCATCGGTGTCCGTCTGGCCAGGGTTAGGATCATCGGGGCAGTTGTCTTGGTCGTCGGCGACACCGTCCATGTCCTGGTCGTTGTCGTTTTGGGTATAACAGGCATCACCGATCCCAAAGCCGTCCACGTCTGCCTGATCGGGGTTCTCGACCTCGGGGCAGTTGTCCATGTCGTCGGGGATGCCATCGGAGTCCGAATCCGAGACAGGATCGGGCATCTCGCAGACATCACCCGTGCCATCGCCATCGGAGTCCGCCTGATCGGGGTTTGCCACAGCGGGGCAGTTATCCTCGCTGTCAGGCACCATATCGCCGTCGCTGTCTGCGACGCAGGAGTCCTCGATGCAGGACTCACCAGGGACACAGACCTCATCGCCGCAAGACCCTGGCGGGGTCGTGCTGTTTGCAGGCGTGGTGCTGTTGCCGGGCGTGGTGTTGTTGGATGCCGTGTTGTTCGTGGTGTTGTTCTCGTCGCCGTTGTTGGCAGGACGTGTAGACACCTCGGTCTCGGCGCAGCCAGCGGCGGCGACGACAGCGAGCAAGGCAATGGTATACTTCCAAAACTTCACAGTGACCTCATATGCGCGTATGGCGCTCTCCTCACAAACCTCTCTCGTCTGCGAACCGAGGCGCCTTTCAAACGACGTTTCTCCGCCGGAATGGTAGAGGTTGTGCGATGCGATCGCAAACAGGTTGGCAGACTGTCACGCAGTTTCTCTGCCTGTTTGGCGCCAAAGCGGCGCGGGAAAACCTGGCGCGCTGTTTTCAAAGTCACGCGTGAATTTTTGGAAGGATTTGAAAACAGCGCGCCAGGTTTTCCCTCGGCACCGTGAGGTCGGCGTTTCGCGCACCTGATAGGACGCACATATCAACCTTCGCCGCCGCGTGCGGCGTTGGCGAAGATGTACGCGAGCGGGTCTTCTTGCTCGGGCTCGAGCATCCCCGAAGGGACAGTGAGGAGCTCCTTTTGCATCGCCACGCCGTGCTCGCGCTTCTGGTAATAACCGTGGAGCAAGCGCACCGGCTCGAAGCCACGCGCCTCATAAAATGCGCGCGCATCGCGGGCTGTGGCGCGAACCTCGAGCGTGATTTGCGAGACGCCAGCGTCGATGGCGCATGCCTCGAGCCACGCGAGCAACCGGGAGCCAAGACCGGTCCGACGCGCCTGCGGTGATACGGCGAACAGGACAAGATGCGCGCGCTCCTCGCCGCACGTCATGATGGCAAAGCCGAGCATCTGCGTGCCACGCGAGGCGATCACAGCGAGCGTATCACTGGCAGCCAGCGCGCGCTCGACGCGCGCGCGCTTCCAGGTCCAGCCGAGCCCCTGCTCGATCAGATCGCGCGACATCCTCGCGATGGACGCCGCGTGGGCACGGCGTGCGGGGTACAGCTCGATTTTTTGGTGGGTCTCGCGTCCTTTCATGGCGGCTCCGGCGTCGACTCGATCCTCTGTGGCAAGGGTCTTGTAAGGATCAACGGACAGCGCCCCAAAGACAATCCCCCGACAAACCTTCAGCGAGGTCTGCCGGGGGATCGATTTACGCTCGATTCAAATCACTGACACAAGGTCAGCGACAAAATCACTCGCTCCACATGCGGCGAAGGACCGTGTGGAGGATACCGCCGTTGCGGTAGTAGTCGACCTCGACGGGGGTGTCGATGCGGCAGACCGTGGTGAAGGTCTTGGACTCGCCATTGGCGTTGGTCGCCGTGATGGTGACCTCCTGGCCTGGCTTGAGGTTGTCATCGACGGCGATGTCGAAGGTCTCGGTGCCATCGAGGCCAAGCTCGTCTGCGCCTTCGCCAGCCTGGAACTGCAAGGGGAGCACGCCCATGCCGACGAGGTTCGAGCGGTGGATGCGCTCGTAGGACTTGGCGACCACGGCCTTGACGCCGAGCAGGTAGGTGCCCTTTGCGGCCCAGTCACGGCTCGAGCCCATGCCGTAATCCTTGCCCGCGAGGACGACGAGAGGGATCTCGTTCTTCTGGTACTTCACCGACGCATCGTAGATGAAGCAGACCTCGCCAGGAGCAGGATCGCGCGGCGAATCATAGGTCAGCCACTCGGGCGCCTCGGGGGACTCCTCGGGGCCGTAGTACGTGGTGTAGCTGCCCTCGGTGCCAGGCGCGAGCTGGTTCTTGAGGCGAACGTTGCCGAACGTACCGCGCGTCATCACGCGGTCGTTGCCACGGCGAGAGCCGAAGGAGTTGAAGTCCTTGATCTCGACGGCGTTTGCCTTGAGGTAGTGCGCCGCGGGGCTATCGAGAGGAATCACACCAGCGGGGCTGATGTGGTCAGTGGTGATCGACTCACCGACCTTGACCAGGCAGCGCGCGCCGCTGACAGCCTGGATCGGTTGGGCTTCCTTGCTCATGTTGGTGAAGAAGGGAGGCTCCTGGATGTAGGTCGACTCCTCGGACCACTTGTAGACCTTGCCCTCTGGAGGCGTCAGCACCTTCCACTCGTCCGAGCCCTCGTACACCGACGCGTACTGCTCGACGAACTGCTCGCGCGTGACGCTGCCCTGACGCGCGGTGCGGATCTCTTCGTTGGTTGGCCAGATGTCCTTGAGGAAGACCTCCTTGCCATCCTCGGTGGTCGCCAGCGGATCGCTGTAAGGATCGAGATCGACCGTACCTGCGATGGCGAATGCCACGACGAGCGGAGGAGACGCGAGGTAGTTGCCGCGCGTGTGTGGGCTGACGCGGCCCTCGAAGTTACGGTTCCCGGAGAGCACCGATGCGACGACCAGCTTGTTGTCCACGATCGACTTCTCGATCGGCTCGGGCAGCGGGCCGGAGTTACCGATGCAGGTCGTGCAGCCATAGCCGACGTTGTAGAAACCGACCGCCTCGAGGTCATCGAGGAGCTTCGACTTCTGCAAGTACTCGGTCACGACGCGCGAACCGGGCGCGAGCGAGGTCTTGACCCAGGGCTTTGCCTTGAGGCCAAGCTCGTTCGCCTTCTTGGCGACGAGGCCAGCGGCGATCATCACGTCCGGGTTGGAGGTGTTCGTGCAGCTCGTGATGGCCGCGATCACCACCGCGCCATCGCGAAGGTCAAAGGTGTTGCCGTTGAAGGTCGTCTCGATCCCGGTCTTTTCGCGATCCTTGGCGAACGTGTTGAACACGTCCTGCCACGCGGGCTTGATCTCGCTCAAGAGCACGCGATCCTGAGGGCGCTTGGGGCCAGCCAGCGAAGGCTGGACCTCTGCCAGGTCGAGCGAGAGCGAGGAGGTGTAGGAGATCTCGTAGCGCTCCGAGCGCCACAGGCCCTGGACCTTGGCGTACTGCTCGACGAGGTCGATTTGCTCCGCGCTACGTCCCGTCAGCTCGAGGTAATCGAGCGTCTTCTGATCCACGGGGAAGAAGCCCATCGTCGCGCCATACTCGGGCGCCATGTTCGCGATCGTCGCGCGGTCTGCCAACGTGAGCGCGTCGAGGCCCTCGCCGTAGAACTCCACGAACTTGCCGACGACGCCATGCTTGCGGAGCATCTGCGTCACCGTGAGCACGAGGTCAGTCGCAGTGGCGCCTTCCTTGAGCTTGCCAGTGATTTCGAAGCCGACAACCTCGGGGATGAGCATGTAGATGGGCTGGCCGAGCATACAAGCCTCGGCCTCGATGCCGCCCACGCCCCAGCCGAGCACGCCCAGGCCGTTGATCATGGTCGTGTGCGAGTCAGTACCCACGAGCGAGTCAGGCAACGCGACCTTTTCGCCATCGCGATCCTCGGTCAGCACGCCGCCTGCCAGATACTCCAGGTTGACCTGGTGCACGATGCCCGTGGCGGGAGGAACCACCGAGAAGTTCGAGAAGTTCTCCTTGCCCCACTTGAGGAACTCGTAGCGCTCCTTGTTGCGGTCGAACTCGAACTCGCGGTTGATGCGGATGGCGTCCGCGTTCCCGAACGCGTCGACCTGCACCGAGTGGTCGATGACAAGGTCCGCGCGAATCAGCGGGTTCACCTTGTCAGGATCGCCGCCCATACGCGCCATCGCGCTGCGCAATGCCGCGAGGTCGACGACGGCGGGGACGCCCGTGAAGTCCTGGAGGACGACGCGGCCCGGCTTGAAGGGGATCTCGGCTTCCGCCACATTCTTGGCGTCGTAGTTGGCCAGGCTCTCGATGTGCTCGTCGGTCACCACGTAGTCATCATGGTTACGCAAACACGACTCGAGCAGCACCTTGATCGAGTACGGCAGCTTGTCCACATGCCCGATCCCCGCTTCCTTGAGCGCGTCGAGTTTGTAGACGGTGACATCACCAGCTTTGGTCGAAAGTGTTGCCTTGGCATTGTACTTGTCTTGCGTCATTTGCCCTCCCTTTCCGTAGGTGGAGTTCGATGGGTTATACTCCTGACGTCGCCGGAAACCGAAATCAGCCCTGTGACTTCTCGGCGGCGCCTCTCATGCTACGGAATCTAGAGCACGCGCAGTGATAATGAAAATTGATTCATGCTATACTTGTGATAAATGATTTTTATCACAAACCCGGCGTACACTTTTCACAAAGTCGTCAAAGAAATGATCTCCTCGAACCGCACGCCGAACACTCCACGCGCTGGCGCGATCCTCATCGCCGTGGCGCTCTCGTGCGCATGCAGCAAGCCCGAGAGCACCACACAAACCGAGGATGACCTCGGCGTCCAGAGCGGCGAGGACGCGGGCAGCGATCTCTCTCTCGCCGCAGATCTCGGGCCGAGCGAGGATCAACCGCGCGATGATTTGGGAGACACCATCACCGAGGATATGGACGCGCTGCCAGAGGACATGTCCTCGGCGCTCGAGCGCGAGCTGCTCCTATACGAGCGCATGATTCAGGGCGCCCGGATGCCCTCGACGGCGCCTCTCTCCACCGATGCCTTTGACACTCGTGACAATGATACGCGCTCGCCCGATCCGCTCGATGCAAGGCTCACGCTCTCGCCAGCGCAATCGCGCTGGCGCCCCATACGCGACGACTACAACGCCACGCTCGATCAGCGCCTGCGCGATCTCCCGACGTTCGAGGTCGAGGTTGCCTCGCGCCCGGAAGATAGGCTCCTGCTCCCACGCCAACGCGGCTTGCGCGTGTTGGATTCGGACAACTCCTGGTGGGCGATGGTCGGCGCTGGCAAGACCTGGCGCGAGCGCGGCGACAACGGTTATTCACGCGCCGCCCTCCCCTTCACGTTGGTGCAACCTCACGCGAACTGCTCGTTTCATGGCACGCTCACGTTCCTTTATGACAGCGCTCAGGACACTGGTGATCCCTCTCGAGCGCTGAATATCACGGACGCCTATTACCAGATCACGCAGGAGACATGCCTCTACCTCAAGCTCGACATGTGGGGTTGGCTCACGGTCGAGGCATCCGCGGCGAGCGGCGAGGAGCAGGATCGCGCGCCGCTGCTCGCCGCACATGACGCGCAGGTGATGGCGAGGCCAGCGGTCTTGCCGCTCGAGGATCTTCGCGCGCTGGGGCTCGAGCCCCAGCGCCTTGGCGAATCACTGACCCAGGCACACATCACGCTTCAGGGCGTGTACTGGGAGGGCAAGCATTATCACTCGGGGTGCCAGACAAGAGAGGGCGAGCTCCCATTTTGTGACGAGATCACGCTCCCCTCTTACTCCACCGCGAAGAGCGCCGTGGCGGGGCTCGCTTATTTCGCGCTGGCGAAAGAGGGAACTCTCGACCAAGACCTCACGCTCGGGAGCCAGGTCGAGGGTGTGCCCCAGAGTTGGCAAGAGGTGACGCTCGGCGAGCTGCTCTCGATGACCTCGGGACACTACGACTCGACGGCTTATATGGCAGACGAGGATGGCATCCGGATGGCCGATTTCTTCCTGGCGGTCGAGGATCAAGCAAAGACCGACGCGGCGCTCGCCTTCCCCGCGCAGCAAGGAAAGCCATGGGTGTATCACTCCTCGGATACCTACCTCGCGTTCCGACTGATGCAATCCTGGCTCGGCCAGGATCTGTACGCGTGGTTGGTCGAGCATGTCTTCGCGCCGTTGCGACTGAGCGACGCTGCGCGTGATGGACTGCGCACGGTCGGAGGAACATCACAGCACTTCGGGAGTCACGGCTCGTGGTGGCTCCCCTCGGATATCGTGTTGCTCGCGCGCATGCTCCAGGATCACGCGAGCGGTGTGCGCGATGACTTGCTCGACGCAGCGCGCGTCCAGCGCGCGCTGCAACGCACCGCCGAAGCACGAGGCGTGCTCGCTGGCGAAGGGTTGTATTACCATCGAGGCTTCTGGGCGCTCGAAGTGACGCGAGCGCAGGGGTTTCCCTGCGACAGACGCATTCCTTTTATGTCAGGATTTGGAGGCATCACGGTGGTGTTATTGCCAAACGATGCGATCTATTATGTATTTAGCGACAACGCCGAGTTCGCGTGGCTTTCCGCCGCGCGAGAGTTGTCGAAGCTCGGTGATTTTTGCAGCAATTAAAGCAATGCTCCAAGGGGGATTCCATGGGCGCGAACATGCACGACTACATCATTCACATCATCCAGGATCACGAGTGGGTCAGCATTGTGGTTCACGGCTCGGGCCACTTCGATCGTGACGGCGAGGAGTTCTTTCACTTCTCCTTCGTCCACCAGATCGAGGAGACCGCCAACCTTCACTTCAAGGACAAGGACAAGATCAGGCTGCTCGTGTGTGAGGCCGAACGCTTTGGTGACAAGCTCAAGATCGAGTGGGTGAAGTCGCGCAAGGAGCAGATGCCTCATGTTTACATGCCCTACTTCGACGCAGGATACGTGAAGTTCCACACGGCGATGAGGCGCGGTGAGGATGGCAAGTTCCATATCCCTCCAGCGCTCGAAGCGTTCCTCGATGATCCGAACTCTCCCGACGCGAACCCATGGACCTGACGACACTCGAGAGCTTCCTGACGCTGGCCAGGATCGGGCACATGACGCGCGCTGCGGCCGAGCTGCACTTGACGCAACCGGCGGTCTCGGCGCAGCTCCAGAAGCTCGAGGAGCAGCTCGGATACAGGCTCTTCGACCGCACACCCAAGGGGATGGTCCTGACGCGCGCTGGTGAGGTTTGGCGCCAACACGTCGAGGAGTCCCTGGCAAAGCTCGAGGATGGCAAGCGCGCGCTCTCGGAGTTGGCGGGCCTGGAGCGAGGATCGCTCGCCATCGGCGGCGGCGCGACCGCGACGACCTACCTGCTTCCATCTCTGCTGGGTCGTTTTCACAACCTCTACCCGAGCATCCAGCTCTTTGTCCGCGAGCAAGGTAGCCAGAGCGTCCTCGACTCGGTCACCAGCGGAGAGCTGGATCTGGGCATCGTGACGTTGCCGGTCGCCTTGCCGAACGCGAGCGGATCGCACCTGCATATCGAAGAGTGGGTGGAAGATGAACTTCGCCTGATCGTCCCCAAGGGGCACCCACTCGATGGCGCGAGCTCCTTTCGATGGGAGCAGCTCGACGGCGAGGCGCTCGTGCTATTCGAGGCAGGCTCTGCGGTGAGGAGAATCCTCGATGGGAGCATGGCCGAGGCACAAATTCGCACCGAGATCGTGATGGAGCTGCGCTCGATCGAATCGATCAAGCAGATGGTGCACCAGGGGATCGGCGCGGCGTTCGTGAGCCGCTTCGCGTTGAGCAAACCGGAGCGCGGGCTGGTCTGTGAGGACGGGACACTGAGCCGACAGCTCGGGTTGATCTGGCGCACCGATCGTACCATGAGCACCGCCTCGCAGACCTTTTTGAACATGTGCCTCGAGCATCAAAGGTAGCGCGATAGCCAAAGCCCGAGCGCACGTTTTTGCATGCATCATTTGCACTCCGCCTGCCAGATCTTCCCCCTAACCACACCCCTGAGGCGCAAACACCACACCAACCCAACCCACTGAAAAACAAGCAATTCACACCAAGGCACGCCATTTTCACGCTTTCACGGCGCACCTTGGCAGGCATCTTGTAATGGCTTCATGTCAAACCTCGCCTCGGCTCTCCTGTCGCCGAGGTCGCCGCCCAGGAGCACCGACCATGAAGACCCATCACCTCACGACGCTGCCTTTCCTGACCGCTTGTTTTTTGATGACCCAGGGGTGCATCTTCGGGACAGAGAGCGACCCCAACTCGCCACAAGACGAGAACAACCAGAGCACTCCCGCCAACAACACCACCGCTGGTAACAACGCGACCACAGCGAACAACACCAGCGCGAACAATATGGCCGCCAACAACGCGACCACAGGCAACAACACGACCGCCAATAACGCGTCGAACAGCACCTCGAACAACACGACCACCGAGGACCCGATCGCGCACCTCGCCGATGTTCGCCCGCAGCTTCCAGCGATGCTGCTCGACTACTCGCACGACCTGCCCCAACACTTTCGCGTGCAGGGCGTGACCAACTCGGACAACACGCCTGAAGATAATCGCATCAGTGATGCGGGCGCGACGTTGGGGCGAGTGCTCTTTTATGACAAGCGGCTGAGCCAAAACGGGACCGTCGCGTGCGCATCCTGTCACATCGGCAGCGATGGGTTCTCCGACCCGGAGCAGTTCTCCGAAGGTTTCGACGGCGGCGCGACGGGACGCAATTCGATGCCGCTTATCAACATCGCCTACTACCGAAACGGCACGATGTTCTGGGACCAGCGCGCGGACACGCTCGAGGATCAGGTGTTGATGCCGATCCAGGACTCGGTCGAGATGGGGTTGACGCTCGACGAGCTGGTCGAGCGCGTCGGGGCTGCGGATTACTACGCGCCACTTTTCGAGGACGCGTTCGGCGATGGCGAGGTCACCAACGATCGCATCTCACGCGCCTTAGCTCAGTTCGTGCGCTCGATCGTCTCCTACCGCTCGCGCTGGGACGAGGGGATCGAGGCCGCCGATGGTGACATCACCGCCGACTTCGAGAACTACACGGCCCAGGAGAACCTGGGCAAAGAGATCTTCTTCGGGTTGGACAACCCAGACTCGCGCGGGCGCTGCGCGGCGTGTCACATGCCAAACAACCCGCTCGCGCCTGCCAACAATGGAGGACCTCCCCGCGACAACCTCGCGCTCTTCCAGCTCGCGCGTCCCACGGACAATGGCTTGCCTGACGCGACAGATGAAGGCATCGGCGGCGTGACCGGGCAGCAAAACCAGATCGGCGCGTTCAAGTCCCCGACGCTGCGCAACATCGC
Source organism: Myxococcota bacterium (assembly GCA_036155555.1). Taxonomy (GTDB): domain Bacteria; phylum Myxococcota_A; class Bradymonadia; order Bradymonadales; family Bradymonadaceae; genus JAYZVO01. Next base: position 12,399 of record JAYZVO010000019.1, read on the forward strand.
GCAAACAGGCCCTTACATGCACGACGGCAGCCTGCAAACGCTGGGCGATGTGGTGGACTTCTACAACATGGGGATTCAGGACACGCCCAACCTCGACCCGGTGTTGCGCGCTGGCGGTCCGGGAGGTCCAGGCGGCCCTGGCGGTGGCGCGGCCATCCAGATGAACCTCACGCGGGATCAACGCGACGCGTTGGTTGCCTTCCTCGAGACCTTGACCGATGAGACGCTGGCAACCGACGCGCGCTTCTCGAACCCGTTCCCGAGGAGATAACGCGTCGACAAGCAGCGCTGGCCAAAAAGTCAGCGCACGATTCGCGGTGCCTGGCAAAAATCAGCCCGCGCGACATC
>JAYZVO010000020.1:0-7510 GCA_036155555.1 Myxococcota bacterium
GGGCTATTAAACAAACACCCAAAACGTTTTTCATTAGTGGGTGTGAGGGGGCTGAAAATGTCACCAATTTTGGCCCCGCCGTCTATGGCCAGAGCAGGGCGCATACGCAAACAGGAGCCGCCATCAACGCCGTATGCGGCGCCATCAAAAAGGACCACCTCGGCGCAGAGATCGGCAGCCTCCACAACGGCGCGAGCCGCTCGCCATAGAACATCACGCGCGCGTGCCTTCGCATCATCATCGCGGCGCAACCTGCGATAAACACACCCCAGAGGCTCGACTCCAGCGGTGTCATCGCCGCCAGATTCCGCATGATGTCGAGCGGGCGAATCGCTTGCTCGAAGACCGCATAGAATACGCCGAGCGCGACCCACATCGGGACAAGCCTTCGCGCGAACACCACGCGTTGCAATCTCCAGAGCACGCGCGCGAGGTTCATCACTCCATCCAGTCGTTGGCTTGAAACATCGCGTACTCGGGGCAGCCGATGTGCAGCAATTCAGGCAAGGTGTGCTCGTTTTCAGCGCAGTGGGTCGCGAGGTCCGCGATGCGGTATTGAGAGTCGAGGAGCAAGCAACGCAATGAACCGAGGTGCTCGCATTGCGCGAGCTTCGGGAGGACTTGCCGACTCTCCGGGTAGCCGAACAGCGAGAGGTCGAGCACCTCGAGGTTGCCAAGCTGCGGTGATTTGAAGAGGTCGACCATCCTGGCCGCCTTGCATTGATGAACGCGCAAGCCCTCGAGCCTGGCAAGAAACGGTGACTTTCCAAGGCTCTCGATGATGGTGCCCGTGTTCCTGAAGTCGTTGATGACAAACCGCGTGAGCTTGGGGAGCGTGACGTTGGCAAACGCCTCATCACATTGTCGCTGGAGATCCTTCTCGTTCCCATGAACGGATACGAGCATCAACTCCTCGAGGTTGGGGAGGTTGGAGGTGCCGAGCAGTGGGCCGATCACATCCTCGCTCCCCAGAGTGAGCGCGAGATGGGTCAGGTTCGACAGGTTCGGCGAATCGACCAGGTCGAGGTAGTGTTGCCTGGTGACGAGAGCCCCGCTCTCATAAACACACAGGTGGAGCTTCTTCAAGTTCCCTACCGCAGACGAAGAGCTGAGGAGCGCGAGCGATGTGTGCGCCGTGCTCGCCTCGAGCTCGACGCGCAAGGACTCGAGCGCGGGGAGGTTGGGGCTCTCCAAAATCTGCTCGAGTGATTCTGTCGTGAGCTCTCCGTAAAGGCAGAGCTCTCGCAGGTTCAAGAGCCCTTCGCACGCTGCCAACGCCTCGATCTCTTTGGGCTTGTGGTTTTCGACGTGCAGGACGCGAAGCTTGGCCAGTCCACCATGTTTGACGATCGCATCGATAAAGCCCGTGCGCCGCTTGTCCGAAACCCAAACCCCCATATGCAGCTCTTCGAGGTCATCGAGCTGGCCGGTCGCGAGCATGTTCTTCAATTGCTTCGTCGACACGACGCCGCCCGTCATATCGAGCACGCGCAGGCGTTGCAGCGGGAAGTGCGCGATGAGCGAGTCGAAGACATCCGCGCGGATCTTGTCCCAACCTCTCATGGTGAACTCCTCGCATTGCGAGAGCATCTCCGAGGAGAAGAGCGTATCGAGCGCGGGCCTGTCGATGCTAGAGACGCGCCGGAAGCCAAAGCGCTCGAGCTTGAAGGGCGCGCGGGTGGCGAACTCCGAGACCTTGTCCCATGTCATGCTCGTCGAGCGCATATCCAGGCTGGTCAACTGCTCGAGCCCTGGCGTCGACAAAAACTCCTCCATCTGGTTCTTGCCCATCTTATCACCGACAAAGTCGAGCCCTCGAACAAGTGAATGCCAGAGGGCGTCCCCCTCGATATACTCGGCGTTGCGGGCTTTGGGACAGAGCCGCGCGTGATCAGGCCAGCGCTCCAGTCGCTGCGCTGCATAGGGGAGCCACTCGGCGCGCACCTTCGCCTCATTGGTTTTCGCGCCCGCTTCGAGGAGCTGGAGGATCAAATCAAAGGTGCGGCTCGAAGGTTTCTTCTCGAGAAAACTTCGCAACTCACCGAACTGTGCTTCGAGGTTCATACGTATCTCCTTGCAGGCTTGCCGTCACAGTTTGCAACGGCACCCCTGTGAGGTAAAGAACCTCCCGCACGAGTCAACCACTTGCCCCTGTCTACGAGCACGAAGCGTCATGAGTGAGAATCCCCCTGCGTTGCCCGATTGGTTTTTGGAGCGCCTCGATGCCCCGATGGACGAGCGCGATCCGATGTCGCTCGCGGAGGTCTCATTTCATGAGGTCGAGGGCGGCGAGCAACGCGTCCTGCACATCCCCGCTCCAGACTTCCCGGATCGCAGGCCCGTGGTGCTGTTGCCAGGGTGGGGCGCGCCGATCGAAGGATGGCGCGAGTACTACGGACCGATCCTCGGGCGAGTCGAGCTGTATGTGATCGAGACGCGCGAGAAGCCGCACACGAAGGTCGACAAGAGCTACCCGGATAAGAGCGTCGCGCGCATGGCGCGCAACGTCGATATGACATTGCAGAGCCTGAACCTTGGCGATCACGCGATGTTTGGCTCGAGCTGGGGCTCTGCCATCATCCTCGAGGGGTTGATCCACGGTTGCTACAAGAACACGCCAGCCTTTGGCGTGTGCGATCCCGCGCCAAGAATCTGGTTCTCGAAGTTCTTCCTCAAGAACCTCGCGCCGTTGATTCCTGTCGGGTTGCTCGGCGTCCTGAAGAACCCGATGAAGAGCGTCGCGCTGCGTAACTTCAAGGAGCCGGTGCAACGCGCTCGCGTCGAGCAATTCATCGAAGCGGCCGATCCCTGGCGCTGGAAGAACTTCGCCATCGGAGCCGCCGAGTTCGAGCTCGTCGGCCGCCTCGGCGCCATCGATCGCGAGGTCTGGATTATCAACGGCGCACACGACGCCATCCACGACAGCTCGCAGTACCACGACCTCACCGCCGAGATCCCGCGCGGGCGCTTCTTCCACCACAAGGTCGACGAGTCTCGCCGCGAGCGCCTCAACGCCATAATCACCGAAGCGCTCGCCATCGCCTCGGGGGATGAACTCCCCGACGCGCTCGCGGCGATGGAGCAACCAGTCACGCGCGGCTAGATGCTGCCGAGGTGTTCACTCCGACTGATTTTGTCGCGCGCATGTTCGCGCTGCCGAGGTCTCCTCGCACACCTCTTCGCGCGATGGTTCGGCAGAAGGTGTCGCGCGCCGAGCCTGACGCTGCTTGCCAAACGTCGGGCTCCAGGTCGCCTCGACGCCTGCAAACGGGCGGTGTTGTTTGCCGGGCGCGTCCTGGCGCGCGCCTCCGTGAGCCCTCAATGAGACCTCGTCTGTGACCCTTGCGCTCACCGAGAGGTCGTGCGTCAACGAACGCTCCCCTTCGATCATGCGATCTCCTGGCGCAGTCTGGCTCCATACCTGTGCCTGACTGCTCGCCACCAACAAGAGGCGAGGGTGTGCCTGGAGGCTGAGGTAGGTCTGGGCGAAGTTCCACTGGCGCGTGTAAGGGTCTTGCTCCGAAAAGCGCGTCTTGTAGAGCTTGTTCCCTGCGCTCACGCCCCACCCGAAGCGCCCTCGCTTCAAGCCGAGGTGCGCGTGTGTGGACACCTGCGAGGTGAAGGCGACATCACCTGGGGCGCCGATCTTCATCGCCGCCCCCAGGTGGTCAAAGCCAGAGGCCATGTCCAACGAAATGTCCAGCCAACCCTGCCGCTCGAGCCCCATCGAGATCATCAATGGCACGCCGAACTCGTAGAGGCCATCGTTTGCATCGAGTCGTAGCGTCGCGCCAAACAGTCCGAAGTCGCCAAAGCGCGTGGCGAGCTGAGGCGCGATGTGGAACGTCGCGCCCGAGTGCCCGAAGGCGGCGTTGCGGTCAGCTCCCGCTTCGAGCGCATTGTTTCCGAGTCCGAGACCGACGTGAAAGGAGCCAGGGCGATCCTTTTTGGATGCGTCGTCCTCGGCGTCTGGTTGTCGGGTGGTTTGTTCTTTGACTTGCTGTGCGGTCGCGGTCGTTGTGATGCAGGTGCACGTCAACGCGCTCGCCAACGCAAGGGGCCATCTTCTGGGCATTGCACTCTCCTCGTGGTCAAATCAGTGACGGAGAGTGAGTTGCTCGGGATGCGCGGATTTGTGCAGATGAAGTTCGCGCCCAGTGAGGAGAGGCGGCCGGATTCGAACCGACGTCCTTCAGCATGCAGAGCTGACGTGTCGACCACTGCACTACACCCCTCCTCGCTGTTCGCGAGCCTTGTCGATGCGTACCATAGCATGGAAGGACGTCGCGGCGTCTGTGAATAAATGATCGGCACCGTGAGGTTTTCTGCTCCTGTGATGTTTGCACACGGGAACCTCGAGGAGGTTGTTACGATGGCGCGATGGCTCTCATTGCATGGTAAGAAGATCATACTGTCTGGGGTGTTCTGGAAGGTGCCGAGGCGCCGCCTCGTCAAGCGCATCAAGGCGATCGGCGCCTCGCTGCACCCGAGCGTGCGGACGATGCCAGCGCGCATGGACGTGGCCGTGATCACCGAGGGCTACGATCCCGAACTTATCGAGGCTGCGACCGCTCGTGGCGCGCAGGTGTATCCCGAGGATGAATTTCTGGAGGCGATCGGCTGGCATTATGGGATGGACAGGAGGTTGAGCGAGCTGCGCGGGTTGCTCCAGGGGGCGCAAACACCGCAGCACTGGTGGGACATTTGCCAGCTCCTCGAGTTCTGGACCGAGGGTGTCGAAGTCGGCGTGCGTTACGTCAAGGACCACGCGCGCGCGTGGCCAAGCGAGCTCAAACCAGCTCCTGGCAAGTGGCTCGGTCGCGTCGCCGCAGGCCATCACGAGCCACGCGTCGAGATCTGCACTGCTCTCTGTCACTCGCCCGGTTTCAACGCAGGTATTCGCTTCGAACAACAGCTGCGCGCCATGCCTCACGTGCGTCATATCAATATGGCGGCGACCAGCAAGCTCGGCGCGAACATGGCGCGCCTACAGGACCCCGCGCTCGAGGTCGAGAGCATCTACCTGTTTTACCCGAAGCGCGCCTACCCGAGCTGGGGTTATATTCTTGCCCATACGCCCACCCACAAGGAGTGGACGATGGTCTTGTTGAAGCACCTGCGCGCGCTCTATATCGACGCTCCGCTCGACGCCAAATTTCGCGAGCAGCTCCTCACCAACACTCGATTTCCCAGGCTCGAGACCCTCGTGGAGTACCCGAACATTCCCGAGCGGATAAACCTCGGAGAGCTGTTCAGTGGTTTTCGTCCGCCCGCCTTGCGCTGAGCGTCTCCGAGAGCCTGCTCACTGCTTTATTTTGATCCAACCTTGCTCGAGCAAGTAGAGGATCGATTTCACCGCGTCGAGGTCTGAGCTGGCGCCATGGTCGAGGAGCTCTTCGATCGAGCGTCGTCCCTCTCGGATGTAGGCGAACAGCACTTCGTGCTCGTCTGGCAAGTCGCCAAGTGGCATGGGGGGCGGTGACTGCATCACCACCTCGGTTTCCCTGTCTGGGAGCAGTGGGAGCAACACCTCCATCTCTTCCTTTTGGATGAAGTGCTCCATGAGCACATCTTCGACAGGTTCGAAGTGTACCTTTTGCGTCCCCTGCACGGTCGGTGCTTCGAGCGAGAAGGTGCCCGCGTTCCAATCGAGAATGCGGTGAAGCGCCTTGTTCGGGTGCAAGTCCTCTCGGCCATCGATGATCGCGAAGACGATCCTCCCTCGCTCCAACGTGAGCACTCCTGTGCCCTCGGGTGCTCTGATCACAAACTCTCCAGACTTCATGCTCGAGGCAAAGAGCTGGAGCAAATCTGGAAGCGGGACCTCGTCGACCAGACCTGCGATCGTGTTCGTGATGGTATTCGAGTTGCTGCGCGCGACTTGCTGCCGTGATCGAGGCACGGGTCTGTAGCTCGTGTAAATCTTGTGGGCGCCCTCATCCTTGTCCCAGTGATGTTGGATCGAGGGATCTTCTCCAACCTCGCTCATGAGCTGGAGGATGCTGCTCCCGATAAGGATGCGATCCTCTGGTATGATGGGAGCGCGTGAGACCTGCTCACCATTGACATAGACGCCTGTTTTCGAGCTCAGGTCCTCGATAAAGTACAGGGCTCCTTCTTTCGTGATGCGCGCATGTTTCGGGGAGACGGTCTTCTCGACAAGCACCATATCCATATCACTCGAGCTGCCGATTTCGATCGCGGTGTCCTCTCTCAATGGGAACTCACCACCCTGGTACTTGCCCGAGATAAACTTCAAGAACATCCGGTCTGTGTTGGCGGACCCGAGCAGCGTCTCTTTGTTGGAGGTGTCCCTCGGTTTCGCGATCTTCACTGTGTGATCCACAGCAATATATGCGGTGAAGCGGCACAGGACATGGTATTGCATCGAGAGGTCGACGATCTCGTTTTGCAACCCCGGCGAGCGCTCTACTGACCACTGGTCTTCGAGCTCCTGGATCTTGCTCCTCGCCCAGATCGGGTCGATCGATGGGTGCTCTCCCTCGCGCACGTCAACCCGCTTGCTCCACTGCTCTCCGTTCGCGTCCTCGCCAAGAACCTCGATGAAGGCGTCCTCCGAGAGCGCCCCCTTATATCTCCCATGAATCACGAGCGGGCGCCCGGAGAAGAGGGCGTCGGTTCGCGACGGCGTGGTGTCGTCATGAGAGAGCGTGATCCCTGCACCGTGGAGGGTGATTTGCGTGAGCAATGGCGCGTCGATCGCGCGATGGAAGGTGTGCATCACCTCGTCGAGCCGCGCTCGAGATTCGACGTGCTCGAAGCTCCCCCGGCCCAGGTGCGCGAGCCTCGTCAGGAAGCTTTTATCGATTCCCTGCCCGATGCCCACGGCAAAGATCCTCGTCTTTCCGAGTCTCTTGGCGAGCTGCTCGAGGATCATCTCCTCGCCCATGATTTGCCCATCCGTGAGCAAGACGAGCCATTGATCTCGCCCGATTTTGGCGTCCTCTTCCAGCAGGTTTGCCGCGTGCACCAACGGGCTCGCCATCTCTGTCCCGCCGAAAGCGAGCAAGGCGTCGATGTGCTTGTTCGCAGCATCGCGCAGGGCGGGCACGGCGTCGCCAAACGCATCCTTTGATGGGAAGTGCGTCATGTCATTGGCAAAGGAGACGATGTGAACCCTGTCCTCGGAGGTGAGCGTCTCGATGATGCTCTGGAGCGCGCGCCGGGCGCCGATCATGGGCCATCCGTCCATGCTCCCTGACCTGTCGAAAACAAGGGCGATGTCGCGAGGTCGTCGATGGGCCGGAAGCTCGGCTGGTGGCGTGAGCATGAGCTGGAAGTGGCCTGGATGTTCGGCGCTCGGTTCGCTCGCGACGCAGGAGGTCGTGATGGCGTCCTCGGCGAGCCTCCAGCGCAGGATAAAGTCCCTGTCGATTGGTTGCTCGGGGGCGAGCTGCAAGCGAGCTTGCCGACGTGAGCGCTCGAGCGCTCGCGTCGGCAAGCGCGCTTGCCGCTCGCGCCGCGGCGCGCCTCCCGGGTCGAGGCGCCC
>JAYZVO010000021.1:0-17225 GCA_036155555.1 Myxococcota bacterium
GCCGCCGCCTGCCCCGCCCCTGGAGGTCACCTCCTCACCCCCATTCGATCTACACAAACGTGTAGAACGAACTAAAAAAGAGCGCCGGGTTCTCTCGCGAGAGAACCCGGCGCTCTTTTTTCGTTCGATCTCTACCTACGCAGTCACTCGAATCAAGGAGACCACTCGTCGTAGCTCTCGTCGATCTTCTGGTAGTTGAGCGTCTCGTTCGGGTAGGTGTTTGCGACTACATCGGCCATCTCTTCCGGGCCAGTGATTTCATGCCCTCCGATCTCGGCGATGCGCGTGAAGGTGAGCGAGTCGCCGACCGTTGGAAGCGCCACAGGTACCGACGCTGGTGAAAACAGGACGTAGTAGCTCTCGTAGTGGCTAGGACTATCCTCGGTCACCCAAACAAAACCGATGGTGGTCTTTCGGCCATCTTCGTTCAACGTCACTTCACAAGGTCCCGGGCCAAGCTCCATTATGGGCATTTCAACTCCTCTTCATTCAGTTCATACGGGTTTACGCGCCGCGAGGTGTTCCTTGCCTCGTGACGAGCGGCACCATTTTATCGGGTAGTCGCTACTTGAATCAGATTAAATGTATCAATTCTTTTCTTGTCGTAAAGCACGGACCAACCCGCTGCGATCACGAACACCGAGCAACCCGTAGATTTGCTTGAGCTCCCTCTCGATGGTCTTGTCTGTCTGGGAGAAATAACGCGCGACCTCTCCGGGGGTGGCGCCGACGGCGAAGAACTCGGCGATCCGACGCTGCTCCTCCGAGAGGATATCGGTGGGGAGGCGCTTTGGAGCGCACTGTGGGGTGATAATCACGAGCACGCACACCTCGTCTCCGTCGAGGCGCTCGAACTGGATGCGCATCCCATCCATGGCGGTCGTCGCGCGTTGTTCGCGGGAGGAAAGGATCGCGAGGGCGCGCGATGCGCAGATTTCACGGCGCTCGCGATCGAGCCAGCGCGGCGTCTCCTCGCTGGCGAGCGTGAGCGTGCCGTCAAAGGAGTAGAGCGCGTAGAGCGCCTCGCAGGGGCGCTCGGGGCGCTCGAACATGTCGGCGAGCAAGAGCGCGTCGCGCGTCTCCCGCTCCAGATCGCGGATCGCGTCCATCTTGCTCTCGAATTGTTCGGGGTGGCCAAAGACAATCACCACGCCGATAAGTTGGCTCTCGCTATCATACATCGCCATGCGCAAATGGCTGGCGAAGCCATAGGGAGCGACCATGCTCCTCCACCATGGCGAGCGATAGCACTGCATCGGGTCCTGATACTCTTTTTGAGGAGCACAGAGGCGGTCAGCGCGTTGCGCGATGGACTGGTGAAGGTCGTAAACATCTCCCTGACCGACGGCGCCTTCGAGCAGGGGCTTCCCTGCGAGAGCGTGGCAACGACGCGCGAAGTCTTCGGGTCCCATGGCGATCACGTGGCCAAAGTGAGGTTGGCCCGCGTACATGTCGATGGAGAAGAACACCACGGCATCCCCCGAGAGGGTCTCTGCCAGGTGGCGCAACGCGCCATGGCGAAGCCTTCGGGGCGCTTCTCGTTGACTCATCGTCGTCAGGTCCATCATCACACTCATAACCACTCCTCTTTTGCTCGCTCGGGACCAAAGTCCCGATGTTGCTCGCGCTTCGACCGCTTTGATGTTTTCTTTAACTGCGATTCCCGTGCCAACGCGGTCATGACGAAGAAATCGGGTGTTCCGCGCCATGAAGTGTGGTAGCTCTCGCGTATTATCGTCGTGTTTGGACGCACGATCGTCACTTTATGACGATCGTCGCTCTTCCCTTTCGAAAGCCGAGAGTCATGCCAGCCACGTCTCCATCGACAACCTCAGAGAAGCTCGCGGCGCTCTTTCAGCGCGTGCATCTCGAGCGCGATTTCCAGGCGCAAGCGAGCGCCTTGATCGAGCACCTCTCCGAAACAATCGCCGCCTTCGGCGCGAAGCTCGGCGTGATCGGCGTCTACTTGCGTGATCAGGCTGGCTACCTCGCCGTCCATGTCAGCGGGGAGCGCTCGGACTCGACCGCGCTCCGTTCTGCCAGCATGTGGCAATGGGTCGAACAACACCGGCAACCGGTGTTGCTCGACCTCTTGCTCCAGATCCTCTCTTCCCCCAGCAGGCTCTCCGACGCCTCTCCCGAGATCACGCTCCTCGACGCGCACGAGGCAGACTCGCGCCAGCTCGAACTGAGCGGGAGCCTGGTGCGGCTGCTCGATGGGCCAAATACGCACGTGATGGCGGTGCCCCTCTGGGGATTCGGGCGAACGATCAAGGGGATGCTCACTCTGGAGCTCGAGGCGCCATTGTTTACGGGGGCGCCCGAGAAATTGCTGGCCGCCAGCGCACAAATCGAGGTCGCCGCGGCCTTGATCGGTCCTCAGCTCGTGCTCGACCGCGAAGAAGCGCAGACCTTCGGGCACTTGCAAGATGACTGGCTCCCAGTGGTGGGGCAGGCGATGGCCGCAAAACTGAGCGTGCTCGAGCGCTTCGCGACAACAGACGAGACGCTCCTGCTAAGCGGCGCGTCGGGCTCCGGGAAGTCGCGCATCGCGCGCTGGTGCCACGCGCGCAGCCAGCGCTCGGCTGCCCCCTTCGAGACGCTCAACCTGTTGGCCGTACCGGCAGATATGCAAATGGCCGAGCTCTTCGGTTGGCGCAAAGGTGCCTTTACAGGCGCTGTCAAGGAGGTTGACGGCGCGCTCGAGCGCGCGAAGAACGGGACCCTGTTTATCGACGAGATCGACAAGCTCTCGATGGATGCGCAGGCAGGCTTGCTCCAACTGCTCGAGGAAGGGTCGTGGCGAAAGCTCGGAGAGAGCGGGCGGGCGCGTGACGCCAACGTGCGCTTTATCGTCGGGACAAACCAGGACTTGCTCGAGCAAGTCCGCATGGGCACCTTCCGTCAGGACCTCTACTACCGCATCAACGTCCTCCCGATGCATATGCCCAACCTGAGCGAGAGGCGCGACGAGATCGCAGCGTGGGCGAGGTTTATGATCGAGCGCACCGCCCGCTCCGAGGCAGCATCGCTGGACGGAGCTGCCATTCGAGCGCTCGAGCGCCAGCCATGGCCTGGCAACCTCCGCCAGCTCGACAACGTAATCCGCCGCGCCTGGATCATCACCAGCGTGCGCGGTGAGTCGGTCATCTCCGCAGAGGATATCGAGGCGGCCATGGGGATGGAGCACGCGCTCGATGTTGCCCCAGCGCCCTCGAACACGAGCGCAGAAGAGGGGGCTTTGATGACCGCATTCCGAGAGGCCGCCAGCGCCTTTGTCGAAGTCGCTATCAGCGCCGAGAAGCAAGGAGTGGAGGTCTCACTCGATCTCGTCGATGGGTTGCGCGGCAAGGTCCTCGAGGTCGCGCGCGAGCGCTTTGATGGAGACCTCGACAAGGCGCTCGCGCTGCTCGGAAAAGGGGGAACGGTGGAGAACCGTAACCAACATCGCATCCTCAAGCGCGAGCTCAAGCGCCTCGAACAACTCGAAGCGTTCCTCGATGAGATTGGAGAAGGTTGATGCACGAGAATATCCAGCGCGCGCTCGAGCAAGAGCAGCACGAACAGAACAGCATCGCCTCGCGCTACACGCTCGTCGAGCAGCTCGGGCAGGGTGGCTTCGGGGTCGTATGGAAGGCGCGCGACGCGCACTTCGATCGCGACGTCGCCATCAAGTTCATCGACAACCAGGGCGGTGATACGACAAAGCAATGGCGCGAAGCCTCGATGCTGCGTCGGCTCGGGCTCGCCACGGGGGCTCGCCTCCTCGACGAGGGGGTGCACACGGGGTGGCCCTTTATCGTGATGGAGCTCATCGAAGGAGATCCGTTCCCCGGGCCGCTCCCGGAAGATGAGGACGAGCGCATGGCGCTCAAGTGCGCGAGGGCGAGGGCGTTGCTCTCCGAGCTCGCCCGTTTGCACGCGGCGGGATTGGTGCACTCGGACCTCAAACCCAACAACGCGCTCATCGAGCGTAAATCCGGGCGGCTGGTCCTCCTCGACTTCGGGCTCTCGCGTATCCTGGGGCATGAGTCCAGCACGAAGCAGTCTCAGCGCGAAGGCACGCCCGTTTACATGTCGCCCGAGCAGCTGCGCGCGCAACGCGGCTTGCCCGCATCGGATCTCTACGCGGTGGGGGTGATCCTCTTCGAGTTGTTCGCCGGGAAACCTCCCCACGACGCCTCCTCGGTCACGGCATTGATGCGCGAGCGGCTGATGCAAGAGGCGCCCTCGCTCGCAGAACATGCGCCCGAGACGCCAGAGTCATTTGTAACGCTCGTGAGCGCGCTGCTCGAACGCGAGCCCGGGCTGCGCCCGGCGAGCGCGGCACATGCGCTCGAACTGGTCGCCTCGGAGAAGCCCTCGCGAGAGCTCCTCCCGATCCACGCGCTGCTCGAGCTGGAAGAGGTCATCGCCCGCCTCGAGGCGGGCGAATCACTCGACCTCGGTGGAATCACTGGCGCTGATGGGCGCCGCGTGCTCTCGATGTTGCAGAGGGCCTGGGAGTCTTCTGGTGGCTCGTGGCGCCTGATCACACCGGATGGCGACGCTCCATTGAGCGCGCTTATCCATACCTTCTCGCTCGAGGTCCCCGAGGACGCATCGCTCGAAGAGGTCAAGGCGCTCGCCAGTAACGCCCTCGAAGGTGCGGCGAAATCAGGCGCGCTGTTGGTGTGCGAGGACATCGACGGGCTCGACCTGTGGAGCGCGCATCAACTCGAGCAGGCGCGACAGCAACTGCGCATTCTACGCACGGTTGCGGGACCCGGTGATTTCACGATCAAACCGATCTCTCCCGCCGCGCTCGAGACCATCTTCCATGGGCCAGAGGCTGGTTACCGCCTGCGCTCTGACGCCGCGCACGAACTCTATCTTCGCACCGGCGGCCTCCCAGACGCGGTCGAGCGAGAACTCGCCGGGTGGGAAGAGCGCGGGTTGGCGTGGCGCACCGAGCAAGGGTGGACCTGTGATCGAGAGGGGCTCGACTGGCTCGCGCGGCATGGCCAGCCACTGGCGCCAGGCTCGGCGCGCAGTGAACCCACCGAATTTGTCTTCCGCGACTTGCTCGCGCGCCTGGCGCTCGTGCGCCAGCGGATCGCGCTCGAGGAGCTGATCTTGCTCATGGGGCAACCTCGGTGGGAGGTCGAAGCCTTGCTCGAGGAGCTCGAGCGCAGGCATATCATCGCGCGTGCTCGCGGCGAAATCACCGCGCTCGTGCGGCTGGGCAGCGATGAGCTCACGCGCGCTCGCGCCGAGCTGCTCGTCGACAGGCTCCCTCGCCAGAGCAGGACGCGTGTCCGCGTCTTGCTCGAGCACCCAGAGATCACCACCGTATCCCTGGTCGATGACGTGATCCTGGTGGCCAACAAGCTCGACGAGGATGGCTTCTCGCATCAAGCGCTGACGTTGCTCGAGGAGGCTTCGATCACGTCGCGCCAGAGCCAACGAGAGGAAGATCTCGTGGCGTTGTTAAAAGCGATGACGCGGATCGCGCTGGCGAGTCCCTCGGTGAGTCAGATCGAGCGCTTGCTGCGTAGCATGCAGAGCGCGGAGCTCGATAACCACCCGACCATCAAGAGGTTGGAGGAGCTGGCTGAGCTGGCCAGGGAGAGCTGCCGAAAACCAGACAGCGAGGTCATCACAGCGCTCGAAGAGTTGGGAGAACAGGAGGACCCGATCCTCGAACTTCGCCGACGCATGTATATGGTACGCGCTGGCCTCTGGAGCCAGGATGAGCGCCTCGGGAAAATCATCGACGACGCGGATGCCTGGGCAAAGAACCTCCCCGACATCCCGGAAGCACGCGCCACATCCGCGGGCTGGCTCGGCCAGCTCGCCTACACGAGCGGCGACTACGAGCGCTCGAGCCAGCTGCACGCCTTCGCCGCCGACAACAAGCGCAGGCGCTCGGCGCGCATCGCCTCTCAGCTCGGGCGCGTATGGGCGCTGCTCGATGGGGATCGCGGCGCAGAAGCGGCCGACGTCGTCCAGGAGGTCGCGCGTGAAGCGCGCGCTTGCCGACACCATGTCTACGAGCTCCAGGCGCTCCAACTCGAGCGCTGGGTGGCCTATCGCAACGGCGCGCTCCCCGAGACCGATGATGACTTGCTGGACGCGATCGGGCTGATGGGAAACATCGAGTTCGAGGCGCGCACGTTTATCATCGAGGCGGCCGTGTGTTGGCGTCGCGGTGATTTTACCATCGCGCTCGACTACGCCACGCGCGGCGCTGACTGTTGGGTAATGTCCGGGATGACCGCTGGCGCGACGCTGTGTCAGGCGCTCGCGATGGCGATTCGTGCGCGAATGGGCGAGTCGATCGAGGCAGAAGAGCACACCAAGTGGTGCGAGCGCGCCAGAGAGGTTCGCGCGCCGCTCCTCGCGCTCCAGGCGCTCGGATTGCTCGCGAGCGTGGCGCCGCTGGAGCGAGCACACCGCGATTGGATGCAGGAAGCGGCGCAGAAGATAGATGCGCCAGGGAGGGCCAAGCGACGCGAAATCATCAGCGTCGACGAGGCCCTCGAGATGGCGAACGTCACCTCGAACTGAGCGCCGCTTCGCGCGCGAGCTGTCCGTGGTGCAAGAACCACAGCTCGTCGAACAAATCGAGATCGAGCGGGTTTGGCAGGCGCACGTCCTCGCGTGTGGGGAGCGCGTTTGACGCGTCCTCGAAGCGCTTGTGGATCTGCGAGATCAAAACCACGGTGAGCCGTTTCTCACGCGCGAAATCTCCGAGCGCCTCGACCTGTGCTTGCAAGCTCGGGTTGGTGCGCCGCTGATCGAGGAGTTGGAGGTAATCGATCACCACCAACGTGCCCGGCGTTGCATCCGCGAGACGTTCGATGATGCGCGACGCGCATATCGCGTCGGAGTCATCGAAACAAAATCGCGCGCCTACCTGCGCCAGCTCCAAGCCAAAGCCCGAGAATCGCTCCGCGACCTCGATGGCTCGAAGCTCGAATGAGAACAACGCGCTGCTCGACCCGGCCGCGAGCGCTCGCGCCACGAGCTCGAGGCAGAGGTTGGTCTTGCCATGACCAGGACGCGCGCCCACGAGAATCAACGCACCTGGCCCACACGCGCTCTCGAGCAGCGCCACGTTGTCGCGCGCGGCATACTTCGCCGCGAGCAAGCTCCACGACGTATAGCCTTCCTCGCGGGCGACCTCATCGAGCGCCTGATGCAAGGGGACGTTGTTGGCTCGAGCGCGTGACTTGGCCAGGTGTTTCAGCTTGTAAATCGGTGCGGACAGTTTCACGAAACCTCCTTTAACGACGGCAGAACAACCCCTCCTCATGTTCCCGGTCCAGGAAGTCTGTGATTTTTGGTAGGGCGGCTCCGCATGGAAGATGCTTCCCCGTCATGGAGGGAGGGAGGCACGAGCCAGTGCCACTCTGGGAAGTTATGGCGAGGATCACATGGCGTCAAGGTCCTCGATTTGCCGCCTCATGAGACCGCGCCAAGTCTTTGATTGAGCGAGCGATTTTATAATCAAAGGTTTGATTGGCGTTTGATTGAACGAGGAAAAGGGTGAGGGAGGATTCTGGAACAACTGTTCCAGAATCCTCCCTCACCCTTTTCTACAGCGATTTTCGAGCTTTCCCTCAGAAAAAGAGTGACACTTATCCGAGCGGTCGGTGTTGAACCTGGTGACCGCGCGATGACTCGAACATCGCTCGATATTTGCACCGATTGCCACCCACCGTGAGGTACGTGGCGCACCCAGGAGATACCACGATGTCACTCCCTTTATTGTCGAAGCACCGCTCGAAAGTTGCCTTGTGTTCTCTGTTTTGCCTCTCCCTCGGATTGACCGCGCGAAGCGCGGACGCTCACCGCACGCAACGCCTGGAGGCTGGAGATGTGATCGTCAGGTCAACCTCCATCAAGGGCTCGAGCGCGCCTGGCCTCAAGGCCCAGGCGCTTGTCAACGCGACGCCGGAGCGCATCTGGGCCGTGATCGCGGACTGCGACCGTTACGAGCAGACATTTGACCGGGTGGTTTCGGCCAAGCTCATCTCGCGCCGGGGCGCCTATCACGTATGCGAGATCGTGTACGATATGCCATTTCCTTACGACGATCTGCGCTCTCGAACGCGCGCCAAGCATCGAGAGGGCGCGGGCCTATACTCGCGCTCCTGGGAGCTGCTCGAGGGCGACTACAAGCACTACCGTGGCTCCTGGAAGATCGAACCCTACAGCGAAGATCCCTCGCGCACGCTCGTGACCTACGACGTGCACATCGTGCCGGAAATCTCTGTGCCCGATTGGCTCGAGCGCAAGGTGCGCGAGCGTGGTCCGGTGCAGATGATGGAGCGCTTGCGGCGAGAGGTGAGGTGAGAAGTGCTCAGGGGAGGGCGAGCTTCTTTGGTGGGTCGGTCGGCAACCCCGATGAAAGCGCCGCGCGTGACAGAACCTTTCCATCCTCGCCGAGAACCACGAGCTCCCCACGGCTCGCCGCGCCGCCGACGCTGATTTCATAGCTACCTTCTGGTAACTCACCGACAAAGAGCATCGAGAATCCTCGCGAAGTCTTCGCCATCGAATTGACCGCGCGCGTCGCATCTTCAGGGAGCTTCGGGGTCTCGGCTGTTGCCGGAGCGAGGCTCACGCCGAGCGTGCCGACCTTGGATGTGTCATAAGCGAACGCGATGATCGTCCTGGTCGCGGTGACGGGAAACGCCCCCAGCGTGCGAACTACACATTTTTGTAATTCGTCTGTGTGGTCGGGATGCGTGATAAACAAGCGCTCCCACGCGCTCGAGACCACCTCTCTGCGTGGATCGAGTTGGAATGCGCGGCCATAGGCCGCGCACGCCTGGGTGATGGCGCCGCGCTCTTCGAGCGCGGCTGCGTGGCGCTGGTGGGCAATCGAAGCGTCTGGCGCGAACTCCACGAGCTCGCTCAAGACACGAAGCGCCTGCTCCTTTTCGCCAAGCTCGTCGTGAAGCCTTGCCATACGCAGGATCAACGTCTCGTTGCCCATATCCACCGAGCGACGCGCGCGCAGCGCGTCGAGCTCGGCGCGTTGGTTGCGTTTGAGGTCAGCCTGTAGGGTGTCGAACTGCTCGACGCCGAGCGCGGCAGAGAAGGCATTCATATGGACCAGGCACCAGCCGCGCTCGAGCCTGTTGCTGGCGCAAGACTCCGCGAAGAGCGCGGCGTGATCCTTCTGTTTTTGTAGCTTGATGACGAGCTCGAGCGCCTCTTCGTGACGAGCTCGCGTCAGGTCCGAGGACTCCTCCAAACCGAGCAACGCGCGCAAGTGAATCTCGGGCCAACGCTTCTTGCCATCCTCGAGCGCGAGGAACATCCCGTAGCGACGCTTGGGAGGATAGAGGTCCTCCCAGCGTCCCCAAACCTGAGGCACGATCGAGGGTACGCGCGTGCTCATGATGTCGACCGCTTCCGCCGCGATGGCCGGATCGAGTCGCCCCGAGGCAAAGGTCGAGAGGAACTCGTCCACGGCCTCACGTTCGGTAAGCTGTACGGCGACGCGAGACGCGAGCAGGTTGCCCGCCTTCATGTTCCCGAGCACGGCCCGCACGGCGTCGCGGAACTCCCTATCAAAGTACTCTTGCGTGATGGGACTACGCAGCACCAGGAGCAGCGAACGGTTGGCGTGGCGCTCCTTCAAGCGCTCGAGCCAGGCCACGGCGCGCTCGCGCTCGCCAAGCAAAACGAGCTTTTCGAGCAAGAGGATGTCCTCGTCCATCGAGAGCTCGGCGCTGCGCACCTCGAGGTCATTCACCTCGCGCTCGACGATGGCGCGTGAAGAGAGCGCCTGCTTCGCGTCATCCTGATAGGAGAACGCCTGGACCACGACGCAGTAATCATCCTGGTTCTCGAATCGCGTGCGCTCGATCACCCGCTCCAAACAACGAAGCACCAGCTTGTTTTCGATGCTCGATTCGAGCATCGAGACCTTGTCCGCTCGCCCGATAAGATCGACCTCCCAGGAGAACGCGACGCGACCCGATGGTTTGATCTTCGAGGTCGCCTGCCCCCGAAAGCAGGTGGAGAGCATCGCCTGTCGCGCCTTCATCTTGTTCGCGATGCGGGGTGCCGAGCAGGTGGCTGATACGAGCGGCGAAGCTTGAACCAGCGCTCGCGTCACCTCGTCATCTGCGACCGCAGGCTCTTCCTCCACCGCATCCTCTGGAGTCGAAGGAGGCTCTTCTTTTTCTTTCCGATCTATCTCATTGGTATCACTGGTCTTTTCCTTGGGTGCTCGCGAGGCATCCGACGGCTCACGCGACGCCTGCTTCGGTTTGGCGACGCTCGCGATCTCTGAAATTGCGAAGGTATGTTGGCGGATGCGCTCGAGCGCATCCTCGTCCACGCCCGCGCTCGCCTCGCGATTCTCGATCGTGACCAGGGTTGTGTGAGGGCCAGGGACCTGTCCCTCGGTCGAAATCGAAACGAGCTCCTTCGGGGCCGCGCCCTCGAAGGCGCGGAACGTGAGCCACTGCTGCGCCTCGAATTTGGCGACGGCCTCGGAGATATCAGCGGCATCCGCCGTGAGCGCGACTTTTTTCTCGAACGGCTGCCCACCACGCATGCCGTGCATGACAAGCGTGCTCCCCTTGCTCGCCCTGCCGGTAATCAAGCGGGGCTCACGGGGGTTCAATGTGAAGGGGGTTGGCAAGGCGGCGCGCTCGAGCGCGCCGCCCGAGACCTCGACGCGCTCGATCCTGATGGTTGGCCTGGAGATCGCGTCGAGCACACGGCTCGCGTCTGTCGACGCGCTCTCGAGCGCGCTCGACGTGTAGAAGAAGCCCGCGTTGCGCGCAGCGAGCGCGCGCATAAATGATGCGCCCGAGCGCTGCCCCACGGACACCGTGTGCAACCTGTGCCGTGTGCCGATCGCGTCTGCAAATGCGGTCATCAACGTCGCGTCATCGACCTCGCCGATCGTTGGTTTGCCATCCCCGAAGTAGATCACATGCGTTGGCGCAGACGAGCTGGCGAGCTCACCGCGCAACGAGGCCGCGAGCGCGCCGAGGTCGCTCGCGCCTCCTGCGCGCAAGCCATCGAGACACCCTCGCGCCGACGCGATCGAGCCGCGCGCCGCGCATGTACGCGTGGTCAAGTCACTCTCGAGTATGGTCACGTTGGCGTTCGGGCGATGTTTTTCGAGCGCCGCGAGGAACGATTTGGCGAACGCGACGCTCCGATCGAGCGCCTTTTGGCCTGAACCAGCCGAGGTGTCGAGCGCGAGGATGAGATCCTCGGGGAAGTTCTTTTCGTCCGAGGATGGCTCGAGCACGAGGTCGAGCAAAAACGCATCACTCTGTGCTGCGCGAAGGACATGCGCTCGCTCTCTGGGGAGCGCTTTCGAGACCTCGATGGACCCGAGAGGCACGAAGCGCTTGCGCGCGAGCGAGACGTTGTTTGCTGGACTCTGCGTGGGTGCTTCGAGGTTGTAGCCCTTGACCGCGAGGTCTCTGGCGCCCGGAGCGCTCAGGTCAAAGTGAAAGCTCGGAATCCTCGGGATCGAGGGGTCCTGGGCATCGAGTTCAGGCATCTCGTAGCGGTAGACGACGCGCTCCCCCTCGGGCTCGAGGACGCGATCATAGGTCAGTGAGACGGTGGTCGTGCGACCTGGCGCGATCGATGCAATTTCGAGGCTGAACGTCTCGCGTGAGGGATCGAGCGCGAGGTCAGGAGAGCGCACCAGCGGGAGCTGCTCGACGGGCGCAGGTAGGACGCGTTTATCTTTAACGACGCGCGCGGTGGCGGCCTCGTCACCGACCGAAACAGTCAGCGAGGTGACGCGCGCGCCGCGCGGGAGCTCGAAGGTATAGATGCCTTGTTGAAGCGTGAGCGTGTGATTCTTGAAGACCTGCTCGACCGTGGTGCGCGCGAGTCGTCCGACGAGCGCCACGTCCACATCATGTTTGATGATCTGGAGGCGTTCGTAGGCGCCATCAGGCGCCAGGATGGAGACGAAGCCAAAATCACCACCAAGCCACGCGGGCGAGTATTCAGGAGCGCTGGTGAGCGCCTCTTCCGCGGGGTTCTTGCTGGCCAGAGAGGGCGTGTCCGGTGATTTGTTTTCTGGCGGGTCACAAGCAAAGAGGATCAAGGCTGACGCAACGATCCAACAGCAAGCAGGGGAGGGGTGGCGCTGCACGAAGCGGCTCCTTGAGCGTCAGTTCGTTGTTTCTCGGCGACGCGGCGAGCGGTCATCCTCGCCTGGGGTATTTGACGATATTAAGGTAGCGCGTCAAAAAGTTGCAAAACACTTCCGGCTCATCTTCCAGAATCTGTGTATCGAGGCAACCGGCCACATGCATATCGTGGACACGAGCCAGATCGTTCGGATCGCTCGTGTCGAGCAGGACGAAGAGGATGGTTCGTTTGAGCTTGTCATCAGCGCGCAACAAGGCGATGAAGTCGATGGCAGCGTCGATATTCGGCCCAGGAAGCAGGAGCAACGCGAGTTCGCGCTTGGCTTCGTAGGTGCCGCCCGCGCGCAAGAGCTCCAACGCTCGAGTGGTATCTGTCGAGGTGATCGGGAACGCGAACCCATGATCCAGGAGCTTGCGCTCGAGGCCATTTGACTCGGGGGTGAACTCGACGACGAGGATTTGAGGTTTGGAATGATTGCGCATGGTCGTATCACTTGGCTTGTCTTCGCAGGATACGCCATTTAAACACGTCTCACAATCTTGTTTCGCCGGACAAAGTTATATCAGCTACGAAAACAACCACTTTGCCAGGGTAGCACCGAACGCGAGGAACAAAACCGCGCCTCGCAAACTTCATCACTCCTTGCTCTACCACATGCTCCAAAGCAACCTCACCGTGAGTCACAGGTCGAAGCGCGATGGCAAACGTGGTAAAGAACCCCACGCACCTTTCAAGTTATCGAAGACTACAGGACACCATCTATGGCCTCCTCGCTCCCCGAAGCCCCAAGGAAAAACCTGGCGGATCGACTCTACGACGCAGACGGAGAAGATCTCTTCGATCTCTTCCTGGAGTGGACCATCGATCGAGGCTTCGAGCTTTATCCCGCGCAGGAAGAGGCGATCCTCGAGGTCTTTTCTGGCAACCACGTGATCTTGAACACGCCGACGGGGTCGGGGAAATCGATGGTCGCGCTGGCGATGCACTTCTTCTCGTTTGCTCAGGGGCATCGCTCCTATTACACGTCGCCGATCAAGGCGCTGGTGAGTGAGAAGTTCTTCTCGTTGTGCGAGCACTTCGGGGCCGAGAACGTCGGCATGCTCACGGGGGATGCGGCGATCAACCACGAGGCACCGATCATCTGCTGTACGCAGGAGATCCTGGCCGCCACGGCCTTGAGCGAGGGGGAAGACGCCGACATCCAGCACGCCATCATCGACGAGTTTCACTATTACGCGGACAGGGATCGTGGGACCGCGTGGCAGCTTCCGTTGGTGATGTTGCCCCAGACCGCTTTCTTGCTGATGTCCGCGACGCTCGGCGACACCACCGAGCTCGAGCAACAGCTCGAGGCGAGGTCAAAGCGACCCGTCGCGCTGGTTCAATCGACCACGCGCCCCGTCCCGCTCGATTACGAGTACAACAAGGACAAGATCGTTCACCTCGCGGACGAGCTCGTCTCGAAGGGGAAGGGACCTGTCTACATCGTCAACTTCACGCAGCGCGAGTGCGCCGAGCTCGCGCAGGCGCTCATGAGCGTCAACTACTGCACCGATGATGAAAAAGAGGCGATCCGCCAGGGGCTCGAGGGGACGACCTTCGATACGCCTTACGGGAAGACCGTGCGCCGCTACCTCAAGCACGGCATCGCCATCCACCACGGCGGGCTCTTGCCAAAGTATCGCTTTATCGCAGAGAAGCTCTCGCAGCAGGGGATGCTCAAAATCATCGTCGGTACGGATACGCTCGGTGTCGGGATCAATATGCCGCTGCGCACCGTCGTATTTACAAAGCTTTGTAAATACGACGGTCAAAAAACGCGCCTGCTCTCGGTGCGAGAGTTCAAGCAGATCGCGGGGAGGGCAGGGCGTAAGGGCTTCGATGATCAGGGCTATGTCATCGCGCAGGCGCCCGAGCATGTCATCGAGAACGAGGCCGCCACGGCAAAGGCGGAGGGAAATCCCAAGAAGCTCAAGAAGCTGCGCCTGAAGTCACCGCCCGAGAAGGGGTATGTGCACTGGGACGAGGAGACCTTCCAGCGCCTCTACTCGAGCCCCTCCGAGGAGCTCGAGAGCCGCTTTAGCATCGATCACTCGACGTTGTTATACTTGCTCCAGCGCCCGATCGGCGCGCACGCGGGTTACAAGGATCTGCTCGGGCTGATCGATCTTAGCCACGAGCGCGACGCGCGAAAATCGATCCTTCGTCGCAAGGCGCGCATGTTGTTCCAATCACTCGAACACGCGGGCATCATCGAGCTCGAGCCCAGGGACGACGGCAAAAAGGGACAAAAGGTCGTGCTCGCCAACGAACTCCAGCGCGACTTCTCGGTCCACCACTCGCTCTCGCTCTTTTTGGTCGAGGTCATCGACACGCTCGACAAGGAACGCGATGACTTCCACCTGACGGTGCTCTCGTTTGTCGAGGCGATCCTCGAGGACCCAGGCGTCGTGCTGCGCAGGCAGCAGGACAAGGAGCGCGACCGCGAGTATCACCGCCTCAAGGCGGAAGGGGCTGAATACGAGGAGCTTCGCGAGAAGCTCGACAAGGTCACCTGGCCGCAACCCGACGCCGAGATCATTCGCGCGACGTTCGAAGCCTTCTCCAAGGAGCACCCCTGGGTCACAGGCTTCGAGCCCAAGCCCAAGTCGGTGGCGCGCGATATGTTCGAGCGCTACGCGACCTTCAATCAATACGTCAAGGAGTATGGTCTCGAGCGCTCCGAGGGCGTGCTCTTGCGTCACCTCAACCAGGTCTACAAGGCGCTCCGACAGAACATCCCACAACCGGTAAAGACGGAAAAAATCCACGAGGTCATCGCGTACCTTCGCGAGGTCATCGCACGCGCGGACAGCAGCCTCGTCGAGGAGTGGCAGAACCTCAAGGATGGTGTCCTCGAGCTCGAGGCGGACTTCGAGTTCGAGACCGAGGAAGACCTCGACGCCGATCCGGTCGCCTTCAAGGCGCGCGTGCGCGCCGAGCTGCTTCAGATCGTCGCCGCGCTCGCTGAGGACGACCTCGAGGAAGCCGCCGCGCTCCTTCGTTGGGAAGGAGAGGGCTGGGGGCCAGTCGATCTGGAGGACGCGCTCAAGCCGTTCTACGAGGAGTACGACCACATCGTCTTCAACCACCGCGCGCGCTCGCATGACCTCGTCACGTTCGAGAACCCCGAGCCGGGCCTCTGGATCGTGACGCAGGTATTGATCGACTCCGAGGATGACAACATGTGGTACCTGAAAGGAAACGTGGACCTTTCAAAGATCGCATCGGATACCACTCGCCTGTTCGCGCTCGATCACATCGGGGACTGAGCCGATGACCGACGCTCGCCGTTCACGCTGGGAGTGGCTCCTGTTTCTGGCGTTGATCGCCACGATCGGAGTCGACACGGTGTGTGGTGTGGCGTTGATCGTGGCGCTCGAGTGGATGCTCGGGTTGGCGGGGTTGCCCGATGGCGAGGTCGCCAGAGCGATCATGCCCGCGTTGGGGGTGACATTGCTCGCGGTGGCAGGGTTTGCGGGGTTGGCGTTGCGCTGGTGCTTGAAGCGCCATCCGCATGGTTACCAGCTGGCGTGTGTGCTCGGCGCGATGCTTGTTGGCGTCGGGCTCGCGCAGTGGTTTAGCGTCGGCGAGCCGATGGGGCCGCTGCTCGATGCGACGCGAGGTGTGGCGACATTGCTCGCGGCGTCGATATGCTCGCGCGCCACGTCTCAGAGCGTATCCGCGCAGCAGCGAAAGCCCGTCGAGTAATCCCAGTGCTGCCGGTTATGCGCAGTGGTTCGGTAATAGCAACCGTTCCCGTTGCGGTAGGTGTCCACGTAGAAGCCGCCGCGAAACGTCCCTGACGCATCAGCTACCCACTCGTGCAGATTCCCCACCATATCGAAGGCGCCCTCGGGCGTGACGCATCCCGGGTGTGCTCCCGTCCTGGCGAGCGAGTCAGGGAGTTGGTTGATGCACGCGTTGTCGAGCTCGGACCAGATCCAATCCGCGCTCGTGCCGAAGTACTCGACCACGGGGTGATTGGCGCGAGCATCGTTGCATATGCCTGGCTGCTCGGTGTTGCCGTAGGGATAGGTTCGCGTCTGTGACCCCTGGCAAGCGAGCAACCACTCGTTGGAGGAGCAGAGACGCTTGCCTGCGTTTCGACAGGCGACCTCGGCTTGATCACCTGTGATGTAGCCTTGTGGGACGGCGCCCTCGACGCTCACCGCGCGCACGTTGGCGTTGCCCGGGTTTACATAGGGGGAGTGGGGGACATCGCCATTCGGTGTGTCGAGGACAAGAGATGCTTCGAAGCGATCGATGCAATAGTTCGCATCGATTTGGGTCATCCCATCGGGACAAGCGCCGATGGGAGCAGCCTGCGGGGTGAGGCTATTTGGCGTCGGCGCGGCGTTCTCATCGCACATGTTCGAGGACATATCAGGAGGATCTTCACCTGGCGCGACGCAGCAACGCACAGCGGAAGAGCCTGGACAGAAACCAGCGATATGTTCGTCGGGAGGCTGGCACTGGGCCGCGCGTTGGCAAGTGCCCACGCGACCGTTAACGTTGCACGTGGTGCCAATAAAGGCGTCGTCTGGATCAGCCGAAGGCATATCTTGGGGGGAGGACATGTCCTCGATTTCAGCGCCCATGTCCTCTTCGAACATGGTGTCCATGTCCTGTTCTGGTCGCATGTCTCGGGACGCCATATCGAACGCGCTCGCGGTCATATCCTCCATCGAGCGTGCGCCCATATCCTGTGGAGGGTGCTCCATATCGCGCTCATCCTCGCCAGGAATCGTCACCACATGGTGATCGCCACAGGCAGAAGCGAGCGCGAGTATGCTGGCGAAGAGCACCCACGAGAGCCATGGTTTGTCAGGCAATGCCATCCTCGAAACCTCGAAGTTTCTAGCGTCTTTAAGGCCTCAGAGGATTTCACAATATCCACGAGATCACAATGACTTCGCGCTCGCACCCACGTTGGGTGCCGAGCAGCCATTGGAGCGGTAAAACTTTTTGGGCGGGGGAGGTTATCACCCTGGGTTCTAAGTTTTTGCGCAGCCCTGGGTGGGGGGGGGGCGGCGGGTTTGGGGCTGTGA
>JAYZVO010000022.1:0-15425 GCA_036155555.1 Myxococcota bacterium
GGGGTGGGGGGTGGGGCGCGCGCCCGCCCGGCAGCGCTCGACGGCGTATGATGTGATCGCGCTCAAGGGGGAACCGCTCGCGCAGAGGTTATTCTCGGGGGATGGTCTGGCGAGGAGATCCTCCGATATCGATCTTTTGGTGAGGTTGGAGCAGGTCGAGGCGATCGCTTCGTCGCTCGCAGAGATCGGCTATGCGCCGATGTATGCCGATCATCCCGAGCCGTGGCGTTACAACCAGTGGGCCTTCGCGCACGAGAAGAGCGGGCAGGTGCTCGAGCTTCACTGGGCGTTGGCGGCGCCAGAGGTTTGCCAACCTGCCACGAGCGATCTCTTCGACGCGTCCGAGGTGCTCTCCTTTCATGGGAGGGAGATCAGGGTGTTGAGCCCGGCGCACACGTTCTTGCATCTCTGCCTCCACTTCCATAACCACGTGGGCTTCTTCAAGGGGTTGGTGGATGTGGCCGCGTGGTTGGACGCCTACCCCGAGGAGATCCTGGAGGATGCGATGGCGCGAGCGCGTCAGATCGGTATGGAGGAGATCTGTGTGTGGCCGGTGAGAGCGATCGAGAAGACGCGATCGGTCGGGGGTGGCCGCGCGTCGAGCGAGCGGCCGCATGGCGAGGCGCATGTCAGGGCAGAGATCGCAGCGTTGTGGACGGCATTTCATGTGGATCAGGTGTTGATTCGCGGGAGCGCGATCACGGGCGCAGCGGCGCTCGCCTTCAAGACGCAGGAGGTCTTGCAGGTCGAGGTGGGGCTGTGGCGAGCGTTGGGGATGTTGTTGTTGGATGGGCCAAGGGATGTGGCGCGAGCGATCGGGTCGATGGTGTTTTTGGGGCCGGGCGCGATGGCGATGGCGCGAGGTTCGCGAGAGGTCGAGTTGAAGGATTGGTGGGCGTTTGTCTCGCGTCCTGTGGGGCTTCTCGCGCGCGTGCGTGACGAGTTGAGTGGCGAGGCGCCTGCCTGAGGATCGAATCACCTTGACACGACTTGGGGGCTCCTTATAATGCCGCGTTCCTTGCCTCCCTTTGCGCCTTGTCGCAAAGATTCTGGCGAGGGAAAACAAGTGAAGACGCCTCTTACAGCGCGTGAGGAAAGATCCTTTGAACGATCGCCAACCCGAACATTGGTGAGGATCATGACCATGCTGCCGCGCTCGGGGCATGAGGGTTTTGTTCAGGAATGAGCAAGGCCACGATAAGACCAGAAGAGCAAAGAAAGCGATACTCACTCGTGGGTCCTGCCAGAAATGATGTGGCGAGGGACGCGAGGAACGACCAGGGAAAGTCATGCCGACGATCAACCAGCTCGTCCGTAAAGGGCGTAAGCAGATCAAAAAGAAGACCACGGCGCCAGCCCTCAAGGCTTGCCCGCAAAAGCGCGGCGTCTGCACCCGCGTCTACACCACCACGCCCAAGAAGCCGAACTCGGCGTTGCGCAAAGTCGCACGTGTTCGTCTGACCAACGGCATGGAGGTCACTAGCTACATCCCCGGCGAGGGGCACAACCTGCAAGAGCACTCGGTGGTGCTTATCCGCGGCGGTCGTGTCAAGGACCTCCCAGGTGTTCGCTACCACATCATCCGCGGTACGCTGGATGCAGTGGGCGTGAACGAGCGCAAGCAGGGCCGCAGCAAGTACGGCACCAAGAAGCCGCGCTGAGGTCCTTCGAGCCAGGGTCTTATTATAGGGCGTTGGCTCGACGTTCAGCACGAGACGAGCAAAGCATAAACAAAACCTCTCGCTACAATATGTATGCGCCATGAACAGACGGCGTGTGCATGAGCGATGAGGTGAGTGATACGAGAGTTCAAGATGCCTAGAAGAAGGGAAGTCCAGAAGCGCCCCGTGCTGCCTGATCCAAAGTTTGGTGAGCAGCTCGTGACGGAATTCATCAACTGCATGATGCGCGACGGCAAGAAGTCGGTCGCAGAGAGCATCATGTACGACACGTTCGAGCAGGTCGAAGGGAAGACGGGCGAGGACGCGCTCAAGATCTTCAAGCGCGCCGTGGACAACGTCCGCCCCGCTGTCGAGGTCCGCTCGCGTCGCGTCGGTGGTTCGACCTACCAGGTTCCCGTCGAAGTTCGCCCCGAGCGCCGCACCGCATTGGCGATCCGTTGGATCCTCAACGCAGCGCGTGCACGCGGCGAGAAGACGATGGTCGATCGTTTGACCAACGAGTTCCTCGACGCTTCCAACAGCCGCGGCTCGGCCGTGCGCAAGAAGGAAGAGACGCACCGTATGGCCGAGGCCAACAAGGCGTTTGCCCACTACCGTTGGTGAGGCTTCTGCCTCACAGCGAGTAGGAAAGAGCCAGAAAGACATTTCAGAGACCGCGCGCTCCTCGAACTTCGAGGTGGCACGCGGTCTCTGTGCGTTTGGCGCCATGTGGCGAGGACGCGGTTGGTGGCAGAAGTTCTCGTGGCGTTGTGTTAAAACTCCTCGAGTAATGCAGTGAAACAGTGAAGGCGCGCCAGCTCGGTTGTGAGGAGCGAGCGCGATCGATCAGTGACCTTATAAAAGGGAAGGAGAGGATCGTATGGGCAGGACAACACCACTCAAGCGAGTGAGAAACATCGGCATCATGGCCCACATCGACGCGGGCAAGACGACGACCACCGAGCGCATCCTCTACTACACGGGGAAGTCGTACAAGATCGGTGAGGTTCACGACGGCGCGGCCGAGATGGACTGGATGGAGCAGGAGCGCGAGCGTGGCATCACGATCACGAGCGCGGCGACGACCTGTTTCTGGGATGTCGAGGAGAAGAACTACCGCATCAACATCATCGACACCCCGGGTCACGTCGACTTCACGATGGAGGTCGAGCGATCGCTGCGCGTGCTCGATGGCGCCATCGCGGTGTTTGACGCGGTGGCGGGCGTGGAGCCTCAGTCGGAGACGGTCTGGCGCCAGGCCAACCGCTACAAGGTCCCGCGGATGGCGTTCGTGAACAAGATGGATCGCGTGGGCGCGGACTATGACAACTGCGTCAATATGATCACCGATCGCCTCAAGGCGCGACCTGTGAGGTTGCAGCTCCCGATTGGCGTCGAGGACAAGTTCGAGGGCGTGATCGATCTGGTCACGATGGAGGCCGTGATCTGGAATGACGAGACGCTCGGCGCCTCCTTCGATCGCGTCGAGATCCCCGAGGAGCTTCTCGAGGATGCGCAGCTTGGCCGCGAGATGCTCGTGGAGGCAGTGGCGGACTCGGACGAGGAGATCATGATGAAGTTCCTCGAGGGTGAAGAGGTCACCGCGGAGGAGCTTCATGCGGGAATCCGCAAGGCGACCCTGGAGTTCGCGATCGTGCCCGTGTTGTGTGGGACGGCGTTCAAGAACAAGGGCGTGCAGCCTTTGCTCGATGCTGTGGTGCGCTATCTCCCTGCGCCGGTGGATGTCCCTGCCGTCGAGGGTGTGGAGCCCGATGCGTTCCGTCGCCTGACCGAGACGAAGTCGGAGCTCACCGACGAGGACAAGCGCTATAGGGAGGCCAGTGATAAGGAGCCCTTCTCGGCGTTGGCGTTCAAGATCATGACCGACCCTTACGTGGGGCAGTTGACCTACTTCCGCGTCTACTCCGGGAAGCTCGAGTCGGGGAGCTACGTCTATAACGCGACCAAGAACAAGCGAGAGCGCGTGGGTCGAGTGTTGTTGATGCACGCGAACAAGCGCGAGGAGATCGACGCGATCTACGCGGGCGAGATCGGCGCGGCGGTGGGTCTTCGCAACACGACGACGGGGGATACGCTGTGTGACGAGCGCGATCCGATCATCCTGGAGGCGATGGACTTCCCCGATCCTGTGATCCAGATCGCGATCGAGCCACGCACGAAGGCGGATCAGGCGAAGCTCTCGGACTCGCTCGGCAAGTTGGCGATCGAGGACCCGAGCTTCCAGGTGAGCGTGGATGACGAGACGGGGCAGACGATCATCGCGGGGCAGGGCGAGCTCCACCTCGAGATCATCGTCGATCGTCTGTTGCGCGAGTTCAAGGTCGAGGCATCTGTGGGTGAGCCGCAGGTGGCATACCGCGAGACGATGTCCAAGAAGATCACGCACCGCGAGATCTACAAGAAGCAGACGGGCGGCAAGGGGATGTTTGCCGACGTGAGCTTTATCATCGAGCCGCTCGAGCGCGGCGCGGGCATCGAGTTCGAGGAGCAGATCAAGGGGGGAGTGATTCCTCGCGAGTACTTCACCGCGATCGAGAAGGGTGTGCGTGAGTCTGCCGAGGCGGGTGTGCTCGCGGGCTTCCCGATGGTGGATGTGAAGGTGACCTTGATCGATGGCTCGTACCACGAGGTGGACTCGAGCGAGATGGCGTTCAAGATCTGCGCGTCGATGGCGTTCAAGCGCGGCGTGGACAAGGGGGGCGCGGCCTTGCTCGAGCCGATGATGGATGTCGAGGTGGTGACACCGGAGGAGTTCATGGGCGAGGTGATCGGCGATGTGAACTCGAGGCGCGGCCAGGTGCAAGGGATGGTGCAGCGATCGGGCGCGCAGGTGGTCAAGGCGCAGGTGCCGCTCAAGGAGATGTTCGGGTATTCGACGGATCTGCGCAGCAAGACGCAGGGACGCGCGAACTACACGATGCACTTCTCGCACTACGAGCTGGTGCCACAGAATGTGAGTAAGGAGATCGTCGGCAAGGCGCTCGGGTACGTGCCGCTGTAAGTCTATAAAGACCGGGAACATGCGCATGGAGGCGCGCCGACCCGAGGAGGGTTGGCGCGCCTCTCTCTGTTTTGTGGAGCGCACCGGAATAATTCAGGAATGGCCTTGATCTCCTAAAATCTCTCCTGTATGTTCCCGGTCCCTGTGCACCAGATTGCGCAGAGCAAAGAACGCCAATCACGATGGGAGACGCCATTTTAGGGAGGTTCCCCGTCGTTGGAGTGATAGTAAAAGACACGTCGAAAGAAGCGAGCCGGTCCTTATGAGGAATTGCCTCACGAAGGTCGCCGGAGCGCGCAAGTTTGGAAAGGTAGCCTGATGGCAAGCGACAAGATCCGAATCAAACTCAAGGCATACGATCACAAATTGCTCGATGCCTCGGCGGCCGAGATCGTGGAAACCGCACGTCGCACGGGCGCGCGCGTGGCGGGGCCGATTCCCCTCCCCACGAAGACGAGCCGCTGGACGATCCTGAAAGGACCGTTCATCGACAAGAAATCCCGTGAGCAGTTCGAGATCCGCACGCACAAGCGTTTGCTGGACATTCTCGAGCCGACTCAACAGACGCTCGATGCGCTGATGCGCCTCGACCTGTCTGCGGGTGTGGACGTCGAGATCAAGACCTGAGATATCCGCTTTAAGCGGCGCCAGTGGAGTTGGAGTGAAGCGAGGTCCTCTTTTTTAAGAGGAGGTCGCGAACCAGCGAGGCGCCCAGGGCGGGCAGCAGGTCTGCACGGACAAGACAAGAGACTTGGAAGAATTTTTGGAGAGGCACCTGGGCGGCAACGATCGCCCCGGTGCCTGGAGTCGATGCGTCTCGAGCAAGGGCATCCGCCAGGGCGGGTGACCGAAAGCAAGCGCGAGGCAAAAGGCTCATCGCCAGTGTGGACAGGAGCGAAGCGATGAAAGCACAGGTTTACGACCTCGACCGAAAAGAGGTTGGAGAAATCGAACTCAATGACGCTGTATTCGGCGTCGAGGTGCGCGAGCACCTCTTCTGGGAGGTCGTCAACTGGCAGCGCGCCAAGAGGCGAGCAGGAACGCACAAGGTCAAAGGGCGTTCCGAGGTTGCAGGTGGCGGCAAGAAGCCATGGCGTCAAAAGGGCACGGGTCGTGCTCGCCAGGGTTCGACGCGCGCGCCCCACTGGGTTGGCGGCGGCGTCGTGCACGGGCCATCGCCACGCGACTACTCCTTCAAGTTGTCAAAGAACAAGCGTCGCGCGGCATTGCGCTCGGCGCTTTCGCAGAAGGTCGCAGAGGGCAAGTTGTTTGTCGTCGATGCGTTTGACTTCGACGCGCCAAGGACCAAGCGCGCTGTGGCCGTGATGGGGGCCTTCGAGGCACCCAAGGCGCTGTTTGTGGACAAGACGGATCGCCCCGTCGAGTCCGATGCGTCGCAGAAACCGATTCACAACACGAACCTTCGTCTCTCGGTGCGCAATCTGCCCAAGGCCAAGTACCTTGCCGCAGAAGGGCTCAACGTCGAGGATATCCTCGGCCACGACGTCCTCTTCATCAGCCGCGAGGCAATCGCCCAGGTCGAGGAGGCGCTTCAATGAGCCAGCTTCACAATACAATCATTCGCCCGATTCTCACCGAGAAGAGCACGGGTCAGATGGATGACCTCAACAAGGTCACCTTCAAGGTCGACCGCAAGGCGACCAAGACTCAGGTCCGCCACGCGGTCGAGGCGTTGTTTGGCGTCAAGGTCGTCAAGGTGAACACGCACGTTATCCCCGGGAAGCCCAAGCGCGCAGGTCGCCGCTTCACGAGGACCGCGGGCTACAAGAAGGCCACGGTCACGCTCGCAGAAGGCGACATGATCGACTTCTTCGCGCTCGAGGATGACTTCGAAGACGAGGATGGCATTGGCGATGAGTTTGGCCCTGAGGACTTCGAAGAAGGGGTGTGAGTCACACCGCTTTTTGAAGAAGTGCAGGATCAAGGATTCAGCTAGAGCAGAATCATCCAGACGAGCGCCAGGGAGATAAGAACTCCCGAGCAGCTCAAGAGGAGAAGATACAATGGGTACCAAATCCTTCAAGCCGACCTCGCCGGGGCAGCGTTTCGCCAAGCTCTCGGACTTTGGAGAGGTGACGCGTTCCAAGCCTGAGAAGAGCTTGACGACGAGCGCGAACAAGGGCGGCGGCCGCAACAACAAGGGCCGCATCACGGTTCGTCACAAGGGCGGCGGCCACAAGCGTCGCTACCGCGTGATCGACTTCAAGCGTGACAAGACGGGTGTGCCAGCGACGATCGCTTCGATCGAGTACGATCCGAACCGTTCGGCGTACATCGCGCTCTTGCACTACGTCGACGGCGAGAAGCGCTACATCATCGCTCCCCAGAAGGTGGGCGTGGGTGACACGGTCATCTCGAGCGCGCACGCAGACATCAAGCCAGGTAACTCGCTTCGTCTGCGCTACATCCCCGTCGGTACGATCATTCACAACATCGAGCTCAAGCCAGGGAAGGGCGGCCAGATGGCACGCTCGGCTGGTGCCTGGGCGCAGCTTGTCGCCAAAGAGGGCAAGTACGCCTCGGTGAAGCTTCCCTCGGGCGAGATTCGCAAGGTGCTCCAGCAGTGCCGCGCGACGATCGGCGCGGTCTCGAACCGCGAGCACGAGAACCGCTCGCTCGGCAAGGCTGGGCGTAAGCGTTGGTTGGGCGTCCGCCCGACGGTTCGCGGTGTCGCCATGAACCCAGTCGATCACCCCCACGGTGGTGGTGAGGGTCGTACCTCCGGTGGTCGTCACCCAGTGACGCCATGGGGTACGCCGACCAAGGGCAAGAAGACGCGCACGAACAAGCGCAGCAACAAGCTCATTGTCAAGGGACGCAAGAAGTCGCGTCGCCGCTGACAGCGAGCTGGCAAGAAATAGAAAGAGAAGAGGGTCCTGGCGCGCAAGCGCGCGGCGGGTACCTGATAAGAAGGAGAGACGCTCATGCCGCGTTCAATTAAAAAGGGCCCATACGTCGAACCGGGCCTGCTCAGGAAAATCAACAAGGTCAAGGAGTCGGGCGATAAGCGCGCGGTCAAGACATGGAGCCGCAGCTCGATGATCGTTCCTTCGATGGTCGGGATGACCTTCGCCGTGCACAACGGCAAAGAGTTCATGCCGGTCTTCGTGACCGAGAACATGGTCGGGCACAAGCTCGGCGAGTTCGCTCCGACGCGCACCTTCTACGGCCACGCCGTGGACAAGAAGGCGAAGCGTCGCTGAGTGTAAGGGCAAGATCGCGTGGTAAGGGCGAGCAGATGAGAATCTCTCGCCAGACGCGTCACGGGCGCGGCCGATGGGATCTTCTTCAAGCCAAGACGATACAACGCTTGATCAGGTCGAGATAAGTTATGGGTAAGCAAAGTAAGAATGAACATCGGGCGAACCAGGCGACGTTGCGTATGGTGCGCATCGCGCCTCGCAAGGTCCGCCTCGTGATCGATCTCATTCGTGGCAAGTCGGTGGATGAGGCGCTGAATATCCTTCAGTTCACCCAGAAGCGCGCAGCGCCTCTGGTGTCGAAGCTGATCGAGAGCGCGCTGAGCAACATCGAGAACAGCGAGCAGCTTGATTGGGACGCCGATGATTTGGTCGTCGCCAAGGCATACGCGAACGAGGGGCCAACGCTCCGTCGCTTCAAGCCGCGCGCACAGGGTCGCGCCACGCGCATCAACAAACGCACGAGCCACATCACGATCGTGCTGGAGCAACGCCAGTAATCCTGGCGCGTGTCGTCAGGCACGCTCCAGCGACGAGGAGGTAAGGTTTTGGGTCAGAAAGTACATCCAACAGGATTTCGACTCGGTATCACGAAGTACTGGAACTCGAAGTGGTACGAGGAGAAGAACTACGCGAAGTGGCTGCACGAGGACATTCGTCTCAGGGAATACCTGGAGACGAACCTCAAGCTGTCGAGCATCTCGAAGATCGAGATCGAGCGCATGGCCAAGAAGGTCAAGGTGACGATCCACACGGCGAAGCCGGGGTTCGTGATCGGCAAGCGCGGTCAAGGGATCGAGGAGCTTAAAGGGCGCCTCGCGCGCCTGACGGATTCGGAGATCTTCCTGAACATTCAGGAAGTGCGTAAGCCGGATCTGGACGCGACGCTTGTCGCGCAGAACATCGCATCGCAGCTCGAGCGTCGCGTCAGCTTCCGCCGCGCGATGAAGAAGGCTGTCCAGACGACGATGAAGCTCGGCGCCAAGGGCATCCGCGTGAACTGCTCGGGTCGCTTGGGCGGCGCAGAGATGAGCCGTCGCGAGTGGTACCTCGAGGGTCGCGTGCCGCTGCACACGCTGCGTGCGGACATCGACTACGGCTTCGCAGAGGCGTCCACGACCTACGGCATCATCGGTGTCAAGGTCTGGATCTTCAAAGGCGAAGTCCACGACACGGATAGCTTCTACTCCTGAGTTTCCGCTTGTTGTAAGTGGAGCAGGAGAAGGCTGTCGATTCGAGCGCCAGGGCAGCGCCCAGGAGATCGCAAGGTCCCAAAATACTTTGGGGTTTGCCTTGTTCCTGGGAAAACCTTGGTGTAAAGACCATGGGCTTTGCTCGGTTGCTGGCGGATTCGGGGTGTTGCCTCGAGTCGCCCCGAGCAGCAAGAGGCCCAAGCTTTAAGGGCGCGAGATGCCGGTGCCAAGAGGCGCCGGCGCGGCCTGGCAAGCTCGAGCGAACGCATTGATAAGAGAAAGAGGCGTCGCCGCTTGTGCGAAACAGGGCAAGAGCGCCGATAGATTAAGAGGAAGAGACGATGTTAAGTCCCAAGAGAGTTCGCTGGCGTAAGCGCCAGAAAGGGCGCATGAGGGGGAAAGCGTACCGCGGCAACACGGTTCAGTTTGGAACCTACGGCCTGCTCGCGCTCGAGCCTTCGCGCATCACCGCGCGCCAGATCGAGTCGGCGCGTATCGCGATGACTCGCCACATCAAGCGTGGTGGTAAGATCTGGATCCGGATCTTCCCCGACACGCCTGTGACCCGCAAGCCCGCCGAGACTCGTATGGGTAAGGGTAAAGGTTCGCCAGAAGAATGGGTGGCGATCGTCAAGCCAGGCCGCATCCTCTACGAAA
Organism: Myxococcota bacterium; assembly: GCA_036155555.1. Taxonomy (GTDB): domain Bacteria; phylum Myxococcota_A; class Bradymonadia; order Bradymonadales; family Bradymonadaceae; genus JAYZVO01. The sequence goes on from JAYZVO010000022.1 coordinate 9,755, forward strand.
TGGATGGTGTGACCGAGGACGTCGCGCGTGAGGCGATGCGCCTTGCTGGACACAAGCTTCCCATCAAGACGAAGTTCGTTGTCCGAGGAGAAGGATTATGAAAGCGACCGAGCTGAGAGAGAAGACGACGACCGAGCTCGAAGAGCTCGAGCGTCAGGTGCGTGACGAGCTCTTTCGTCTGCGCATGAAGCACTACAGCGGTCAGCTGCAGCGCCCGTCCGACCTGCAAGAGAAGCGCCGCGACATCGCGCGCATCAAAACGGTCTTGACGGAAAAGCGCGGTTGATCCATACCAAGCAGCCCTCGCGATGCGAGGGCTGTTTGTGAATGCACCGCAATCACTGCTCTTTTAAGCACACCTCCACTCTTACAACCACAAGATTTGGAGGTGCTCTTCTGAGAGCGCCAGTGAATCAGGCTTTGACACCAGGTGCGAGCGACAGGGCGAGCCTCCAGATAAGATGGAGGCGAGGCTTTGTTATCGAGGGTGTCAGGGCCTTGCGCGTTGCACACCCCCTGCCGGAAATAGCTGGCGAGGGACGAGGCGGCAGACGACCAGAAAAGAGGAGAGTGAGCCTCGCTGGTCAGAGCGCGTCGTGTCGGGGGAGAGCAGCGGGAAATAGACGAGATCATCAACGAGAAGTGAAAGGCGTCGAGTTCGAGATGTGGGGGCAGCAAGCCCCGAGCGAACCAAGGGCCTGCTCAGGAGAAGATATGGAGAGCAACGAGACACGTGCCAGGGGGCACCGCAAAACTCGCATCGGGTATGTCGAGAGTGACAAGATGGACAAGACGGTCGTCGTCTCCATCACGCGTCGTTTCCGTCACCCCAAGTACAAGAAGTTCGTCAAGGATCGCACGCGCTACAAGGCGCACGATGAGCAGAACGAGTGTCGCGTGGGCGACAAGGTTCTCATCGAGGAGACTCGCCCGCTCTCGAAGCAGAAGCGTTGGCGCGTCAAGGAGATCCTCGAGAAAGCACCGCTGGTCTGATAGGCAAAGCAGGTAAGTTTCTCGACTCGGTGATCTCGACCGGGCGCCTCCTTCGGTGAGTTCGCGCACGGTCTCTTCACCAGGAGAGATCGTCGACCGAGGGAGCGTCACGTTAGAACAACCCGCTCACTCGCCCAGTACAAACTTTTCAAGGCACGCTGGCAAAACGACATAAGCGCTTGGTCGCACGTTTCCCCTCCAAGGCATCTCGATGCATCCGCCTCGAGAGCCGCTCCTCGGGTCCAGAGCCGACGCCATCATGTGGCGCGGTAAGGCCCTGAAGGGCAGAGCCCGGCGGGTAATCAGCGAGAGGTCTTCTTCCAAGAGAGGGAAACCCTGACCGAGAGTGAAAGAGGTGGCCACCTGGAGGGTGGCCTTGTCAGCATGCAAAGAGACAATAGAGAGGTTCACAATGATTCAGATGCAAGCCCGGCTCAACGTCGCTGATAACTCGGGTGCGAAAATGGTCCAGACCATCAAGGTTCTGGGCGGCTCCAAGCGTCGCTACGCTTCGGTGGGCGACACGATCATCGTGTCGGTCAAGGAAGCGCTCCCCAACTCCAAGGTGAAGAAAGGGGATGTGCGTCGCGCGGTGGTGGTTCGCACCAGGAAAGAGGTGGCTCGACCCGATGGGACCTACATCCGCTTCGATGACAACGCCGCGGTGCTCATCAACCCGCAAAACGAGCCGATCGGCACCCGTATCTTCGGGCCTGTCGCGCGCGAACTTCGCGCAGGTGGCTACATGCGAATCGTGAGCCTCGCGCCCGAGGTCCTCTGAAGTTTTCAGAGCGCATCGGTTGCAGGAAGATAAAAAGGATCGAGGAGCGAGAACGAGCTCGGAGTCTGCTCTCCTTCCCCTTGTGTAACGATGAGGGGAGGGGGTGAGGCCAAACGAGGCGCGCTCCCAATCAGGAGAGATACACCATGCACGTCAAGATGAAAGACAAGGTGGTCGTGACCACCGGCAAGGACAAGGGCCAAACCGGTGAAGTGATCGCTATTGATCACGCCAAAGGCCGCATCAAGGTCGCGCGCCGCAACATGATCATCAAGCACAAGCGCCCCAACCCGCTGACTGGCGAGGAGGGCAACCGCCTCGAGATCGAGGGTTGGATCAACGCTTCCAACGTCGCGCTCTACAACGAAGAGCTCAAGGGCGGCGAGCGCACCTCGAGCTTCTACGTCGGCAAAGAAGGCGAGCACTTCAGCAGCAAGTCTGCGGCAAAGAAGAGCTTTGGCGATGACGCGCCAGCCGTGATCAAGAAGATTCGCGTCGGCAAAAAGTCTGGCTTCGTCTACGACGCGAGCTGAACGTTTTTGCAAGTGATCTGAGGAGCGAGCCCCTGGCTAAAAGAATGGCCAGGGGCTCGTTTGTTTAAGCAGTTGAAGTCGCTCTTGTTTTGATCGAGGAGAACATCCTTGACAGGGGAGAGCTCTTTCGTTAACTATCCTGGCCCCTCTGGGTGGCGATGAGGTCGGAGGCGACCCATCGTCCTTTTTTGTGCCCTCCCGACAACGAGAAGTAAGCGGTGTCGGTCGAGGGAGGTCAGAGGGAAAAGATTCGAGTCGCCACGGCGGGCTTGCCACAAAGAGAGTGGGCTCGCTGATTTAGGATAGGCAACGACCAAAAGTAAGAAGACCGGTGGTATAGAACCCTGCCGGCACAGGAGAGGTCATGTCGTTTTTGCAAGAAAAGTACACCAAAGAAATCGTGCCTGCGCTCATGGAGCAGTACGAGTACCAGAACCCGATGATGGTTCCACGCGTCACCAAGGTTGTGGTGAACATGGGCCTCGGTGAGGCTGTTCAGAAGCCCTCCGTCATCGAGACGGCGCTCGACGAGATGGTCGCCATCACGGGTCAACGCCCCGTGATCACGCGCGCTCGTCGCTCGATCGCTGGCTTCAAGCTCCGTGAAGGAATGCCGATCGGCGTCAAGGTGACGCTGCGCGGCGATCGCATGTACCAGTTCCTCGAGCGCCTTCTCTACATCGCGCTCCCTCGCGTCCGCGACTTCAAGGGTGTCAGCGACACTGCGTTCGACGGACACGGGAACTACTCGCTCGGTATTCGTGAGCAGATCATCTTCCCGGAGATCGACTACGATAAGGTCGACAGCATCCGCGGCATGAACATCACGATCGTGACCGACGCGGAGAACGACGAGCAATCGCGCACCCTGTTGCGCCTGTTCGGGATGCCGTTCCGCCGCCGCGACAACGCCTGAGAATTGAACAAGAGATGGCCAGGTGATCCCAGAGATCGCGTGGCCATCTTTCGAATGTAGTACAAGCAGAAGTATCCCCTGGGCCTCGCGATGGTGCGGCGCCTGCAGAAAGGGGGTAGAGTCGCGCTCGAAGAGACGAGGGCCCACCCGAAATACAGAGGGCCTCGTCAACCTTCCGTCCTTGCCTGCAGTGATGTCCTCGAGAGGAGGCGGTGAGTATCGCCGCGATGCACCTCCGGGATGGAGCACGCGAGAGGCGCGAGGGTTGCCAGCAAGGCTGACCTCGTCAGGGAGCGCATCAGATAGTCGGAGAAGGCCCGGTTTCGTCTCAGCTGTGGGAAGTGGCGAGCCGGGAACCATTTCGATGGAGACCGCAATGTCTTTTGTGAATGATCCAATCGCAGATCTGCTCACGCGGATCCGCAACGCGCAACTCGCGCGTCATGCCGAGGTGACCATCCCCGGCTCCAAGCTCAAGTACGAGATCGCCAAGATCCTCGATCGCCACGGGTACGTCGAGGCGACGTCCTGGTCGGACGAGGGACTCCAGGGGCAGATCACCATCGTTCTGCGTTACAACGAGAACAACGATCCGATGATCCGCGAGCTCAAGCGCATCAGCAAGCCTTCGCGACGCGTGTACGTCGGCGTGGGAGATATTCCAAGCGTGCTCAACGGCCTGGGGATCGCGATCCTCTCGACGTCGCGCGGCGTGATCACGGGCAAGGAAGCGAAAGCGGCCAACGTTGGCGGCGAGCTTCTGTGCAGCGTGTACTGATTGATTAACAAGAGAAATCAAAGATACAGGGAGGCGATACAATGAGTCGCATTGGTAAGCAGCCCATCGCGATCCCCGACAAGGTTGACGTGAGCATCGACGGTTACAATATCACCGTCAAAGGCCCCAAGGGTGAGCTCAGCCGTGAACTTTCGTCCGTGGTCGAGGTTGGAATCGAAGGGAACGAGATCATCGTCAAGCGCTCGGACGACTCGCGCAACTCGCGCAGTCACCAGGGGCTGGTTCGTAGTCTCGTGTCGAATATGGTCGAGGGTGTCACCGCAGGTTACACCCGCGTGCTCGAGATCAACGGTGTGGGTTACCGCGCCGAGCTCAAGGGGAGCTTCATCCGCTTTGACCTCGGCTACAGCCACCCGATCATGTTCGAGTTGCCTGATCTCGTGAGCGCAGAAGTCAAGCAGACGGAAGTGTCGCTCTCGAGCCCGAGCAAGGAATTGGTTGGGCAGGTTGCCGCGAAGATTCGTGGTCTGCGCAAGCCTGAGCCTTACAAGGGTAAAGGGATCAAGTACAAGGAGGAGCACATCCGCCGCAAGGTCGGTAAGGCCGGCGGTAAGTGATGGCTTTGTGGCGTGTCCTCGCATTGGGCGAAGGGTGCGCCATCCAACACGAGAAACTTCGCCACAGCGCGTGAACGTCTGGCCAAAGTGTCAGCGGGTCGCTGCGGCGATAGCATAGAATCAGTGAGGAAGAGATGCTTCGCAAGGGCGTCAGAGATAGCCAGCGCCATCGTCGTAAAAGGCGCGTGCGCAAGAAGGTGAGCGGAACCACCGAGCGTCCAAGGATGTCGGTGTACCGCTCGAACAAGAATATCTATGTCCAGCTTATCGACGACAACCAGGGCGTGACCCTGGTGAGCGCGTCGACGGTGGACGCAGAGTTGCGCGATCGACTCGCGGAGCTCGACAAGACCGAAGCGGCTCGCGAGGTCGGCAAGATCGCCGCCGAGCGCGCCAAAGAAGCAGGTTTTTCAAAGGTCGTCTTCGATCGCAACGGTTACCTCTACCACGGTCGCGTGGCGGCGGTTGCTGATGGCGCTCGCGAAGCTGGCCTGGAGTTCTGAGGAGAAGACACGTGGCTTACGGACGACGTAATAACAATAGAAGAGAGCAGCAAGACCTGCACGAGACCGTCATCGCGATCAATCGCGTTGCAAAAGTGGTCAAGGGCGGTCGTCGCTTCAGCTTCGGCGCAATTGTGGTGGTCGGCGACGGTGAAGGCCGTGTCGGCATCGGACACGGGAAGGCCAACGAGGTCCCCGAGGCGATCCGCAAGGCGAACCAGAAGGCGCGCAGCTCCATGGTCAACGTTCCGATCATCGACGACACGATCCCTCACGAGATCATCGGTGAGTTCGGCGCAGGCAGGGTGCTTCTCAAGCCCGCGAGCGCTGGTACCGGTGTGATCGCAGGTGGTGCGGTTCGCGCGATCCTCGAGGCTGCTGGCATCAGCAACATCCTGACCAAGAGCCTCGGGTCGAACAACCCACACAACGTGGTCAAGGCGGTGATGAACGGCCTCGAGAACCTGATCGACCCCGACATCTACCGACGTCGGCTCGGCCAGGAGCTCGATCAGGAAGACGCCTGATACAAACAAGGGTCAGGTCCGCGTGGCCTGAGCCGAGGGCGCTTGTTTTGCTACAAAACAAG
>JAYZVO010000023.1:0-6978 GCA_036155555.1 Myxococcota bacterium
GGGGGGGGGTGTGTGTTACCCCCCCCCCCGCCCCGCTTCTTGCGTCAGGACATGCTCGCGCCAGGGCGCACCATCACTCGTCGAGCACAGGCAGCGTCATCAAGAACCTCGCCGCCTCGATGGTGTCCATCTCGTTCGAAACCATCGCCGCCGCCGCGCGCACGATGCGACCGTCGATGTTGGACTCCTTGCAAAGCCTCGAGCAGACGCCGATCAGATCGTAGAGACGGCGCGCGCTCACGCCAAAGTGCTCCTCCATTTGATCGACCTCGAAGTCACCGAACTTGACCGCCGCGCGACCCATCTCCGCCTCGACGCCAAGCGGCGCCTGAACCTCGGCGAACAGGTTGCCCGCGCCGCTCATACCGAACACCGCTTGCTCGGAGCCGCCGTGCGCCTTGGCCACGCGCGCGACCTCGGCGAGCCCGCGCGCGAACAGCGTCGCGCCCACCGACGCGCCCTGCTCCATGCCTGCGGCGACGCCCCAGACAAACGCGATCACGCGCACATACGCAGCCGCGATCTCTGCCGCCTGGAGCTCCTTGCTCCTGTAGAGGCGGAACGTCGGAGAGACCAGCGCGTCGACCAGAAACTCGTGCACCTCGGGGAAGCGCGAATACACCGTCGCCGATGCGCTCGAGCCCGCCTGGATGTCCACGCTTCGCATCGGACCAGTGATAAAGCCGATGCGGTGCGTGGCGGTCTCTTCGCGCAGGATCGTCGAGACGGTCTTCGTGCTCTCGACCTCGAGATCCCGGCTCGCGTGCACGACCACATGACGGCCCGTGATCACATCACCGAGCTTGTTCGCCGTCGCCCGCGCGGTCTCGATCGGCTCGAGGAAGAGAATCAATGGGATATCCGCCAGCGCAGCGCGCTCGATCACCTCGACATTCTCGGGGAGATCCTCGGGGATGTCTCCATCTGGCACCCAGAGCTCGAGGCCCACGCCATGGCGCGAGCAAATCTGAGCGAATGTCGCGAGCTTCTCGTCCCGTCCTGCCACTCCGAGCGTTTGCATCAGCTCTCCTGTTGTTGGCGCCACGCCAGCCGCGCCGCGTCGTAAACTTCTCGAATACTCACGTCGTGTTCGCGCGCCGCGCGAGCGCACGCGTCATACTCGGGCGAACCCTTGAGCACGACGCCATCGAGCAATCCGACCTTGACCTCGATCGCGCCGAATGAGGTCTCGACGGTCTGGATCTCACGCTCCAGGGCAACACGCTCGAGTTCCTCGAAGCGTACCCCGAAGGTGGAGGTGTGCACCAGCATCGCGCGCGCCATCGCGTCGGCCGCATCTGGGCGACACAACACCGCGAGCTGTGTGCCCGCGCGCCCCTTCTTCATCACCACAGGCGTGCGCACCACATCGAGCGCGCCGAGGCCGAGGAAAACTTGCTCGGCGTGCGCGAGAACCTCGGGCGTGTCATCGTCGATCTCGGCCAAACATCGGACCACGCGCTCCCTGGTCAGCCCGGTTGCCTCGGTGTCATAGATCGTCAACCGCACCACGTTGGCGAAGCCGTCGAAGTCTTTTGTCCCCGCGCCATAGCCCTCGCCGCGCAACACACCAGAAGGCAAACTCGGCGTCTCGAGCCCCAACACCTTGAGGATCGTCGCGCCCGTGGGCGTGACCAGCTCCCCCTCGATGTCGCGCGCGCGAAGCGAGAAGCCCTCGAGGAGTTTTGCTGTGGCAGGCGCGAGCGCGGGCATCGGCCCATGACTCACCTGCACCATGCCTTGACCCGTGGGGACATGCCCCGCTGACCAGGTCGCGCCTCGGTGTGCCTCGATCACATACGCCGCGCCCACGAAGTCGAGGATCGAATCGATCGCGCCGATTTCATGGAAGTGCACATGCTCCATCGGGATATCATGCGTGTCTGATTCGACCTTCCCCAACGCGCGGAACATCTCGATGGCGCGCGTCTTCACGCGATCCTCCAACGCGCTCGAAGAGATCATCTCCTCGATCTCGGAGAGGTGCCTGTGGTCGCGCTCTTGCTCGGGCGGCCAGCCAGAGAACGAGATATGCGTGCCCTTGATCCCGTAGCGCTTGACCTGCTCGAGCGTGATGGCGATCTGACCGATGCCCACCATGCTCAGGACCTTCTCGAGCTCACTCTGTTCCACGAGCCCGGCGTTCAGGGACGCCGCCAAAAACATGTCACCGGCCAAACCGCCGATCATGTCGATATGTATATGCTTCGTCAAAATCACCTCTTCGGTTCCAGCATTGCTGCACAAACCTATGCGAACCACCTCACCCCGACAAGAGGAGGCGCATGCGCCTCCTCCCGTTCATCTCGCGAACCACCGACGGTGGCCCGGAAAAAAGGGGGCGCGGGTTTTTCAAACCGAGCAAAAATTCGATTGATTTGAAAAACCCGCGCCCCCTTTTTCCTCGGCACCAACCGTCGCGCCGATACCAGAGAGACGACACATATGCATTTGCTCGCTGCGTTCTGTCAGTTCGAGCTCTGGTCCCCCGTCGATGCGCTAAACCCGGTCGATTGATTCGTGAAGAGCTTGAACAAATCGACGCCAACAAAGACGCGAACATTCCGAAAACCACGCGGCCCGAAAGCGGTGTCCTCGTCGATGCTAAAGGAGTCTCCGACGACATCGTCTCGGGTGATGATCTTGTCGTACTCATCGCGCTCGGTGAACCGACGATTGGTAGGATTGCGCGCGACCACGGCGACGCCAGCGCGGAACGAGCGGAGCCCTGTCGAGAACACCAGCCCTGGGTTCACATAGCTAAACTCGAAGTCCTCGGTGTCTCTGAGTTCGATGCGCAGCTGCTCCTGATACACCACGCCACCCAATGCAAAACGCAAATCGGCCCATGAGTTGTAGACGTGGCGATACCCGATGAAGTCCACGATGGGGATCGCCGTCGAGACATCGATCGGCTCCACGTAAGCGGTCCCTTGAGGCGCGAAAGGAACCGCGTTCCAGGTCACGAAGTGGAAGCGCTGCGCGGGATCGAGGTGCTTCGAATCCATCAGCCATGTGGTCTTGGGTGACGGCATCGGGTTTTGTTTACGCTTCACGAAGAACTCGTTCTGGTCAGGGAGTTCGCCAGCAAAGCTATTGTAGAGCAAGAGCGCCTCTTCCTCGTCCGTGACCAACGCTTCGACCTTTCCTTCCAGGTCGACGAAGAGCGTCGTCACCGCCTGGATGCCGCTATCGACCTCGGCAGCGATCTGCACGACCTGTTTGTATGTATTTGCCGCCTCGGTGATTTTGTCTGGAAGCTCACCGAGCGCCTTTACGAGTTTGTCGTAAGGCTCCTTCGCGCTGGCCGGAATCAGCGAACTCAACTGGAGGAGTTGCTGGCGAAACTCCTCGAGCACCCTGGCCTTTTCTGCGGGAGTGAGAGACTCGTCCTTGAAGGTCGCCATCGTCTGCGCCAGCTGGTTTCTCACGATCACCTTGATTTGGAGTGGCAACGCGCTGTCCTCGACCAGCTCGTCCACCTTGCCCTCGAGGCCACCGACGTATCCCAAAAGTTGCTCGTGGATCGTGAGCAGCGCGGTCTTCTCGGCGCACTGGATCTCGGCCAGCATTTGCGCGAACGCTTGCTTCTGTGTCACGGGCTCGATCGCCTGGAGGTCTTTGATCGTGAGTGGTTTCGCTGTGAGCAACCCCTGGGTTCCCGCCGCGGCCTTGATCGCGCTCGCTTTTTGCGCTGTCAAAAATGCCGACGTGTCCAGCGTGCTGGCAGCAAACGCGGAGTCCACATCCCAGCACTGCTGATGCTTATCGAGCTTCCTGGCATACTCACTCGTCTTGCAGTCGCTATCCCACTTGCTCTTGAGGTCTGCAAAATCATCGACCGCAGCCCCTGTCGTGACGCTCCTGGTCAGCGCGTAAACAAGCCGCGCGTGGATCGACATGCACAACGAGTTTTTGACGACATCGGCGCTGGACGCCTTCGCGTAGGACCCGAGTGTCCCTTCGATGACGCCGAGCGCATCCGCGCGTCGGCTCTCGAAGTAATTCTTCTCCTTGTCGAGCTCGCGTTGCGCCCTGGCCACAGCCGAGGGCATCAACCGAATAGAGATCGGCGCCTCGTAAGGCATGTGGTCTGCGATAAGACGCCGCCCATCGAGCACGTACTGCTGGGTGCCCTCCTCGATGATTTCGTGGTGGCGAAGCTCCCCATTGAGATACACGCGCACAGCCCCGAGCGCATCGCTGATGCTGGCGCCCCCCTGGTGTGATTCGAACCTCACGCTCAACGGCCACGCCTCTCGAAAACCACCGTTCCAGGTACACAATCCCTTGCGATCGCTCTCCTGACAGAGATGTCTTCTTCGGAAAATCCTGATCTTGCTGCTATCAGAAGCGATGTTGAAGAGCGTGAAATCATCAGCCCGGAACGGCTTCAACCGAGTCTCTCCCTCCACCTGAACACAGACAGGGTTCGAGCGCAGCGAATCCTTTTCTCCCTCGACTTGATAAAAGAGCTGCATCGAGACCGCGCAACGCTCGCCAGCAGCGAGCACACCATCAGGCGTCATATACAGCTCGAGCAGTGATGGCGGTGAGGTCCCCTTTTGCTTCCCCTTCAGGTTTTGCAAGGCTTTGGCGCTGACCTGTTTCTCCAACGCCTTATCCAGCGCCGCGTCGCTCTTGATATGGTAGCTCCGCCTGGTCCTCCTGTATTTGATCCGCCGAAGCTTAGACGGCTCCTGGACCTCGACGAGCTCGTAATCCGGCGGGGTCGATGCGTTTGGCGGAGCCTTCTCTTCCAAATTTACCATGTAGTGTGAGCGGTAGTTTTGAACCCTGGCGCACCCAGACAGCGCGACGCTCATACCGAGCAAGGGCAAGACAAGACGGAACTTTCGCATGACAGGACTCCTTCAAGCTCGTTCTCAGATTCTTGGATGTTGGTTGTTCTGCCTGAAACAATACCTGCAAGCTACAATTTCAACAACCTCTCATTGTGAGCATAGAGGTTGTTGGATTGCTCGATTTCCCTCCTGCCGATGTAAATTTTGCAAACCGTCGACCGTCGTACTCAAGGCCCTGAACCCACGAACCTCTCTGTGTACGAACCGATCCCCCGGTGCTATCAAGACCTCCGAACAGATCGACTGCCCCGCGAGACGAACGAGATCAAGATGACTGAGAAACAAGACGGCGCGCTCGCCGAGCTTTTGCAAGCCTTCAAACGCGGCGACATCTCCGAAAAAGACGCCATCACAAACATCAGGGAACATGCGGGGATCGAACACCTTGCCATCGGTAAGTTCGACACGGGGCGAGAGCGCCGTACAGGAATCCCGGAGGCGATCCTCGGGGAAGGCAAACGACCTGAAGATGTCGTGGCGACCTTCGAGCACTTCCTGGCGCGCGATGAACAGCTGATCGCGACGCGCGTCACGCCTCCGATCCTCGAAGCCTTACGAGCAAAGCTCCCCGGCCTCTATCACCACGAGCAAGCAAGGCTCGCCGCGGTGAACCCTCCCGAGCGCGCCGCGAAGTTGCCCGGCAGCGTCGCGGTCCTGTCGGCAGGAACACTGGACCTGCCCGTCGCGCACGAAGCCGCGCAGATGCTGATGATGTACGGCCACGAGACGCGCACGATCTTTGATGTGGGCGTGGCAGGCATCCACCGTCTGTTCTCTCAGATCGAGAACTTCAAGGATGTCGACGTGATCATTGTCGTGGCAGGGATGGATGGCGCGCTCCCGAGCGTCGTCGCCGGGTTGATGCCACAGCCCGTGATCGCCGTCCCCACGAATGTGGGCTATGGCGCGAGCTTTGGAGGAGTGGCAGCGCTGTTGACCATGCTCAACAGCTGCGCGCCAGGCGTCGCCGTGTGCAACATCGACAACGGCTTTGGCGCAGCAGTGCTCGCGAGCAAGATCCTCAAGCAGATCGCTTCACAGGGTTGAGGCTCCCGGAGCGATAACCCACCATATCCAATGTGACGCGTTTGAAACCCGCCTCGCGGGCGCCGCGTGCTATCTTCTCGAGCACCGAGCGCTCGAGCGCTCGGTCGAGCTCTGCCGAGGCGATCTCGATGCGCGCTAACCCGCCATGATCGCGCACGCGATACTGCACGAACCCCAGATCCTCCAACACGTCCTCGGCGCGCTCGATCCTGCGAAGGCGCTCGTGCGTGACCTCCAGGCCGTGAGGAATCCTCGAGGAGAGGCACGCCTTGGCGGGCTTGTCCCAGACGCTCAACTCGAGCCATCTGGCGATCTCGCGCACCTCCTGCTTGCTCACCTCGTGGTCGAGCAATGGCTGGTAGACGCGCTGATCCTCCATCGCCTTTAAACCTGGGCGATGATCGCCCAGGTCAGACTGGTTCGACCCGGACGCGACGACTCGCACGCCGAGCTGCTCGGCCATCGCGCGCAGCTGCGAGAAGCGCATCGTCTGGCAGAAGAAGCAACGCGCCGAGGTGTTCTCGACAAACCGCTCGTCCGAGAGCTCGCTAAAGGCGATCTCGTGATGCGCGATCCCGATCTCTGCGGCGATGGCGCGCGCTTCATCGAGCTCTCGACCGCCCAGCGTCTCACTGACAGCGGTGACAGCTCTCGCCTCATCGCCCAGCGCTCGCTGGGCGAGCGCTGCGACAACGCTCGAATCCACGCCGCCACTAAATGCGACCACGATCGAGCCCATCTCCTGCATCTGTGTGAGGATGCGGTCGACCTTTTCTTGCAATGCGGGGTTCATCCTTCTTCTCCCAAAGCACCATCGAGCGAGAGCGACACGTAACGCACGCCATCTCCAGCGAGCGCGTCAGCGATCTCGGCGAGCTCGCTCGCTGCTGGCAGCGCGCCAAGATCCTTTGGCGTGAGCTCCAGCATCACACCCTGGCGCCTCGCGCCAGCGACCTCCAACCCGAATCGGCCTGCGACCTCGCGAATATGCTCGAGCTCGCGACCTTCGATCTCTTCACTGGACAATCTCACTCACCTTTCGCAACGCGGCATGAAGCATGCGGCG
>JAYZVO010000024.1:0-2678 GCA_036155555.1 Myxococcota bacterium
ATAACCCACGTGCCCGCCGATCACCAACGCGGTCGAGGAGGTCGACGGGATGACGGCGTTCTCGTCGATGGTGTTGCGGATGTGGCGCACGCCCGCGCGCAAGCGAGCGCGGATGAAGGACTCGGTCGAGCCCATCTTGCGCGGTGTGTCGAGCCGATAGCTCAAGCCACCGTCGACCTGGAGCTGCCGGACCTTGAGCGTGACCGGTTGCATCGTGTCGGGGTCGAGGACGCCGACCGAATCGAAGCCTTGTTGGAAGTGCGCGTGGAACCCGATCGCGGTCACATCCGCGCCCGCGAACACGAGCGGGAAGACCTCGAAGTTGACATCGTAACCAGGGTAGAAGGTCGAGGTGTAGTTGGTCACCGCGCCGTTGCTGCCGCCGATCAACAGGTCGTGTTTGGTCATGCGGATCTGCGCGGCGGCCATGAGGAAGTCTGTCGGGAGCTCGGCGTTCTTCTTCTCTTGATCCGCGATCGCTTTTTCGCGAAGCGCCTTGGCGTCGAGCTCCTCCTCGTCCTCCTTGTCGGGATCTTTCTCCTCGGTGGGCTCTGAATTGGAGGCGGGGTCGCCACCCTCCATAAACGCGAGCGCCTCCTTGGTGATCTTGTCCGCGCCCTCTTCGGTCAAGCCATCCTCATCCGAGCCGACCTCGAACTCCTTGGTGATCTCGCCGTTCTTTGGCGAGTAGAAGAAGACGGTATAGAGCGCCGTCTCCTCGTCGTAGGCGAAGTCGATGATGAGCGCGATGTTGGTGCGGTCCATCACCCAGCGAAGATCCTTCTTGTTCTGCAAGATCCCGTCAGGTTGAAAGCCGCGCGATTCGACCTTCTCGTCAAACCACTTCTTTGGATAGGGGCTCGTGTTCTCGAGGGCGTAGATCTTCTTGGCCAACATCTTCGTGCCGCCGTAAGGGACGGGCATGATGATGACGTTGCGCTTCTCCTCCTCGTCTTGTGCAAACGCTGTCGAGGGCGCGAGCACGATCGCGAGCGCGGGCGCGGCGATCGAGAGGAGCGCGATGGCGAGCACGAGCAGCGTGGCGCGTGCGCGCGGCGCTGGCGCGAGAGGGTGTGAGTAGGAATCCAACATCTTAAACATGGAATGCCGTAAAGAGAGGAGGGGGCTGCGCGGGGGAGTTTTCTTTCTTCGAAGAAAGAAAACTCCCCGCGTGTGGTCAAAAGCGCTCGATCTCGAACTCGTCCAGGTTGAAGTCGTCATCGTCGCCGCCAGCGTCGGAGCTTCCTCCGCCAGCGCTCTCGAAGTCACCCCAGGCCGAGTTGTTGACAGAGGACGCGATACCCGAGACGCGCAAGGCGAAGTCGTCTGGGTTGGAGGATTGCGCCAGCGCTTCCTCGTAGGTGATGTAACCGTTCTGGAGCAGGAACATCAGGGACTGGTCAAAGGTCTGCATCCCGTAGTTGTCGTAGCCTTGTGAGATCTGCTCGGTGATGGCGCGCGCGGTTGCCTTCTCGAGGATCATCTCGCGGATACGCCCCGAGGAGACCATGACCTCGACGGCAGGCACGCGGCCTCGCCCATCTGCCCTCGGGACGAGGCGCTGCGCGACGACGCCCTGGAAGAGGTTGGCGAACTGGTAGCGAGCCTGGTCACGCTGGTGCGGCGGGAAGGCGGTGCAGATACGGGTGACGGCCTCGGCCGCGTCCGTGGTGTGGAGCGTGCTCATCACGAGGTGGCCGGTCTCTGCGGCGGTCATCGCGATCTCGATCGTTTCGACATCGCGCATCTCGCCGACCATGATGACGTCTGGATCTTGACGCAGGCCAGCCTTGAGCGCGCGCGCGAACGTCGTCGTGTCGTTGCCGATCTCGCGCTGGTTGATGATCGAGCGCTTGTCGCGGATCAGGAACTCGATCGGGTCCTCGACGGTCACGATGTGCGAGGTGCGCGTGGAGTTGATGTAGTCGATCATGCTGGCGAGCGTGGTGGACTTGCCGGAGCCCGTGGCGCCCGTCACGAGCAGCAGGCCGCGGCGCTCCTCGGCGAGGGTCTTGACCACGGGTGGCAAGAGCAGCTCGTCGACGCTCTTGACCTTGAAGGGGATGACGCGAAAGACCATCCCGATCGAGCCGCGTTGTTGGAAGACGTTGACGCGGAAGCGGCCCACACCTGGCACACCGTGTGACATGTCGAGGTCGAGCGCCTGTTGGAACATATCGCGCTGCGCCTTGCTCATGATGGCGGCAGCCATGCGGCCGATGTCCTCCGGCGAGAGGCGCGATGCGTCCCGCAAGGGGAGGAGCGAGCCGTCGACGCGAAAGATCGGCGGCAAACCTGCCTTGATATGGATATCCGAGGCGCCTCCTTTGACGGCCACCTGAAGTATCCTGTTCAGTTCAGCATCTGGTGAGTTGTTTTGTGCTCCCATCCGTCCTCTTGCTCCTCGCCGCGGGGCGCCCGGTCAGGAGGCGTGCTCCCCGAAAGAAACTGCTCGTAAGCCAGAATTACGATGAGCAGCAGGGAGCTTCCCAGTGTTGAGGGTGCGCCTTTTTATGAGTGGAACTGCAAGGCGTCCTCGCTTTGTCGGGCGACGTCTGGGGATGAGAGTAACACCAGTTTGTGGGGTTGTGAAGCAATCGAGAAAGAGCCCGAGGGGCGCGAGCATGCGAGCGCCCCTCGGGCTCTTTCTACACGTCCCAGGGAAACCAGGGGGTTTT
>JAYZVO010000025.1:0-18436 GCA_036155555.1 Myxococcota bacterium
TTTCGAAAATCGTGCCAGGATCGCGCGGCCGCCAGCATTTGTGCGCTGGCCGCTCACGAGACCCCCGACGCGATCACCTGCGCATGCGACGCCCTCGGCGGACAAACAACCCGCCGAGCAACAGCGCGAGCAACCACCCCTGACCAGGGGTCGCATCTCCCGCAGGCGCCTGCGCACACGCGCCGCCAACGATCAAGTACTCCTTGTCGTTGACCGCCACATCGCTGACGCTAAACGCCACCATCGCCACCGCCTCTGCGTCGTCCAACGTCGCCGTCGCCGACAACGTGTGATCGCCTGCCTCGAGCGGCTCCATCAACTCGAGCACCCACACGCCTTGAGCATTGGCCGTGACCGTCCCGACGACCTCGCCATCGATGGCCAACTCGACCTCGGCTCCCGGCGTCGCCTTCCCGCGAAGCGTCGGGTTCGTCGTCTCGAGGACTTCACCCTCTGTCGGTGAAGTGATCTCCACCGAGATCGCGTTCTGGCCGCCGTCTGGCTCGACCGAGACAGAGACCGTCACGCTCTCATCTCCCTGAGTCGCCTGGACCGTCACATCGCCTGCTGGCAAGTCCACGCCGAGAGACCAGTTGCCCTCATCATCGACCGTGGCCGTGCCGGCTGACTCTCCATTGATAAAGACCTCGATCTCGGCGCCGGGCTCGCCCGTGCCTGCGATCTCATTGGGTCCTTCCGTCAACGTGTCCCCCTCGGCAGGAGAGGTGATCGTCACCTGCGCTGGCGTCGCGCCCTCCTCGGCCGTCACCGTCACAGGACCTGCCGTCTGCCCCTCGGAGGTCGCCGAGATCTCCCTCGTGCCCTCCTCGAGCGTCACATCGAGCGACCAGTTGCCCTGAGCATCCACCGTGGCGGTGCCGACAACGTTCCCGTCGACGAGAACCTCGACCTCCTGGCCGGGCTCACCCGTCCCTGACACAGTCACCGTCAGGCCAACCGTGTCACCCTCAGCGGGCGATCCGATCACGAGGTCCGCGATCATCCCATCCGCCGGGTCGAGGTAATCCGGCACGCCGTCCATGTCCGTGTCGACCGCGTCCGCAGGATCTCCGTCGCCGTTTGGATCGGCTTGCTCCGTGCTCGTGTCAGCGCCATCGCCATCATCATCCACGTCGAGGTAATCGGGCGTACCGTCCCCGTCCGTGTCGTCATTGGTAGGATCGCCATCACCATCGAGGTCCTCGAACACCGTCAACACGCCGTCGCCATCATCATCGGTATCGAGCGCATCGATGATGCCGTCCATGTCCGTGTCGAGCGGGTTGGCGACGTCCACGCCAACCTCGACGCCATCCGGGACGCCGTCGCCATCCGAATCACCCACCGTAGGATCGGTCCCGAGCATGCGCTCGATGCCGTTTGGCACGCCGTCCATGTCGGTATCCCCCGTGGGGCAAGCGAGCGCGTTCGGGTTCGGATTGCAAGGATCGAGAGGATCTGGGTCGACGTTGTTGGCAACCTCATCCCCGTCCGTGTCTCCCATCAGACAGGCGACCGCCATATCGTCAGGGTCACAAGGATCGAGGTAATCCGGCACGCCGTTCATGTTGGTGTCATCATCGCGAGGATCGCCGTTGGCGTTCACGTCCTCGTTCAACGTGCTCACGCCATCGCCATCATCATCCTTATCGAGGTAGTTCGGCGTCCCATCACCATCGCTGTCGTCATTGCGAGGATCGCCGTTCATGTCGCGATCCTCATCCCTGGTCAGGATGCCATCGCCGTCATCATCGGGATCTCGGTAATCGGGGATGCCATCACCATCCGCGTCGTCGTTGTCGTAGTCGCCATCCATGTTGCGATCCTCATCCGCGTTGCGGATGCCATCGCCATCGATGTCACCATCAGGACCATCGGTGTCATCCGGGTCGAGGAAATCGGGGACGCCGTCGCCATCACTGTCATCGTCGAAGTAGTCATCGTTGTCGTTGATGTCCTCGTCGATCGTGGGCTTGCCGTCGCCGTCATCATCGGCGTCGAGCACATCGATGGTGCCATCCATATCCGTGTCACGAGGGTTCATGACGTCAGGAACTTCGAGCCCATCAGGCACACCATCACCATCCGAGTCGGGGTTGCCTGGGTTCGAGCCGATGCTCGCCTCGTCCAGGTTGGTCAACCCATCCATGTCGGTGTCTCCCGTCGGGCACGCGAGCGCGTCAGGGTTCGGGTTACACGGATCGTTTGGATCGGGGTCCATGTTGTTTGGCACCTCGTCCCCATCCGTGTCTCCCATCGAACATGCCGTCGCGTTGGGATCAGGATCACAGGGGTCGAGGTAGTCCGGGGTGCCGTTCGCGTTGGTGTCATCATCGCGAGGATCACCGTTGGCGTTCACGTCCTCATCGAGCGTCGAGACACCATCACCATCATCGTCGGTGTCGAGATAGTTCGGCGTCCCATCACCGTCCGAGTCATCATCGGTAGGATCACCATTGTTGTTGCGATCCTCGTCCTCGGTGTCGACGCCGTCGCCGTCATCATCCGCGTCGAGGTAGTTTGGCGTGCCATCACCATCGCTGTCGTCGTTGGTGGGATCGCCATCGTTGTCGAGATCCTCGTCTGCGGTGTCGATGCCGTCGCCATCATCGTCCTCGTCGATCGCGTCGATGTCGCCGTCATTGTCACTGTCCTGACCACCTGCGGCATCCTCGCCGCCGATACATCCGTTGGCCACCGCGACGACACCATCACAGAGGCCATCGCCATCGCTGTCGATGTTGCCAGGATCGGTGCCGATAGCGCGCTCGGTGCCGTTGTCGATGCCATCGCCGTCAGTATCACCGCTGTCACAAGCCAGCGCGTTCGCGTCGGGCACGCAAGGATCATTGGGATCAGGATCGGTGTCATTGGGCGTGCCATCACCATCCGGGTCGCCAGAAGGACACGCCAACGCATCCGCATCAGGCGTGCACGGCTCCAGACGATCTGGTGTACCAGAACCATCCGCATCCCCAGGCTCATTGCTCGTGAGAACGCCGTCGCCATCATCATCGGTGTCGAGGTAGTCCGGCGTCCCGTCGTTGTCCGTGTCATCGTTGGTGGGATCATTGTCGCCGTCGATGTCCTCGAGCGCGGTGTTGATGCCGTCGCCATCGTCATCAGGATCGAGCGCGTCGATGAGGCCATCATTGTCGCTATTTTGACCACCAGCTGCGTTCTCACCAGCGAAGCAAACATTCGCCACCGCGACGGTACCATCGCACAAGCCATCGTTGTCCGAGTCCGCGCTCTGTGGATCGGTGCCGATGAGGACCTCAGCGCCATTGTTCAGGCCATCGCCATCAGCATCACCGCTGTCACAGGCCAACGCGTTCGCGTCGGGCACGCAAGGATCATTGGGATCAGGATCGGTGTCATTGGGCGTGCCATCACCATCAGGATCACCTGTGGGGCATGCCAACGCGTCCGCGTCAGGCGTGCAGGGCTCCAGACGATCTGGCGTACCAGAACCATCCGCGTCACCCGGCTCCGCCGACGTCAAGACGCCGTCGTTGTCATCATCGGTGTCCAGATAGTCAGGCGTGCCGTCATTGTCGGTGTCGTCGTTTGCAGGGTTGTTGTCGCCGTCGATGTCCTCGGCAGCGGTCAGGATGCCATCCTGGTCATCATCGACATCGAGGTAGTTTGGCGTGCCGTCATTGTCGGTGTCATCGTTTGCGGGGTTGCCGTCACCGTTGACATCCTCGTCGAGCGTCGCGACGCCATCGTTGTCATCGTCCGGGTCGAGCGCGTCGATCAACATGTCCAGGTCGGAGTTACGTGGGTTGTTGACGTCCTGAACCTCGACATCATCGCGCACGCCATCACCGTCGGAGTCTGCCTCGTTCGGGTTGGTCCCGATCGTGTACTCCTCGCCGTTGAGCAACGTGTCACCATCGGCGTCACCATCGGGGTCGAGCGACTCGCTCGGGTCGAGGTAGGCTGGGATGCCGTTGTTGTTTCGATCCAGGCGCCCCTCGACACCATCGAGGACTCCGTCCCCGTCTGCATCGGTGTCCGCCCAGTTTGGCCCGCCCGCGCCATCGACGTCGTTGTTGCCGAGCGCGGTGGAGTCTGTGACCTCATCCGAGGTCAAGATGCCGTCGTCATCATCATCGGGGTCGAGCGCATCGATCAAGCCATCAGTGTCGCTGTTCTGACCACCTGCGGCGTCCTCGCCATCGATGCAGACGTTGGCCACATCGATCACGCCATCACACAGGCCATCGCCGTCGCTGTCCGCGAGGAGAGGATCGGTCCCCACCGCTCGCTCGAGCGAGGTCGGTATCCCATCGAGATCAGGATCGCCATCATCGCCAAACAACGCGGGGAGCTCGTCTGCAAGGCTCACGATCCCGTCGCGATCCCCATCCGAGAGGTCGTCGATGCGACCATCATTGTTCCCGTCCGCTGCGGCCAGGGCCGTGCTCGCGATATCGAAGGTGCCGTCATTGTCCGAGTCGACCTCCTGGAAGTCCGGCGTCGCGTCATTGTCCAGGTTCGAGAGCGTCGCGGAGAGACCATCCACGCGACCATCATTGTCGGCATCATCTCCATCCGCGAAGCCATCGCGATCCAGGTCATCGTAGCCCGCCTCGTCGACGTCGTTGATGCCATCGTTATCACTGTCGAGATCGCGCTCGTCAGGGATGCCATCACCATCAGTGTCTCCACCGTTCAACGCCGTCGCGGCCTCGACCGTATCAGGGATACCGTCGCCATCATCATCGGTGTCGCTGTCATCGGGGATGCCATCGCCATCGCTGTCGAACTCGCGGAAATCAAGCTCACCGATCCCATCGGTGTTGAGCAAATCCGCACCCGTGTCATTGATGTCGCCATCAGGATCGGCGTAGCTCGCGTTGATCGCGTCGTCGATGCCGTCACCGTTGGCGTCCACGCCAGCGAGCGTCAACCCGGACTCGTCTGCATCCAGGACGCCGTTGTCATTGCTGTCCGTGTCCAGGAAATCAGGGGTCCCATCGCCATCAGTGTCGACGGGAGAAACCGGCGAGCCTGCGACGAAACCGGCGCAGTTGTCGATCGTGTAGTTGTAGGAGAGCGCGTCGATGTCGATGTTACCATCCGAGAGGATGCCATTGTCATCTTGTGTCATCGCGAGCCCGATATAGCGCGCTGGCTCACCAGCAACGACAAAGGTCTCGGGCGCCGCGTTGAGGTTGGTGTAGCTCTGCGCGTTGGTGAAGTCCTGGCCGTTAACCGATTGAGCGATGCCCAGAACCGTATTTCGGAAAGAGGTCGCGTTGACAGTGATGGTTTGACCGACAGCGACCTCATCCTCGAGGAGGACGACGATAAACTCGTTGGTCTGGTTGAGCCTGGCGTTCGCTCCATCCGGCGCGCCGAGGATGTTATTCGGGTTAAGCGCGCCGCTCTGGCTCTCGACCAGGGCGCCGTTCCCGGCGACCGTCGTCGGCGTCGCATCACACGTCAGGTCGAACGCATCGTCGAGACCATCCCCATCGAGGTCCTCTCCGCGAGGTTGGCGATAGGAGAAGCTTGGCTGCGCCTCGTTGGCATCCGGGATGCCATCGCCATCCGAGTCGAGGTCGCGGTGGTTCGGGATGCCATCGCCATCAGGATCGAGGATCGCAGGAGGCGCCTCGCACTCCCCATCACCATCCGCGTCCGTACAGTTGACCGTGTCAGGATCGAGGTAATCGAGGACATTGTCCCCATCCGCGTCCCCATCAGGATCGGAGGTGAACCCAGGAGACTCATCGATATCGAGGATGCCATCGCTGTCGCTGTCAGGATCGTCGCTATCGAGCACGCAGTCGCTGTCCGTCTCGGGGATGCGCACGCCGGAGTTGCGAAGCGAGGTCGAGAGCGCAGAGAGCGCGTCTCCGAGCGAGACAAACGTCGCGCGACCATCGTAATCCGTCGTCAGCAAGTCCGAACCATCTGGCGCGCTAGCTTCCACCGGGTTTGCAGCCAAAACGCCAGCCAAGGATGGCCCGAGCGGTGTGCCGTTGCCCTGATCCCAGTAATCCCCGGTCGAGATCCCGTAGACAAAGACGTGTGATCCTCGCGACTCCAAATCCGCGACGTGGCTTGTCGTCAGAGCCTTCGACCCGGAGGAGCCATCGGTCACGACAAACACGATGCGTGGCACAGTCGTCAGCTCCGTCGCCTCCTCCAAGCCACTCGCCCAGAAATCCTCTCCACCCGTGCCGCTCTGACCTCCGGGGATCACGCGGATACGATACCCCGCGATCCAGGCGTCGAAGGCGCTCTTTGTCGAAGAGGTCACGGATTGTGCGAGGATATGATCGTTACGCTGATCGGTGTCCGCGTCCGACATCCCGATGAACGAGATGACGAGCCCGCTATCGAGCTCGTCATTGACGAAGTCCTGCAAACCCGCTCGGATCTCGGCCGCCTCGGTGCTGTCGATCGACGCCGACTCATCCAACACGATCGCCACATGCGCCGCTTCACCAGATGGACACGCGGCACCTTGCGCGAACGCTTGTGATGACGCGAGTGATGTGATCCACAAGACCACAACACCTAGATAAAGATGCGCTCGCTTTCCTCTACGCAAACATCGAGACATGTCTCCCCCTGTTTGAGAATAACTGTATGTACGGATATCGGGTGGGGTTTTGGATGAGTCCAAAACAAACAACTGCTCCCCACAACCAACCGATGGTCAATTCGACGCGGTATCTTTACACAGCAAACACCACAACTCAATCCTACAGATCACATCTTGCAACCCCAAGGACAACTGATGGAAATATCCGGCACGGTCCAACATCGGATCATTTCTCTGCGAATTTAGAGCAATTGAGTCGTAATTTTAGCGGGAGGCGCAAACCAAAGCAAGACAACGCCCCAAAAAGCGAACAAACAAGCGCACATAGACCAAACAAGACAACCCTAAAAAGAACCTAACTGAGCGCGAGACACCACATGCCGAGAAGGGATAATTAGCGTCAAAGGCAGACGAGGTTGTCTCGATGCACCGCGCAATCGAGCAATTTATACCCGAGGCGTTGCTCGATCTCGTCGGTGGTGCTCCCGATAAGCCTCGTCACCGCGCGCGAGCTGTAGACGCTGACACCGAGCGCGAAACGCTCGCCATCTTTGTCCAGCAGCTCCACCGTGCTCCCCTCCTCGAAGTCTCCGCGAACCTCGGTAATCCCGACAGGCAACAAGCTCGCGCCCCGCTCGATCACCGCCCGCTTCGCGCCTCCATCACAGACGAGCGAGCCGACCGCCAGCGCCGAAGTCCCCAGCCACACCTTCTTCCCCGAGGCCGCGCGCTGCTCACCATCCGGGTAGAGCAACGTCCCGACGTCCTCGCCAGCCGCCAGTGATTCCAACACTCCCGCGCGCTTGCCCGGCGCGATGATTGTCGGGACGCCGACCCTCGCCGCGATCCTCGCGGCGGTGATCTTTGTCACCATTCCTCCCGTCCCGACGCCCGAACGCGATGGCCCGGCGAGCACGTCGAGGCGCTCGCTGCGCGCCTCGATCTGGGGGATGCGGGTGGTGAATCGACGCGTCTGCTGGGTCTCGTCCACCTCGTAAACACCATCGACATCGCTCAAAATGACCAAAACATCCGCGCCGACCAGACCACAGGTCATCGCCGCGAGCTGATCGTTATCGCCAAACCGAAGCTCCTCGGTGGCGACCGTGTCATTCTCGTTGATGATCGGGATCGCGCCGAGCGCGCGAACCTCCTCGATCGCATAACGCGCGTTGAGGTAACGCTTTCGGTCATCGAGGTCGCCACGCGTAAAGAGCAGCTGCGCGACCCTCCTGCCATAGTGCGAAAACTCCGCGTCATAGAGGTTGAGGAGGTGCGGTTGGCCGAGCGCCGCGAGCGCCTGCAACCTCGGGATACTCCTCGAGCCGTCGTCGCGATCGGCCATGATCTGGCGCCCGAGCGCCACCGCCCCCGAGGAGACGATCGTGACCGAGATCCCTGCGCGCATCAACGCGTCCACGCCACGCACGAGCGAGGCGAAGGTCGGTCGATCGAGCAAGCCGGGGCGCTCGAGCAATACGTTGCTCCCGAGTTTGATCACCCAGTGATTCGTGCGCTCGATATCAGCGCGCGTGTAGTGCTCACTCATCCTTTGCTCCATCCGTGACAGGTTCGCCACCCGAGGACTTGATTAAAATCACCGCGTCCTCTTCGAGCACCTCGAGCGCGCGGTCAACCTCGGCCCAGCTCTCGGTCCTCTCGACGATCGCGCTCGCTGGAGGCACCTCGAGCACCTCGGGGAACGAGCGCTCGAGGTTGTCCGTAAAGCGCGCATCGAGGCGCGCTTCTTGGCCCAGATCCCAGCTCGCTGTCAATGTCCGCTTTTGCTCGCGCTCGACGTAGAGTGACGCCTCGCGCACGCTCCCCCTGCTCCTCCAACGATTCCACCACCTGAGCTCGTCCTGCGAGACCGGATCTCCACAGCGAAGCACCTCGGCGCCAGCGCTCCAACTCGCGCTCCGATCCTTGCTCTCCGTCTGCTCCCAACCACCTACCGCCGAGAGCAACACCTGCAAAGTGTTCGCTCGCCTCGCGACCCACGCCAACCGCGCGCGCTCGGACGGTTCGACATGTATTACGAAACGCGCGTCGCCCGAACTCGTGTAAATGTTATCTCCCACGGATAACCACTCGTGTTCGCGCGCTCCCTGGTGTCCTGTCTCCTGGGAGTACTGCATCTTCTGCCTTATGCGCACGCTCCCTGCCTTGTCGCGCGCGATGCTCACCTCTTCACTCCACGAGAGCGGTGGCCTCCCGGTGCCTGGAGCATCCAGGATGAGCTCGAGTTCGTAGGTATAAAGGGAGGGGGTTTGTGCGCCGGGCAAATAAGTCACGCAAGCGGCGTTGGCCTGAAACGCCACGTCTTCACTCATTCGCAGGGCGCGCTGCCGCACCCCGAGCGCGAGGATCTGCCCGACCTTTCCGGGGCGCCCTGGCTCCTCGCGGAGCTGCTGCTCGAGCGCTTCGGGCTCGAGCGCGAGCGTCGCGCGGACCTCGTCGCACCCCTGGAAAAAACAGAGCGCGAGGATGATCGAGCATCCTCGCGCGAATAGAGTTGGTACATGCACACACATAGGAGTGATGGGCGTATCAGTTGCCAGGATAAGCGGTCCAGGCATCAGTCCATGAGATCTGGCCTGGCGCGAAGGCCCCCTTGTAAACGGCCGTCGCATCGAACGGCGCTGGCGGCGCGGTCGTCTGGATCTCGGCCGCGCTCGGAACCCACCCCGGCGAGAAAAGATCGTAGGCGTTCGAGATCCCGGGGTTTACGCCAAAGACGTTGTTGCGCTCCGAGGCTGTGTAGAAGACGTCCTCTTCAAAACCTGCGTCGTCAGATGGGGCAGGGTCCTCCGTGTTCGGGTCCTTCTCGCCATCTTCCTTGTTGTTTGGAAAATAGCGCCCCGAGCTCTCGCTGTCTCCGATCTCGTAGAAGAGCGTCCGATCGACGACCGCCCTCCCCTGATTCGCGAGCTCGCCGCTCTCTTGGCCGAAGACATCGATCGCCTCGAGCCCATGGCCCATCACGATCCCGTGACTAAACGTCCCCACGCCGCCAGCCTTAAAGGTGATACCTCGGCTGGCCGCCTCCGGGTCAGAGATCAACGTGTAGTTGTAGATGTCGAAGTCAGTGAGCGGGAGCTTCGTCGGGTCCTCTCCGAGGTTGTCGATCTCGACGGCGTTGTCCCCGGCGGCGTCCTGCAAGATCGCCACGAATTGCGCGCGACCGCGCCACCCAAGGTCGATGTCAAAGCCATCATCCTGCGCACGCGTCACGAGGATATGATCCATGTTGAGCGTGCCGCCAAAGATCTCGACGCCATCATCCGCGCCCAGGTGGACCTGCACATAGCTCATCTTGGTTTCAGAGCCGCAGCCCGCCAGCGTGATGCCGTTGAGCGCCTCTTCATCACGCACACGTCCGCCGCCAAACTCGATGCGCACATACTTGAGCGAGCCGCAGTTCCACGTGTCGTCGCTGCCGCCAAAGTTGACGTTCTCGCCGCTGACAGGATCGCCCTCGACAGCGGGGAAAATGCGCAGTGATGCGTTGTCGCGGTTGACGCTCGCTTTGCCGAGCAAGGCGACGCCTCCCCAGTCCCCCGCGCGCCTTCTGCCCACAGGAGAAGAGCTGGAGAAAACAATCGGCGCCTCGCGTGTCCCTTCGGCGATGAGCTTTCCACCCGACTCGATGATGAGCGCCGAGCCTGGGTTGCCAAGGATCGTCGTGCCAGGTTCGATCGTCAGCGTCCCGGACGCGGTCACAGGGATCAGGTCATCGAGAATCCAGACCTTGTCTGCGGTCCATGTGGTCGGCGTCGCGATGACGTCGTTGACGTGCACGCGCTCGGCGCCAGGCGCGACCTCGCAGATGTTCTCGACGCATTGAGATCCCTCCGAGCAGTCCGAATCCGTCCCGCACTGCTGGAAGTCGAGCAGCAACGTACACCCGCTCGAAACAAGCGCGCTCGACGCCAACAGGAGACCCAGCAAACAATGCCGTGCAATGCTCTCACTCAAGATCTACTCTCCGTTCACACATCTCTAATTCGCGCTTCGCCGCTCGAGGCAACGCACGCACTCTCCTTCGTACCGCAAAATAGCGCCAGGGGCCAGAGAATGCCCCTATTTCCACGGCGAACCACCACAAGACAACGTTTGCCGCACCGAAGGCTTTACAAGGAGTCAGTAAAGATAGCATAATTCTTCCCCTACCATATCTCCTTCCGGGGGGGATACTCACGAGTTTTTCACACTCTGCGCAAGATCTGCGCGTCGTTGTACGAAAACCAGAGTGATGACCCCAAACCAACCTCTTACCCAAAGAGCGACCCACCATGTTCCACAAAACGATCGAAGTTGTTTGCATCTCGATACTTCTTACCTCCCTTGTCACAGCGTGTGGCAGCCCGACGGTTCAGTATGAGCCACGAGAAGAAGAAGGCGGCGACATGGAGGTCGACATGTCCTCCTCTACAGAGGAAATGTCGACCCCTGGCGAGGATATGCAAACGCCCCTGGATATGAACATGGACATGGGCCCTCCTCCCGAGTGCGTGGAAGATGCGGACTGCGAAACAACGCTCCCCAACGTCACACGAACCTGCAACGCAGGGGTTTGCGAGACAACCGCATGCCAGGACGGCTTCGCGCCCGACCCTGGCCAGGAGATCGAGGACGTGGGCTGCGCCTGCGAGGTGCAGGAAGAAAGCTGTGACGGGGTCGACAACAACTGCGATGGGATCACGGACGAGGGCTGCCCTTGTGACTTCAACGACCTCTCGGAGGGCGTGTGCAGCATGGCGACGCGTGATGAAACGGGCACATGTCAGGCTCCCGCGTCCTACCAGGAGTTGGACACGAGCTGTGATGGGGTCGACAACGACTGCGATGGGGAGCCCGATGACGATTGCGTCCCGATCCAAATCACGAGCGGCGTCAAGCACACCTGCGAGCTGCGCGCTGACGGCGAGGTGACGTGCTGGGGCAATGCATTCGAGGGGCGCACGGTGCCGCCAGAAGGTGTGCTCTTTGCCTCGATCGATGCGGGCGCCGACCACACCTGCGGGATCGTCAAGGGAGACAACTCGGTGCGTTGTTGGGGCAGCAATGGCACCGGACAACTCGACGCGCCGGGCGGGCAATTTATCGCGTTGAGTTCAGGCTACCAACACAGCTGCGCGATCGCCATGGACGGGAGCGTGACATGTTGGGGAGCGTTCCAGAGCGGACAGGCGACCCCTCCAAATGAAACCTTCTCGCAGATCTCGGCGGGCGTCGAGTACAGCTGCGGCGTCACACAATCAGGCAAGGTGGCCTGTTGGGGCGCGGACCCCTTCGGACAGGCGACCCCTCCAGACAAGAACTTCAAGCGCGTGAGCGCAGGCGTGAGCTTTACTTGCGGCATCCTCGAGGATGACACCCTCGAGTGTTGGGGGCGCGACAGGGTCGGCTCGCTCGATCCTCCCCCCGGAACCTACCAGAGCGTCGCCGTCGGCACAGGTTTTGGCTGCGCGGTCGACATGGCAGGGCTCGTCAGTTGCTGGGGTGGCGACAACCTCGCGGGAGAGCGGAGCCCACCCGCGACCGTCGCGAGAGAGGTCTCGACCTTCGATCAACACACATGCCTTATCGCCGAGGGTGGCGCGACGGAGTGCTGGGGCCTCAATGATTATGGGCAAGCGATCCCTCCAGCGGGGACCTATACGATGGTCGACACAGGGGAGGGTCACTTCTGCGCGCTGCGAAATGATCAGCGGATCGAGTGTTGGGGCTTCCCTGGCGCGGCGGTTCTGGACGTCCCCACGGGCAAGTTCTCGCAATTTAGCGCCTCCTATGATCATGGCTGCGGCATCGACGAGAAGGGGGACGTGAGCTGCTGGGGCGACAACAATTACGGGCAAAGGATGGTGCCTGACCTGAGCGCGACGAGCGTGCTCGAGGTCACGACCGGGGACAACTTCACGTGCGTGAGGCTCCAGGCAGGCACGCTCACTTGTTGGGGTGACAACCGCTACGATCAGCTCATCTCAGCCTCGGGAGACTCCTATCAATCGATCGATGCGAGCAAGGACCACGCTTGCGTAGGGAAAAACAGCAAGCTCGAGTGTTGGGGCAGGACCGCCTCTGGCAACGTGGGCGAAAAATTCGGCGACTACAACCAGGTCGCCACGAGCCAGAACACGACGTGCGCCCGCGCGACCAATGGAACCGTCACGTGCTTTGGAGAAATCACAGGCTCCCCTCAAGGCAAGTACAAGAGCGTCGCCGTCGGCGCGGATAAGGCGTGCGCGATCGAGGACGCGACCGACGCGATTGTTTGCTGGGATGACAGCCTGATCGGGAGCACTCCTGTCGATGGCGCGTTCTCCCAATTGAGCCTCGGGGCCTTCCGAAGCGCGGCGCTCCGACTGGATGGTTCTCTGGTGTTTTTCTAAAGCATGGGGTAATCGAGCCCTCCCTCATGTGGTTCTTTGGATTGTTCCCCCCAACTGTGTAGAGACGAACTTATGCGATCGTTCCCTGTTTGGATGGTGTGCGCGCTGATGCTCCCCCCACTCGCCGCGAACGCTCAGGAGGCGACCTCATCAGAGGTTCGCCCGAGCGAGCCGGAAATAGAGGCGGACAAGGCGATGGAAGCAGGCGAATACGAGCGCGCGCTCAAGCTCTACGAGCGCGCCTACCTCGAGACGGGAGATGCCTACAACATCTACAAGCGCATCCTCGTCTACGAGAAGCTCGAGAAGACCGAGATCGCGCTCGAGCTGCTCGAGCAAAACAGAGGCGCGCTCGAGAACAACGCGCGCGTCTCCGATCTCGCGCTCGTCGAGCAACGCATCAAGGCGAACTCGAAGACGTCTTCCACAAAGGGAGAAGGACCCAACGGCGTATGGCAGCTGGCCAGCGGCGGCGGCCTGCTCGCCCTCGGTGGCGCGAGCCTCTTGCTCTCGGTTCGCAAGGGACGGCGTTTGCAATGCACACCGGGAGCCGCAGGGCTCGAGCTGAAGTCTCACTGCGATGGAAACAGCGCCGCGCAGCTCGAGCAAGAGGAATGGGAGCGCCAGTGGCGAAACGTGCGCATCGGGGAAGCCGCAGGTTGGGTGGGACTCGGCCTTGGCGCGGGACTCATCGGCTGGGGGGTGTTCGCGCGAACGACGCGCGCATCAGGTGATTCAGTCACCCTGCGCCCTCCTTCGATGACCTTCACCAAACGGGGCGCTACACTGACACTCTCGCTCGACTTCTGAGAGACCACCGCTGCTTTGGAGCACACCGTGACATACAAACAAACCAGGCGCCTCTTCCTCTCGTTCGCGATCCTCTCACTCGTGGGCTGCGTCGAAAAACCTTCGAGCTACGATCCTGGAAAAGATGATGGAACGACCACTGCGGACATGCCATCGGACATGACTCCACCCGCGGAGATGGGAAGCGACATGCCCTCGGATATGCCCTCGGACATGACCGTGGATATGACCGCCACAGACATGCCCGCAGACATGTCCATCGACATGCCCGTCGACATGGGACCGTGTGGTGGAACCTGTATGGGAGAGCAAGTCTGCGAGGAAACGACCGGCACTTGCGTCGACTGCCTGAGTGATTCGCAATGCGACGACCCGACACCTGTCTGTGATACGACAAACAATATCTGCGTGGGTTGCTTGAACGAAGGCAACTGCGGCGGTGACGAGCCTGTCTGCAAGCAAGAGGGTCAGACGTGCGTGCAATGCGTGGACGACACGACCTGTAACAACGACACGCCACGATGCGACGAGCCAAACAACGTTTGCGTGGGTTGCCTGGAGAATGCCGACTGCCTCAGCGCCGACGCTTCGTTGTGTGGAGAGAACAAACAATGCGGTTCCTGCCTGGCCGATGATGACTGTAAACACCTCTCTCTCAACCGTTGCATCGAAGACATTTGCCTCGAGTGCACCCCCGAGACCGAGGAACAAGATTGCGGCAACGCCGCCTGCCTCCCCGATGGCACCTGCGGCACCACCCCTCGCAATACACTCACAACTTGTCAGCCATGCCAGGCTGACTCCGAGTGCCTCGCCGATTACCGCTGTGTTCCCATGGATTTCGGCGACCCCGCCATGCCCCATGGAAACTTCTGCCTCAAGATTGCCTCCGCCGGGTGCTCGCGCCCTTACACCGTAGGCATTTCACGGGAGAGTATCTCTGGTGCAGCGAGTGAAGAGTATTGTGGCATCAACCAGGAAAAAACCACCTGTCAAGCCATGCAAGACCTCCAGCAAGGGGACAAAGCTTGCCTCATGGATGCTGAGTGTGGCGCGCCAGGTCTCGATGATGCCATTTGCGGCACGACCATCGCTGGCAAGGTCTGCACCATCACATGTGGAAACAACTCTCAGTGCACAGATGGCCAGACATGCGGCGCCACAGAGAAGTATTGCAAGTGACCGGCGAACGACCCAGGTGATCCTCGGTGGGTCGAGCGAACATGATTAAAGACGACAAGGAAATTCTTATGCGCACCTCTCGAACACTGGCTCTCATTCCTCTTTTGGTACTTTTGGGCGCTTGCCGCGAACCCGAGGTTCGGTTTGAAGAACAAGACATGACCTCTCCCGACATGAAGCAGGAGGATATGTCCACAGCGGACATGCAAACACCTCCTGGCGGTGACATGGACGAGGATGTCGACATGGGCACGGGAGACATGGGCGGCGAGGAGACCGATATGGCGATGGCATGCGAACCCTCCGAGGAGGTTTGCAATGGCGTCGACGATGACTGTGACGACAGCACGGACGAAGATATCTCACCGCGCGATTGCGACAGGCAAGTGGGCGTTTGCGCAGGCGCTACGCGCGCATGTGAGGGAGACCAGCAAGCCTTCGAGGCGGCGTGCACGGACGCAGATTATGCCGCTCACGCCGCTGCTCAGGACGCATTCTATACCGCTGAAGACGACGAACTCTGGCGCTGTGACGGGGTCGACAACGACTGCGATGACAACGTCGATGAAGGATGCTGCGTGCCCGGCGCTGACGCCATCACGCATGTCCTGGAGCAAGGGGGAGCCAACATTGACAGCTTTGGCGCGAACCTCCTCGAAGAAGAGGATGGGTTCATCGCGGCGTGGGCGCGCTCATCGAAGCAAGGCGACGGGCTCGAGGTGGTCGTCGCCAACCTCGACCAAAACGGTCAACCGACAGGCGCGCGCTGGACGCAAGAGATCGAGCCCAGAGGTTCTGACGAGGCAGGCACGACGCTCGAATCCTCCCCCGGGATTCTCGGAGGCATCTTCCGGGATGCGAGCGGTAAGATCTGGTTCACCACCGCGGTCAACAACGTGATCGGCGCGGGCAGCGCGCCCGCGCGTTGTGCAGGCGCGCAGGCATTCTGTGTCGACACGCTCCTGCTCGAGATCCCAGGCAAGGCCGAGCGCGCTGCGCAAATGAGCGGCGAGGTCGCCTACCTCGGGGAACGCTGGACCACCAGGGATGACATCGATCCGATTATTCTGACGCGCATCTTCACGCTCGGTGAGCGCGCGGTGATCACGACGTTCACCGACGACTTTTTGGGGAGCGTGCAGTGGTGCATCAGCGACGACCCGTTGGCCGAGTGCGACACCCTCACCAGACCTCAAACCGAGGAGGAGCTCTCGCCATACGCGTTCAGCCAGGTCGACATGCATGACTGGGCGCCAAAGCCTGATGGGAGCGGGCTGACATTTGTCTGGTTCGATGAGAGCGTACCTGGCCTGTTCCAGCTCTCGCTCGACGAGCAAGGGGTTATCCAGGACAAGGGGCAGCTGCCCTTCGCATTGCCCGAAGGGGACGAGTATGACTTCACCTGGATCGACAACGAGCGGCTCCTCGTGACGACCGTCAGGTCAGAAGCAAACGATGCGGTCGCCATCGACATGCGACTCCACGTCTGGGGTGAAGATGGCAGCGCGGACGTGACGGCGACCTATCGCCCCATGCTCACAGCGAGCGGCTTCCCTGCCCCCTTTGTCTCGCCACGTGACCTCGACGCAGATGGCCAGGTCGACGCGGTCAACTTCATCATCGCGCTCGATGACGTCGCGCACACCGCGACGCTCTCGCTCGATGATGCGCTGACCGAGCTGGTGCCGATGCGCGCGCTGTCCGCAGCGACGCTGATCCCTGTGGACATCTTCAACGGCAAGGGGATCGTGATCTCGGGGGTCTCGGAAGGGATCAACAACGCAGATGAACCTTCCTATCAAACCACTCTTCTCAGCGCCGAGGGGCACCCTTACTGCCCCATGAACTGAGACGCGCAGGACAAACCTCATGGAACCAAAATTTTTACTCACGGTCCTGGCGGGTCTTTTTCTTACGCTCCCATCACTCGACGCCACCGCTCAGGAGAAGCGTGTTCGCTTTGGCGTCATCGCGCTCGATGACACTGAAGACGCACGCGAGAGCACGCAAGGGGTGGTGCGCACGCTCGACTCGAAGTCATACGAAGTGCTCGATCCCTACGCCATCGAGCGCGAGATCGAGAAGGCGCGCGTTCCAAAACCTCCCGCCGAGCTCGGCCAGAAGTTTACCAACTACACGAACGCCATCAACGAAGGGATCAAGGCTTACTTCTACGATGGCGCCAAGCTCTCGATCGAACTCCTCGGACCCATCTTCGATGCGGGCGTGACCTCGCGCGAGATGCTCGCCTACCGCCCTGATCGCAGCGCGCAGATCTACGAGACGGGTGTGGTCCTGCTGCGCTCCTATCAGGATGTTGGCCAGAAAGAGAACGCCGAAGCGGTCGCGTCCTTGCTCGCGCGTCACTTCCCGCACCACCTCCCCTCGACTGGTTCGACGCCACCGGAGACGCGCGCGTTGGTCGAGAAGCGGATCGCGCAGCTGCTCGATCCCTCGACCTCGATCGTGCTCAGGCCGCTCGGTGAGGCTCGCGAGTGCGCGACGTTTCTCAATGGCATCGCGCTCGAGCAGGGAAAGCCGACTCCAGTCGATCCCGAGATCGACTACTTCATCACGCTCGACTGCCCGAGCACCTCGCCAGCCATCTGGAAGCTGCGCCCGACCGCGAACGCGCGCCTCGAGGTGCCACTCGTCACGGGCTCACCGCTCGAGGTTATCATAGAGGATGGCTCTCAGAGCTCGCGGCGCGAAGCCGAGGATGCGCTCCGCGCGATCCGGTTTTGGTCCGGGCTCGACCTGATGATCGGCGTCTCACACCTCGCGGCAAAGGATACCGACGCCACCGTCTTGCTCGTGCGCGTCGAGTCCTCGAGGATGCCACTCTGGAGCGATGAGACCTCCAAGAAGGGGGTCGCCACGTTGCTCCCCTCGCTGCTCCCGGAGTACCTCGACGCGCAGCCTCAGCCGAACGCGATCTCTCGATCCTCGGCGGCCAAAAAGAAGGGCAAGAGGCGAGCGCTCCCGCTCGTGTTGACGGGCCTCGGCGTCGTCGGTGCGGGCGCAGGAGGGTACTTCGCCTTTACGGGCTCGCGCGCGCTTCAACGCGCGGTGTGCTCCGAGGCAAACGACGCGCGAGATATCGCCGGGTGCGCTGATGTAGAGGACGCCTACACCTACGAGGAGTTGGGCGATACCTCCGAGGAGCAAGTCAACGAATTGCAAATCAGGCTCGACAGCGCCACGAAGCGGCGCAACCTCGGGTTTGGCGCAGTCGCCGCAGGGAGCGCGCTCGCCATTGGCGGCGTCATCTGGTGGGCCAGGTCTGGGAAGGCAAAGGATGCGTCGACCACGCTCCTCGTCGCACCGAGCAAGGATGGGCTCGCGGTCGGCTGGTCCATTTCGTTTTAAACAATCACCGAGCGCTCGGTGCCGAGCGGCCCCCTTGCCCCCCCTAAATATTTTTGGAGGGGGGTTGTTTTTCCCCCCGGGCCATATTTATATGAGGCGGGGGGGGGTGCGGCGG
>JAYZVO010000026.1:0-45368 GCA_036155555.1 Myxococcota bacterium
AGAGCGCTCCCTTCTCGCGCTCTCAAAACTCACAGCATATCTCAACGCGCTCCGTGGGCCACCGACCGAGCAACCAACGCCAGGTCTGCCCCCCTCCCGAGGCTTTAGCCGAGACACAGGGGGGCGGCGGCGAACGATAGTGAGGCCGCGGGGGGGGCGCAGGGCGTGCGGGGCGCAAGCCACCGACCCGTGGTCAGGGAGACGCTGAAACGGTCCCGCTCAACTTCCCGCCGGGGTCGACTTTAAGCTTCCACTCCTGGCCAAAGCCTACAGCGAGGAAGACGCGCTCGGCCCCGGTGCTGACGCGGAGGAAGCCGCAGCTCGCGGGGATAGCCTCGAGTGGTGGATCGAGCGGGTAGGGGAGCGTGGGCTCGTTTTCATCGACGGCGCCGACCTCGGCGTAGGTCACAGGTCGTGTCCAGGCAGAAGGGGGCAAGAGCGAGACCAACGTCGGCTTCACGCAGCGCATCTGCGGCGCTTCGGGCTCCTCGCACAGAGGATCGACCGCCAGACGCGTTCTTGTTTCGAGCATCCCATCAGGGCACTTCGCGTCCTCTTTTTCGCTGATGCAGATCGCATCAGGCGCCGTGGCGCCCTCGACGGAGAGGTCTGGCGACAGAAACTGCCAGCTAAAGCAGGGGTGCGAGCCGATTTTGACGTGCGTGCCTGGCGGGATGTGAATCAAGACGGTGGTGTGGCCGACCTTGATGCGCTGGAGCTCGGTCTCGTGCGCCGCGATGGTGAAGGTCTCATCCCCCTTGCTGAGTTTTGCTGGCGCGTCACTCCCATCGAAACTGATCGACTGGCAGCCAAGCCCAGGCTCGATCTGCTCGCCGGAGTCGACCTCGAAGGTTGCCGTGGGGGCGCCATCCTTTGGCATGGGGAGGACAATCTCGAGAGGGTCTTCACACATCAGCGGCCTCGTTGTTGTTTGCGTGGTGGTCTCCTGCACCTGTGTTTCCGGTGCCTGCGCGCCATTCTTCTGGCACGCGAAGCAACCGAAAAAGAGCGCTGTCGCGAGGATGCCTGCTCGAGTTTGTCCTGTTCTCACGCCTTCCTCCGTGTACGAGCGTGGCGTTTGGTGCGGTCGCCGAGCACACTCCAGGCGCCCTCGTCGGACAGCTGCTCGGCGGTCATCCTCCAGCTCCAGTTGCCGTCGATGGTCGAGGGCGTGTTCATGCGATGCTCCGTGCCGAGCTCCCATAGATCTTGCGCGGGCAGGATCGTGAGGTTGGCGCGCGATCCAAAGAGCGCCTCGATCATCGCGTCGACGATCTCTTCATCCGGGCTGCTCAGGTAGACGCGCGCGCGGTGGCGTTCTTCATCCGAGGTGTTCTCGTACCAGCCCCGCGTGGTGTCATTGTCGTGGGTGCCCGTGTAGGCAACGCAGTGTTCGGGGTAGGTGTGCGGGAGAAAGGGGTGATCGGGCTCTCCGCCAAAGGCGAAGTGCATCACCTTCATCCCCGGCAAGTGAAAGCGATCCCTCAACTCGTAAACCGGCTCGTCGATAAGACCCAGATCTTCGGCGATAAACGGGACCTCGCCGAGCGCACCTTTGATCGCCTCGAAGAACGCATCGCGCGGGCCTGCGACCCACTCGCCATCGATCGCTGTGGGTTTGTTCGAGGGCGTCTCCCAGTAATCCTGAAAGCCTCGGAAGTGATCGATGCGCACGAGGTCGACGGTCTCGATCGCCTTCTTCACGCGAGAGATCCACCACGCGTAGTTGTTCTCCTCGACCGCGCTCCAGTCGTAGACGGGGTTGCCCCACTTTTGCCCCGTGGCGCTGAAGTAGTCAGGAGGCACACCCGCGACGACCTCGGCGTGCCCGCGCTCGTCGAGCTTGAAGAGGTGGCGGTTTGCCCACACGTCGGCGCTGTCCATGGCCACAAAAATCGGGATATCCCCGATGAGTCGGATTCCTTTGGCGCGCGCGTGATCTCGCAGCTCGCTCCATTGCGAGAAGAAGACCCATTGATAGAAGGTGTGGCGCGCGATGGCGTCGGCGCACTCCTCTCTTTCGCGCTCGAGCGCGCTCGCAGCGCGCGCGACCAGCTCCCTTGGCCAGTCTCGCCATGATTTATTCGGGTGCTTCTCCTTGAGCGCGGCGAACAGCACGTAATCCTCGAGCCAGGCGGCCTCGCTCGTCTCGAACGCTTCGATCATCGCGCGCACGCCCTTGTCCTTGCTCGCGATCTCCCATGCGGCGTCGAGCAACGCCATCTTTGCTGGGATCGCCAGCGAGAAGTTGATACGCGATGGAGCGTGCTTGGCGCAGGCGTCAGCGAGTGATTTTAGCGAGGATGCCTCGAGCCATCCTTTTTCAGCCAGCGCATCGAGGTCGATGAGCGCGGGGTTCCCTGCAAAGGCGGACTCTGCCGAGTAAGGAGATCCGCCATGGCCAGGAACATTGAGCGGCAGCATCTGCCACCAGGTCTGGCCAGACGCCGCCAGGGCGTCGACGAAGTCGTGCGCGCTGCTGCCAAGATCCCCGATCCCATAAGGGGAGGGGAGCGAGGTCGGGTGGAGCAGGATACCGCTCGAGCGTGGGATGTCTGTGGCCATGAAAAGAAAGCTCCGCGAAGCGAGTGAGGTTGGCGAGTTCCGATGGCTCTCTTATAACATCCGCCACCAGAGCGCTCACCCCATTCTTTACCAGGGGAATTTAGGAAAATGGCCCAGAGATATTTCGCCGTGACCACGCCAGGCTTGGAAGATGCGCTGCTCGAGGAGCTGCGCGCGTTCAAGATCAAGAAACCGAAGGTGCTTCAGGGAGGCGTCGAGTTTCAGTCAACCTCGCGTGGCCTCTATCAAGTGCTTCGTCAATCAAGGATCGTGCACCGACTCTATCTTCGCGTGGACGAGTTCCGCGCCAGAGATGGGATCGAGCTCTATAACAAGACGCGCCGCTACGAGTGGGAGCGCCTGATTTCAGGCGGTGAAGAGGAGGAGCGAAGCAAGGTGCATGTGCGCTCGGTCGTTCACCGCTCGGGGATCGGAGGTTCCGGCGAGGCGGTCGATCGCGTGGCTGATGGCCTGCGGGATCACTTCTCACAGGAGCTCAAGATCCATCCTCCCGATATCATTCGCACCGATCGCGCCTTCCAGAGAAAGAAGGACGAGGGGAGCGCGCTGACGTTGATGGCGCGCGTGATCGAGGATCGTTGCGAGCTTAACCTGGAGATGGCTGGGCGCGCGTTGCATCAGCGCGGCTGGCGCGATGAGACGGGCGCGGCGCCCTTGCGCGAGTCGCTCGCTGCGGCGCTGCTGTCGCTGGCTGGCTGGAGCGAGGAGGAGCCGCTCATCGACCCGATGTGTGGATCTGGCACCTTCGTGATCGAGGCCGCCAGGCGTCGCCGCAACCTCGAGCCAAGGTTATGGAGCCCCAGTGATTATGGCGCGCTCTCGCTGGTGAACGCCAACCGCGAGTCGTTTGACGAGGCGGCCGTCGAGCCTGTTGTCCTGGAGGACGCGCCTCCCCTGATCGGGGCGGATCGAGACGAGGATGTTTTGGAGAAAGCGCGACGCAACGCTGCGCGCGCCGAGATTCTGGATGACGTGACCTTGCTCCACAGAGAGGTCGCAGATCTCGTACCTGCGCACGATGTGCCAGGGCTGGTGATTTGCAACCCTCCGTATGGAGAGCGTCTCGAGAGGAGCGGCGCCATCAAGGAGCTGCTCGAGGTCTTCGCCAGCGGCAAGATGCCTGGGTGGAGGTTGGGGATTTTACTCCCGAGGGACTTTGATTTGACCACGGCTGTGTTCCCCATGGAGGAGCGCGCCAGGTTGACCAACGGTGGCTTGCCCGTGACGTTTTGGATCGGCACGAGCAATCCGTGAGTCTTGGGGGCAGGGCGCGATCGTGGAGAAGTGCAAGAACCGCAAGTTTTTTGACGAGATCGCGATGAGCCCACATACTGAGCGAGAGCGTGACAGGGACGTCCGCAAAAAATCCATGGAGCAGGATCACATGATCGCATTGAACACCCCCCGCCTCTCTGCTGCCGGGCGCGTGAGCTTGCAGTGCGCCACGGCATTCGCCGTGGTGCTCGGCGTGAGCTCGGTCGCCTGCGCGCAAAAGAAAACCCCCGAAGTCTCGACCGAGACGAGCAGTGGTACGAGCGCGACCGCTCCCGCTGCCACGACAAAGGAGGCGCCAGCGGCGACCCCTGGGAAAGAAGAGGCGGGTTGGTTGGCTGCCATCAAGGTGGGGACGCCGCTCCCTGAGGACATCCTCGCTGCGCTCCGAGAGCGCCGACACGAGGACGCCTACAAGCTGCTCGCGAAGCTCGATCCAAAGCCAGCCAAGGAACCTTATCAAGCGCTTGTTTATGGGCGTATGGCGGGAATCAATGGCAAGGCCGAGGTTTGCTCGAAGGTCCTCGGTCAGGTCATCAAGCAAAAGATCGTGCTCGCTGATTATGCGCAGATCTGGGGCGCGCAGTGCGCCTTCGATAAAAAGGACTGGGCGACCGCAGCGGAGCGCGCGGCTCTCGTCGCGCCCGAGAGCGAGGTTCACGGTGACGCGCTCTTCTTGCTCGGTGAGTCGCTCTACAACGGCAAGACAAGCTCGGACAAGGACAAGGCGTTAAAGGTCTACGAGGCTTACCTGAAGAGCTACGGGAAGCGCCGGAGCGCGGATGTGGTCCGCGCACGCCGCGCCGAGTTGTTGCTCGAGAAGAAGAAGTACGACGAGGCGGCGATCTTGCTCAATGATATCGTCACCTATCACCCGCTCTCGGAGCTGGTGCCGGGCGCCATCGATCAGCTCGGCAAGATCAAGCCGAAGCTCTCTGGCAAGACGCGCGAGAAGATCGCCGAGACGAGCGACGAGCAGCGCATCCGTAAGCTGCGCGAGTTGTTCTCGCGCCATCGCTCGGAAGAGGCCGTGGTCGACGGCGCGCGCTATGCCAAGATCTTTGCAAAGGGTGGCGAGCTTTACTGCGAGGCAAATTACCTCGTCGGCAAGTCTTACACGAAGCTTCGCAAGCACCCCGACAGCATCGCCTGGTACGAGAACGTGACCGGCAATTGTCCGGGCTCTTCGTTCGTCATCAAGTCCTATTACAACATGGGCCGGGGGCAGTGGAACGCGGGCGATCGCAAGGCCGCCAAGCGCGCCTTCGAGAAGCTCTGGTCGAGCTTCCCGACGAGCTCTTATGCCGACGACGCGATGTTGTACGTGGCAAGAATCATGCGCGAGGAGGGGGACCTCAAGGGGATGCGCAAGCAGCTCGAGCGCCAGGTCAAAGCCTACCCTGATGGGGATATGGCAAACGATGCGCACTGGCTGCTCGTGCGCGATATGATCGAGCGCGACAAGTGGAAAGAGGTCGTGGCGTATGTCGACTCGGTCGATGATCCTCAGGAACAAGATCTCTACTCGGCGGGGCGCCTCAAGTATTACAAGGGGCGCGCGCTCGAGGAGCTTAAAAAGAAGGAAGAGTCCAACCAGATCTACCGCGAGGTCGCCGTCGAGAACCCGCTCGGGTTTTACGCCATGCTTTCGCTCAATCACCTGGCCAGACAGGCAGGCGTCAAGGAGGTCCCCGAGGATGTCTGCGCGGTCAAGGAGAAGGAGCTCTGCGGGTTCTTGGTAAAGGCAGCAGAGGGTGCGGCGCCCATGCCAACGCTCGCGTTGCCGGATGGGTTGACCGAGGACGCGAACTTTGTGCGTGGAGGCGCGCTGCTCAAGCTCGGGCTCGGTGAGGAAGCCGAGGATGAGTTCCGCCAGCTTCGCAGCAAGTGGAGCGGGGATGATTCGAGCAAATGGGCGCTCGCCATGCTCCTCGACGCCGCCGGAGCCTATCCTCTCTCACACAACATTCCTCGCCGCGACATCGACGACTGGGAGACGGGTTATCCGAGCGCGACCACGCGACAGCACTGGGAGATCGCTTACCCTGCGCCCTTCGAGCCGTTGGTCTCGAAGTGGGCCGAGAAGCGCGAGATCCCTGGCGAGCTGGTCTGGGCGATCATGCGCGAGGAGAGCGGGTTTAACCCTGGCATCGAGAGCTGGGCGAACGCACGCGGCCTGTTGCAATTGATGGAGGGGACGGCAAAGAGCGTGGCGTCAAAGGATGACTTTACGGTCAAGAGCGCCTCGCAGTTGTTCGACGCCGAGACCAACGTGCGCCTCGGGACGGCGTATATGCGCGAGCTCGGCGAGGAGTTCGAGAATCACCCGGCGATGATTATTGCCGGTTACAACGCGGGCGCGGGCAACGTGCGGCGTTGGGTCGAGGCGCGCGGTAAGTTGCCGCTCGACCTCTGGATCGAGGACATCCCCTACGGTCAGACGCGCAATTACACCAAGCGCGTGCTCACGAGCTTCTGGACGTACCACTTCCTCTATGGAAAGGGGCGCACGCCCGGTTTGCCGATGGAGATCCCCAAGGCTGGCTGAGGTTCGCGTTTGCACAAAGCGATGGTGCTTTAGCGAAAAAAGCCGCCGCCCTTTTTTGCTGTGGGTTGAAGTCGACTCTAACCCACAGCTAAAAAGGGCGGCGGCTTTTTTCGCGCGCCGCGCGCCGCACAACTCTCAACGCACGGAGGCGACGAGTTCTTTGGCGGGGAGGCAGTTCAAGACATCCCTGGGGGTGAGGCCAGCGCGGCGAGCCTGGCCGACGGCGAAGGGCATCGCCTCGAGGCCGAGGGTGGAGTGTGCGTCGGAGCCGAGCACGATCTTGACGCCGACGCGGTGAGCTCTGGCGGCGTGATCGGCGTTGAAGTCGAGCCTGCCGGTGGAGCCATTGATTTCGACGGCGACGCGCTTTGCCTTGCATGCTTGCAGGACCTCTTCGAGGTCGTACTCGTAACCTGGGCGCCCGCCGAGGATGCGACCTGTGGGGTGCCCGAGGCAACTGAGCAAGCCGGTGTCGATGGCGTTGAGCAGTCGACGCGTCATGGCGTCCTTGTCGAGTTGTTGGTGGATGTGGACGCTGCCGACGACCCAGTCGCACTCGCGCAGCAGCTCCTCGTCCATGTCGAGGGAGCCATCCTTGAGGATGTCGACCTCGATGCCCGCGAGGATGGTGAAGTCCTCGATCTGTTCGTTTGCCTCGCGGATCGCCTCGATGTGACGGGCGAAGCGCTTGGGGGTCATCCCATTCGCGACGGTGAGGACCTGGGAGTGATCGGTGAGGACGATGTACTCGTAACCGAGCGCCTTTGCGGCCTGCGCCATCTCCAGAATGGTCGCCTCGCCGTCGCTCTCGATGGTGTGCATGTGGATATCACCGCGGATGTGCTTCATGTCGACGAGCTCGGGGAGGTCGTCTTCGAGCGCGAGGTCGATTTCATCGAACCCTTCACGAAGCTCTGGCGGGATGTATTTTAAACCGAGAGCGGAGAAGACCTCCTCTTCGGTCATGGAGGCGATGGGGTTGGGGTCGCCGTCCTTGAAGACGCCATACTCGCTGATTTTCATCCCCTGGCGCTTGGCGCGGGTGCGAAGCTTGACGTGGTGTTCCTTCGAGCCGGTGAAGTAGTGGAGGGCGGAGCCAAAGACCTCCGGGGCGACGATGCGAAGGTCGATCTGGATGCCCTGGACGGTGCGCACGCTGGTTTTCTTATCCCCCTTGACGAGGATCTCGGAGACGCCAGCGATCTTTGTGAAGGCGTCCATGATCGGCGTGGGATCGGAGGTCGAGGCGACGAGCAGATCGATATCTCCGATGGTTTCTTTCTGACGCCTGATGGAGCCAGCGATCTCGATGCGCTCGACGTCATCGCGCTCGGCGAGCTCGTCGCGGAAGGACTCGGCGAGCACGAGGGCGGATGGGAGTGGTGTGCGGCCGTCGTCGGACTCGAGGCGTTCGATCTCGGCGAGGAACTTCTCCTCGGTCTTTTTGCCGAAGCCGTCGAGCTCGCGGATTTTTTGATTTTCGGCGGCCTCTTTGAGATCCTGGATATTCTTGATGTCGAGTTCGTCGTAGAGGGTCTTGACCTTCTTGGCGCCCATGCCCTGGATCTTGAGGAGCTCGAGCAAGCCGGGGTCGAGTTCATCGAGGAGGTCGGTGCGAGCCTGGCAGGTGCCCGTCTTTTTGATCTCGTCGATGTCGCCAGCGATGCTCTTGCCGACGCCATCGATGTCGGTGAGTTCGCCGCGCGCCAGGACATCCTCGACGGGTTCGTTGAGGCCACCGATGGCGCGCGAGGCGTTCTGGTAAGCGCGAATTTTGTAGCGGTTGGCGCCCTTGATTTGAAGGAGGAGGGCGACATCGGAAAGGATTTGCGCGTAGTACTTGTTATCCACCTGTTCCTCGTCGGTATTTGGGGTGAGCTTATCTGGGGGCTAAACCTAGGCATGTCGAGAGTCGATCGCAACCACGGAGCGCTGGCGAGGCGATCGAAAAGGGCAGGTTGTGCACAAAGGTGAATCAAGACGGCGACTTAAGGTAGGATAATCCTGTCGACCCCGTTCGATCTTGAGATCACAATGATACCCTGTATAGT
Source organism: Myxococcota bacterium (assembly GCA_036155555.1). Classification (GTDB taxonomy): domain Bacteria; phylum Myxococcota_A; class Bradymonadia; order Bradymonadales; family Bradymonadaceae; genus JAYZVO01. The sequence goes on from JAYZVO010000026.1 coordinate 8,458, forward strand.
TTGCCGTGGTATCATGGCCCTTTGTCCCATCGATGGGACTGAGATGATCACGAATAGAGAGTGAAGGACGCCAAGAGATGTTGAGACGCGACTCGGTGATGATGTTGTTGGTCCTGGCTGGGTTCTGCCTGCCTGTGAGCGCGATGGCGCAGGGAGAGGGAGCCGAAGCAGAGGGCGAGGAAGCGCCAGCAGAAGGCGGAGAGGCCCCCGCAGAGGAAGAAGTCGGCGAGGAGGCCCCCGCAGAAGGCGAGGAGGCTCCTGCTGAGGGTGTCGAAGGGGGCACGCCTGCGGATGGTGCGCCTGCGGATGGAGGACCAAAGGTTGGTCCGGGCGGTCGAGAGATGCGCACGGACTATCCTGGCACCGAGGAGTCTCTGCGCGAGCGCATGGAGACGGATCGTATTCAGGGGGTCGCCTCTGGAGATGTGTCCTCGCAGGAGGTGTACGACTTGCGCGTCAAGGAGCTCGAGACGCGCATCGACGACCTCAAGGACAAGGTCTTCCGCTCGAAGTCGCGCATTGTCTTGCTCAAGGAGACCTTGCTCGGGAACAAGATCGCGGGTTCGAAGGCGTTGATCGTCCAGAAGAACGAGCTGGGGCGTCGCTTCAAGATCAAGCGCATGACGTACTTGCTCGATGGCAACGTGCTGCGCAACGAGATCGACCGTGACGGATCGCTCTCGGAGAAGGAGCAGATCGAGCTGCTCAACGGCGCGATCGGGCCGGGCACGCACAAGCTCGTGGTCAAGATCGAGTTCCAGGGGAACGCGGCCGTGTTCGGGTACTTCGAGGGGTATGACTTCACGCTCGAGCGCCAGTGCAAGTTCACCGTCGAGGAGGGGATGGCCACGCTTATCGACGTGGTCGCCTACCGCGATGGCGGCGCGACGAAAGAGGTCGAGAAGAGCCCCAAGATCCGGTGTGACATCAGCAAGACGCAGGTGATGCCGGACGAAGCCGCGGTGAAGGATGCCAAGGACAAGGACGCCAAGGGCAAGGACGAGAAGAAGAAATAAGCGAGCCTCGTGAAGAGGCAGCGCGGTTTGTTTTGCGGCCAGTGGTTGTTTGATCGGAGATTTGTCGTGGCGTTGGCCTCGACAAATCTGTTTGTACGGAGTGCGTGAAAGGATGGAGCGCTCGATGCGACGAGGAACACTCAAAAAAACGGGTACGAGAGGATGGCGCACAGGGCTCGCTGCTGTTTCGGCGGCGGCGGCGCTTTTTGGCGCCTGGCCAGCCTCGTCACCGCTCCCCGAGATCGGGCAACCCGCTCATGCGCAGGGCAAGGCAAACCTGACCGAGGCGCAAGGGACGGTCGATTTCGTGAAGCGCCAGCTCGGCGCGCTCGAGGATCGCTACCTGAAGCCGGAGCTGCTGCGCACGGAGTTCTCGCTCGAGACGCGCTTTAACGATGCGCGCGTGGCCTACGAGCTCAAGCAGTTCGATCGCGCGAGCTATCTGTTTTTGGATGTCATCTCGCGCTCGGATGCGAGCTTTGGTGGATACCGGGCATCGCATTACTTCCTTGCGGACAGCCTGGCGAAGCAGCGCAACTTCATCGGCGCGCGCACCTACCTCAAGGAACTCATCGCCATGGGCAAGGGCGAGTATCACCAGGAAGCGCTGGTGAAGTTTCTGGAGATCGCCTACGCCACGGACAACTACGAGGGTGTGCAAGAGATCTATACGATGCTCGATAGCAACACCAACGAGGCGCCCGCGCTGAGCTACTTGCGCGGCAAGACCTTGTACGAGCAGGAGAACTACAGCGAGGCGCGCAAGTACTTTATGCGCTCGGCCACGGCCAGGGAGTTCGAGAACAAGGGGCGCTATTTCGCGGCGGTGACGTTGGTCAACGAGGGGAACCTCGATGAGGCCAACAAGATCTTCGAGGCGCTCACCAAGGGGATTCCCAACGATCCAGGTGATCTGCGCGTCTACTACCTGTCTTACCTGAGCCTGGGGCGCGTGGCCTACGAGCAGGAGAAGTACCAGGACGCGCTGCTGCACTACAACCGCATCGAGCGCGACGATCCAAACTTTATCGACGCGACCTACGAGTCGGCCTGGGCCAACATCCAGCTCGAGCGCTTCGAGCAGGCGGGTCGCTTGCTCGATACCCTCTTGTTGGCGGAGCCAGATCCAGAGACGTACACGCGCGCCTTGTTGCTCAAGGCGGATCTGGCGATGCGCGTCGATGACTATGACACCGCGCTCGAATCTTACGAGACGGTGCTCGAGCGCTTCGAGCCGGTGCGTCAACAGCTCGATGATTTTGCAAAGGAGCACGAGGATCTGCGCGGGTTCTTCAGGAGCCTGGTGCGCGAGGACCTGACGCTCGATGTGCCCGAGGGGTTGCCCACGATTCGCACGGACTTCAAAGCGTTGCCTCCCGAGAAGTGGCTGACGCAGGACGAGAAGCTCGAGCAGGCGAGGCAACTCATCGATGATGTGGGGCTCGCGCGCGTGAACTTGCTCTCGGCGTTCGATGACCTGGAGCAGATCGAGGCGCGCCTGAACTCTGGCGCGGCGGTCAAGTCCTTCCCCAAGCTTGCCGAGGGGATGGCGCTCGTGACGGAGCTCGAGAGTCAACTTATCAACGTGCAGCGTTTGCTCGTGAGCAAGTTGTCCGCCTCGATCTCTCCATCACTCACGGGCGCGGACAAGGCGACGTGGGATGCGATCCGGCAAGACCTCGACATGCTCGAGGCGCGCTACAAGGTGATCCCGGAGGACGCAGAAGCGCTCAAGGAGCGTGAGAAGCAGGTCAGCAAGGACTTCCAGCGTTTGCGCGAGCAGCTCAACGAGGTCGGTTATTCGATCGATCAGGTGCGCGCCGAGCTCACCGCGATCGAGACCTACATGCAGCTCCAGGATGTGCCGCTCTCGGAAGAGGAGCGCGCCGAGGTGGACGCCTTGCGCGAGGAGCTTCGCCAGACGATCAAGGCGCTCGAGGACGAGCAGGTCAGGTTGCGCGCAGAGATCGCGCGCGCCAGGGAGAGCGTCGGCGCAGGAGATGTGGTCAGCGTCCCCGAGCGTTCGTTGCGTCAGCTTTATATGGGCAAGCTCGCGGAAGCGTCGGATTTCCTGCTCACCAAGCGAAGCCTGGCGAAGAACCCGAGCGAGCTGGCTCAGATCGAGCGCTTGCGTGGTCAGATCCCGCCGCTCTACGGTCGCATCTCGTCTTATTATGTGCAGATGGACGGGATCGTCGGGACCAAGGCCGACGAGGTGCGAAAGACGTTGGCCAATTTGCGCAAGGTGCTCCAGACGCAATCCGGCGAGCTCGATCTCGTGACGCAGGACTCCAAGGGGTTCGCGGGCGATGTCGCGTTGCAGACCTTCGTCAACCGCCGCGAGCAGTTCACCGGCATCGTGCTGCGCGCAGATGTTGGCAAGATCGACGTCCTCTTCCAGAGCAAGGAGGACTCGACCAACAAGATCAATGACCTCTTCCAGAAGCGCACCAATGAATTGCGCGCGCTCCAAGAGGCGTTCGAAGAAGTACGATAAGAAGGCGCTGTCACTTGTTTTAAGACAGAGCACTTCGACTTCGATCATGGCGGTATGTCCATGAACCATGAAGGGTAAGACCATGCGTGATAAGAAAGAGAAGACGACGCCAGAGACGTTGAAGCCAGGGGTGGGCAGGGCGTTGCTCCCACTGCGGAACGCAGCGCGGCGGCATGCGCCGTCGCTGGCGTTGATTCTCGCGTGCTCTCTCGGGGTTCCTTCCCAGGTCTGGGCACAGGATGGAGAGGGCGCCGAAGGTGCCGAAGCCACCGAACCCGCCGAGGGTGAAGAGAGCGCCGAGGCAGGCGCTGGCGAGAAGGCCGGGGATGCAAAGCCCGCCGAGGCCGCCAAGGAAAAAGCCGAGGAGGACGCCGAGGAGACCCTCGCGCCATCGCTTGGCAAGGACGCGTCCGAGGAAGAGCGCGCCGCCCTCAAGGAGTACCAGAAGGCATTCTCACGCTATCGCCAGGAGTCTGACGATTATCAGAAGACCGTCGACGGGATCGTCGAGTCCAAGTACCGCCAGCGCGTGGCGCAGGTGCAAAAGACTTACAACCGCCAGATCGACGAGTTGACTTCGGTCGAGCGCCAGCGCCGCAACAACGCGATCGCGGCGTTCCAGTCGTTCATCGAGCGCTACCCGAATGATGCCGCCTATACGCCCGACGCGCTCTTTCGCCTCGCCGAGCTCCAGTTCGAGAAGGCAAACGACGACTTCCTGCTCGCCGACGAGGCGTTCCAGGAGGCGCTCGTCCAGTATGAGAATGGCAAGGTCCCGGACATGCCCTCGGAGCCGCGTCGCGACTATGGTCCGACGATGGCGACCTTCCAGAAGCTCATCAATGACTGGCCTGACTACCGCTTCCTCGACGGCGCGCGCTACCTGCTCGCCTACTGCAAGTTGCAAGAGGGTGCGGACGAAGAGGCCAAAGATATCCTGATGACGCTCATCGCGGAGCATCCCGAGTCCGAGTTCATCCCGGAGGCGTGGATTCGCATTGGCGAGTACTACTTCGATATCAATGACCTCGCCAGCGCGCAGCTCGCCTACGCCGAGGCGATGAAGTACCCGGAGAGTCGCTTCTACGACAAGGCGCTCTACAAGTTGGCCTGGACGTATTACCGCCAGGATAACTTCAACGAGGCGATCATCCGCTTCAAGGAGCTCGTCGAGTACTCCGATGCTCAGGAGGCAAAGACGGGGCGCTCCGGTTCGGTGCTTCGCTCGGAGGCCGTCCAGTATATCGCCATCAGTCTCGCCGAGGCTGACTGGGACGGGGACGGGATCAGCGACGATGAGTTTGGCCTCAAGCGCGCGCAGTTCTATCTCAAGGGAGAGAAGGGCTACGAGCGCGAGGTCCTCGCGCAGTTGTCCGAGTATTTGTTCGAGAACAACTTCTTCGACGAGACGATCTCGGTGGTGCGCTACACGTTGGCGACCTTCCCTGATGATCCGCTCAACCCGCAGCTTCACGAGCAGATGGTGCTCGCGATGTTCCGCGCCGATGATATGAACTCGGCGTTCGAAGAGCGTCGCCAGCTTGGCGAGTTCTACGGGCCGGGCTCGGAGTGGTATGCGAAGCAGGAGAAGGCTGGCGAGGTCGAGGCGATGCGTTACGCGTCGTCGCTGGTCAAGGACAACCTGATCCAGTCGGCGACCTGGTTCCACGAGCAAGCGCAGAAGGAGCGTGACGAGGCGATCGTCAACGAGGACACGGCGATGCTCGCGTCCTCCAAGCGCAAGTACGAGCTCGCGGCGAAGACCTACGCCGAGTTCCTCAAGAAGCACCCGAATGACAAGGATGCTTTCCAGTGGAACTACTACTACGCCGAGACGCTCTTTTATTCGGATCAGTACGAGCCCGCCTACGAGCAGTACAGGGCAGTGCGCGAGATGGATCTGCGCGACGATGAGTTCGAGGAGATCCAGGAGGTCTGTGGCCTCAACGCGATCAAGGCGCTCGAGAAGGTGATCGCGTCGAGGGTCGAGGCGGGCGATGTCCCGAGCAAGATCCTCCCGGGTGGCGGCGAGGCTGCGGCCGAGGAGGTCGCGTCTTCTGCCCCGGCTGATCCTGATGCTGGGCCTGCCGCGATCACGGCGGAGCCATTGCCAGAGATCGCGCGCAAGTACGTCACAGCGCTCGATCGCTACGTGGTTCTTGGCTTCAAGAACAAGGAAGATCCTTACCTCGACTCGAAGTTTGCCTTCCAGGCCGCCAAGCTCTTCTACGACTTCAACGACTTCCCCGAAGCGCGCCGTCGCTTCGAGTGGGTGATCCGCAACTATCCTGATCAACAGGTCGGCGCGTTCGCCGCGAGCTTGATGCTCGAGACGTATCGTCTCGAGAAGGATTATACGACGCTGGCGAGCAAGGCCAACGAGTTCAAGGATCTGCTCAAGGGAGATCAGGCGGAGACGATTCGCCTTGAGATCGCCGAGTACGAGCTCGCCTCTCTGGGTAAGGCTGCCGAGAAAGCCTACCAGGAGAAGCGCTACGAGGAGGCGATCGAGAAGTACAAGGAGTTGATGAGTCGTACCGACAAGGAAGAGACGACGACCATCGCGCTCATCAACATCGCGGTCGCCTACGAGGAGTTGGATAAGCCCGGCGAGGCGGCGAAGTATTACGAGCGTCTCTATACGGAGTTCCCGGACAACAACTTCGTGCCGTATGCGATTTATCGCGTGGCGGTGAACTCGGAGCGCTTCTTCGAGTTCGACAAGGCGAGTCAGAATTATCTGGCCTTCTATGATCGCTTTGGCGACAAGGAGACGCCCAAGGAGGTCGTCGACGCGTTCGGCGGCAAGTTCATCTACAAGGAAAAGGGTGGCGACGCGCTGCGCTCCGGGGCGATCTTGCTCGAGAACTCGCAAGATTATCGCAAGGCCGCAGATCGCTACGTCGAGTACTCGAAGCGCTTCTCGGATCGCGATGATTCGGATGATGTGTACTGGCAGGCGGTGCAGTGTTGGAAGAAGGCAGATCGCACGCGCGATATGCTCTCGGGTTACGAGACTTATATCGACACGCACGGATCTTCGCAGAACTCGCTCAAGGTCTTCACCGCGCTCGGTGAGCTCTACGATTATCACGCCGAGAAGGGCGACGATAAGAAGGCCAAGAAGTGGTACGAGCGCACGCTCGCCGAGTACGCGAGCTACGGCATTCAACCTGGCGCGCCCGAGGCATACTACGCGGCCAAGGCCGAGTTCATGTTGGTCGAGTACGAGTTCGAGAAGTGGAGCAAGATCAAGCTCTCGGGCAACGTCAAGAAGCAGGGCAAGCTGCTCCAGGAGAAGATCGAAGGGCAGAAGGCGCTGACGCCGATGTACGAGAAGGTTTACGCCTATCGTAACCTCGAGTGGACGCTCGCGGCGGGCTTCCGCCTCGGGAACATGTACCAGCGCTTCGCGAACATGCTGTACGAAGCTCCCGTGCCGTTCCCCGAGGGGAGCGAGGAGTGGGACATCTACCGCACGCAGCTCGACGATATCGCCATCCCACTCGAGGACAAGGCCGTCGAGAGCTATGTGCGCGTGGTGGCCAAGGGGCGCGAGGAGAAGATCGTCAACGAGTGGACGAAGCTCTCGGTGCAAGAGCTCAACAAGTACCGCCCGGCGGACTACCCGCTCTACAAGGAGGAGCGCCGCGCGGTCAGCGACGAGGTCAAGACTGGCTTGCCGTTGCTCGATAAGGAGTCTTACGAGAAGTACGAGAAGCCTCCACGTGAGGATGACTCGAAAGGAGAAGACTCTTGAGATCAGGACAGGGACACGAGGGAGAGAGGCGAATGAAGCGATCTGAGATCACCCGTGTGTTGCTCTTGTGCGTGGTGAGTTTGCTCGTGACGGCGGGGTGCAAGACTGGCGGCAAGGCCAAGGCAGAAGGCCCCGTGACCGAGGAAGAGACCAAGGTCGAGACGGTCAACGCGCCACCTCCCGAAGAGTTGATGGAGGAGGAGCCCGAGGCTACCGACGAGCCTGGCGATGAGAACGTCGCTGGCGCGGATGGTGGCGAGGTGCTCCCCGCCGAGGCAGCCAGCGTGGATGGCGAGGGCAGCTCGAAGGGATCGGTCGATTCCGGGAGTTCGTCGTCGCAGGAGCCGCTCAAGGTCGATGATGGCGTCAACCGCAAGGTCCAGCGCGCGCTGAAGCAGGCTCAGGATGGCAACCTCGAAGGCGCCGCAGAGAAGCTCTCTTCTCTGGTGGACGAGCCCGACGGCGGTTTCCTGGCAGCTTACAACTTGGGTGTAGTGCGCGAGAGCCAGGGCAACAATGCCAAGGCTGCCGAGGCCTACGTCAAGGCGTTGGCGAGCAACCCTGACTTTACCCCCGCGCTGGTCAACCTCGTCAGGTTGTATCTTCGCCAGGGGGAGGCGACGAGCGCGCGAAGGATCGCGGACAAGTACACGAGCGCGAGGCCGCAGAATCTGGGGCATCGCGTGACGTTGCTTGAGGTCGGTCTCGCGCAGAAGCGCTACGAGGATGTGGTCCGCGAGGCAAAGGAGCTCCTTCGCCGCGAGGAGCGCAACGTGGACGCGATGCTCGCGATGGCTGAGGCGCACTATCGCCTGGGGCGCTATGAGTTGAGCAAGGCGATCCTGGAGCGCGCGGTCGAGATCGCGCCCGAGCGCGGCGAGATTTATTACAAGGTCGGCATGGTCGAGCTCAAGCGCGATGACAATGACGCGGCCAAGGCGAACTTCGAGAAGGCCGTGCAGGTGCAACCTCGGTACCCCGAGGCGCGCAACAACCTGGGCGTGCTCTACCACCAGGCGCGTGATTACGACGGCGCGATCGAGCAATTCGAGAAAGCGCTCGCGGTATGGCCAGGGTTCAAGCAAGCGTATTTGAACCTTGGGAACGCGCACAAAGGGAAGGGGCAATTCCGCGAGGCGGAGGTTGCCTTCAAGAAGGCGCTCAGCGTCGACAAGGACTACCTCGACGCGCACTTCAACCTCGCGATCCTGTATCTGGAGAGCGAGGTGCCCGGGATGGAGAAGATCCCGAGGTTGCAGCTGGCGATCGACACGCTCAATAACTACAAGTCGGCGGCCAAGGGGCGCCTGGCGAAGGGAGATCCTGCGGATGCCTACATCGCCGAGGCGCGCAAGGCGATCGAGGAGGAGAAGGCGCGCCAGGAGCTGATGCGTCAGTCTCAGATGGGCGCCGAGGATACCTCGGGTGGCGATGACGGTGACGACGGCGGTGATGAGTGAGCTTGTTGCCGGCACTTTTTTGTGCGCGATCAGGAATTCTTTGGAACTCTAGGATGGGGAAGTTGTCATGAAGAGAGGAACTCGTGTGAGCATGGCCGTGCGATTTGGCCAGCTGGCGCTGGCGCTGCTCGCGGCGTTGGGCGTCGTGATGCTGGAGGGATCATCCCGGCAGGCGAATGCGCAGGATGGAGTGATCACGCTCGAGGAGAGTGTGATCAAAGGGCGCATTCAGAAGCCAGAAGCGTTCTACATTTTGCAGCACGCTAAACTCGAGTATGAATCACTGAACACGAAGCCCTCGTTTCTCGACGAGTTGGTGGAGACGGTGGAAGAAGATCCCTTCTAGGGCAATGGGTTAGTGCTCATTGGTTTTGTCCCGTTTACCTGAATGCGAGCCATGGATGTGGTGGCATGTAGGTAGATGAAGAGGGCGGCTCGCGCGGCGCGGGGAGGTGAGAGGCACCCCGGGCGCAAGGAAAAAGGGCTTGGTGGGTTTGCAGCCTTTGTGCTATAGACAAATGTCTCTCGAGGACGCCGTGAAAAACGAGCGTCTACAAGCAGAAGTAAGAGTCAAGAATTGGCCAGACACCATGGCTAATAAACGGGCGAATAAACGAGATGGCGACCCCTCGTCGAGAGGAACTCGGCGGGGTGAATAAGAAAGTCGACAAGATCTCTACCCCATTGAAAACGCGCACGGAGGTAACCGGACATGGGCGCAATTGCTGAAGCCTTCCGCACGGGCGGTATTTGGATGTACATCATCCTCGCCGTCAGCATCATCACGATCGGGATCACGATCGAGCGATTCATTTACCTGTTCTTCAAGTACAGCGTGAATGCAGAGCCGTTCATGGCCCAGATCCAGAAATTGGTGATGGCGAACAACATCGACCGCGCGATCAAGCTGTGCAATGCGCAGCCGTCGGCAGCTCTTCCCCGCGTTATCAAGGCGGGATTGACGCGAGCCAACAAGGGCGAGGTCGAGATCCAGAATGCACTCGAAGAGGCAACCCTCGAGGTTGTCCCGATGGTGCAGAAGCGTACCCCCATCCTCCAGCCGCTCGCGAACATCGCGACGCTGCTCGGGCTTCTGGGTACGATCGTCGGTCTTATCGAGGCTTTCGAGGCTCTCGAGAAGGCGACGCCTGAGACGCGTCAGAAGTTGTTGGCGCGTGGTATCGCGCTCGCGATGAACACGACGGCCTTCGGCCTTATCGTGGCTATTCCGACGCTGATCTTCCACATGATTCTCTCGAGCATGACCAAGAAGATTCTCGACGAGATCGACATGCACAGTGTCAAGCTCGAGAACCTCTTGATCAGCCGTGGCAAGAGCGGCGGCGCGGTCGAGTGAGTTGGTAAGCCTGGGTGGTCTCTTCTTCCTGGCATCACGCCAGGGTGAAGGGGCACACCGCATGCGTTGCGTGCCGAGCGCCTGTCGCTCGGCATGCGTATGGCGAGAAGGGGCAGTAAAGCATCTCCGTTGTGGGGTGTGGGCTCTTTCGAGCGTGCGAGCATCGGTGTGGTTCTTTCAGTGAAGAGGTCGCCCAGGGTTCCACGAGCACGTCTGGGTTTTTTGCGAGAGCGATAAGCGTGGGTGTGCGAGAAGAGTGGAGCGCCTCGGTACAGAGAAGCGTTCCATGGTGGCAGCGTGTTGAGCTTCCAGATGCTCGAAGTGTTGTCGTGGTCGAAGGGCTTTCCTCGTCTTTAGTGGGCGAGGGGGTAACCCAAAGGCTGGAGCGCACAGGAGAAACGACGCATGGCGCGTAGCAAGCGAATGGCCGAGGAAGAGCAAGATCTCAACCTCGCCCCGATCATGAACATGGTGGTCATCTTGATCCCACTGCTGCTTTTGTCAGTGGTGTTCGTCAAGGTGGCTGTGATCAACATCACGGCACCGAAGCTTTCGGTGGGTCCCCCTTCGGATACGCCTCCCGAGGATGACAAGAAGCCGTTGAACTTGACGGTGACGGTTGCGCCAAACGGCCTCCGCGTCGCCGCCGAGGGCGGTGTGTTGGCGGCGGTGGCAGGATGTCCTGCTGACGGCCCGACGATTTGTCTCAGGTCCGACGCTGGCGTGGATGTGGCTGACGTGTTCCGCAAGGGGCGCGAGAAGATCATCCAGGGTGACGTCACGGGCGGCGAGGAGCTGCTGGAGAAAGGTCTCAAGGCCTTTAACTGGCGAGTGCTCTACAACGAGCTCTCCAAGCTCAAGGCAAAGTTCCCTGACGAGACGGTGATGAACGTCGCCGCCGACCCGGATGTGCCGTTTGCCGCGATCGTGCGCCTGATGGACGTCTCGCGCTACAGGCTCGAGAAAGAGTCCTACGATGGCGACAAGCAGTTCTGGGATGCCAAGTACAAGAAGGTCAAGGTCAAGGACGAGAAGGATGGCACGCTCAAGGAGAAGCCAGCTGATCTCTTCAGTGACCCCGTGCTCTCCATCGCGCAGTGATGCGTTGATCGGGAGGCGGCGCCCTCTGGTGCGTGCGCGTGTGAGCTTGGTTTGATGTCCTTTTTTAAAAGGTGTCGAGGCCAGGCGCACCGCGCCTCTTAGAAACATCACCGCCAAGAAGTTGGCGTGTCCTTGCTCCTTGCTGGCAAGAAGAGGGGTGCATCCTCTCGGACGTGACGCGAGGGCTTTGGCTCAGAATAGAATCTGGCTTTATCGGAGAAGCGATGGCCGAGCAAAACGAAGACATTTGGAACCAGGCGACGCCAAAGGGCAAAAAGCGTAGCAAGTCGCGACGCGAAGATGCCGGTGGAGCGCTCAATATTAACTCCATGATGGATATCATGGTGATTATTCTCGTCTTCCTGCTCAAGAGTTACGGCGATGAGCCGCTCAAGGTGCAGAAAGAAGACTTGAAAGCGCCCTCGAGTATGGCCGAGCTCCAGCCCAAGGACATGACCACCATCACGATCACGCAGAAGGCGATCCTGGTCGATGATAAGAAGGCGGTCGATGTCAAGCGCGGGCAGATCGACAAGAGTCAGAAGAAGGGTGGAGAGAACGCGCTCATGATCCAGCCCCTCTTCGAAGAGCTCAACGCTTCGGTCAAGCAGAAGAAGCGCGAGAAAGAGCTGCTCAAGCAAAAGTACGAGCCCACCGCGACGATCATCGCCGACCAGGCGATCCCGTATCGCCTCGTCACCGAGGTGATGTATACGGCGGGTCAGGCCGAGCTTAGCCAGTTCAAGATCGCCGTCATCAAAAAGCAACGCACGAGCTTTGGCGGGCAATGATCCCGTGAGGGTTTGGCGCACGCGTTGCTCTTTGGTCGTGCGCAGGGCATCTTAAAACGCTTTCTGCACCGCCAGGATTCAATGGGCGCATGGCACACAACCGTTGCCGTGCGTCCTTTTTTTAGGTTCGAACTTGTGTCATAGTCGCGAGTGACGAAATTTCTCGAACGAAGCGGGAACTTTTTCATTCGGCTGCTGTCTGAACGAGTGATCGGTTTGGAGCACATTGGGTGTTTCAAATGTTGGTGTAAAACCAAACGAGATTCGTGACGATTTTTGCTGTTCGATAGGGTACGGGATCGACCATCCGACCTGAGAGCGGGACTCTCCAAGGGAACGACTCATGTCTAAACAACAGCCCAAAGCCAAGGTTCTTCGAATCGGCCTGTTCCAAAACAACAGGATCATCGAGGAGCGCTTGTTGCGCGCACCGCGTCCCGTCACCATCGGGAGCGACTTCAAGCGCAATACTTTTGTGGTGCCAGCCTCCGACTTGCCAAAGACGCAGACCGTCTTTGACGTCAAGAACGGCCAGTACATCCTCAACATCACCAAGGGGATGACCGGCCGCGTCAAGATCGGGGACAGCATCGACACCCTCCAGGACTTGATCCAGAAGGGGAAGGCGCAGAAAAGCGGCACCGGTTACGCGATCGCGCTCGAGCAAAACGCTCAGGGCCGCGTCGCCATCGGCGAAGCGACACTGCTCTTTCAGTTCGTGACGCCTCCTCCGCCCAGGCCAAAGCCTGTGCTGCCCGCATCGATGCGCGGTGGTTGGGTGCAGGGGCTGGACAAGATTCTTGTCCTCTCGACCTCGATCACGGCCATCCTGCTGATCGGGTTTGTCGCCTTCCTCGAACTCCAGGAGTGGCCCGAGCCGCTCGAGAGCAAGCAGATCATCACCGACAAGTTCGTTCAGATCCTTGTCGAGGATACCGAGGAGCCCACCCCCGTCGAGCCGGTCGAAACGGCTGAAGATGGCGAGGGCGAGCCGGTCGAAGAGGCAGCACCCGAGCCCGCTCCATCCAAGGACCCTCCCAAGGAGGAGCCCAAGGAGGAAGAGGCTGGTGGTGACGAGAAGGCTGGCGATGAGAAATCCGCCGACGAGCTCGCCAAGCTCGAGGCCGAGCGCAAGCGTCGACTCGCCGAGGAGGTTCAGAACAAGACAATCCTCGGTCAGATCGGTTCGGTCTCGACCGACGGTTCCAGTGGTGGGTTGGTCGATGTCCTGAGCGAGGGCGCCGGGCGCACCTCCATGGATGACGCGTTCGCAGGATCGACAGGGATCAAGACGGGCGTCGTCGGCGCCGAGAAGTCTGGCCTGCGATCCTCGGGTAGCGCGGACGGTGATGGCACAGGTGGCGCCGTCGGCGTCGGTGACATCGGACCTTCCAAGGGCGCCAAGGAGGCGGGTAAGGGGGTCAAGACCGTCGGGCCGAAAGAAGCCAAGGTCAAGGCAAACGTCCGCATCAAAGGACCTACCCAGACCGTCGGTGGCAAGCTCGACGCCAATGACATCTCCAAGAAGCTCAAGCTCAAGCAGAGCCAGTTCCAGAAGTGTTACGAGCGCGAGCTCAAGAAGAACCCCAAGGCGGGCGGTAAGGTCGTCGTGGTGTTCGTCATCGGCTCGGCGGGACGCGTGACCTCGGCCAAGGCTACCGCAGATTCTGTCGGCGGCGGCGTGGGCTCCTGCATCGCAGACACCATCGGGCGCATTCGCTTCGGGCGACCCCAGGGCGGTGACGTGACCGTCTCCAAGAGCTTCGTGTTCTCCTCGGGCGGATAAGCCTGGCGGCGACGCCATTAAAAAAATTACGGTTTGTCCAGGAGAGGGCGGTGGAATTTCCATCGCCCTCTCGTGCTTCTATTTCCATGGGGTGAGTCACTTTCTGACGCGCTGCATCACGAAGGGGAGAGGACTTGATTTAATCGTGAGTGGTGTTAGGGTTGACTCTATGTGTGGTCTTGCTTTTGAGGGGAGTTGTTTCTCTACTTGAGACTCGCACATCCAAATGGCGACGACACTTGTGTTGGCACTCTACGGGGGCAGGCGCTCCTCTTCGATAAGGTTTGATGATGCAAAAATTGCTGCTCATCCTGACGCTCATCATATGCACCACCGTCAGCTTTACGACGGTGGCTGTGGCTGCTGATGAGGAAGACTCCGAGGAGCTCAAGCTCAAGCTTCAAAAGAGAGACCAGCTCAAGAAGGAAGTCGAGGCGATGGACTCCAAAAAGCGCCTCGACGAGTCCTTGCGACGAGACAAGTCGATCGATGGGAAGCTAGCGGGGGTCCAGAAGTTGCTGGATGACACGCGACGCAATGGCGACGCGACCAAGCTTCCTTGCATCGTCGAGAACGCGATGACGATGAAGGGTTACAGCAACGTCAGCAAGAAGAGCTACACGGCTCAAAAGGAAGCGGAGCAAAAAAGCCCCGTCGACAATGCCACCGCTGCTCACCACTTTATCCTCATCGCCGTCGCTTACCAAAATGTCCTCGAGCTCGAATCCAAGGCCAAAGCTTGCGTTGGAAAGGGCGCGGAGGATGTCAGCGAAGAGGGTCAGTTGACGACCGAAGTCAATGATGACATCGTACCGCTTACCCCGATCTTCGAGGGAGGGTATATCGAGGTTTCTGAGGTGTTTGATGACATCCTGGACCCTCAGAAAATCCCCGAACTGACGCCGCTGCAATAAGCTTTACCAAGTGAAGTTGCTGTCGAAGAAACGATGGCAACCGGGTGGGGTTTCTGGAGACTGGCTTTTCGCTTTGTTTGGCGAAAAAAGACTGATGAATAACCGCGTTCGCGCGGAGAATGGATAGTAGAATGAGCCGAAACAAACGATGCCTCGCACTGGGCTTGTTGTGCATCTCCGCGCTCACCATGGTGGCGCCGGCAGCTGCTCAAGCCGAGCCCGGTGACGGAATCAAAGCGGAGAACTTCAAGCTCAGTTTTGGCCTCGATCTTAACGCAGGCACCAACACCAACCTCTTCTACGAGACGTCGCCAACACGTGGCGCCGCATGGTCGCTTAGCGTCCTCCCTAATCTCTCGCTTTCGACGATCGATCCCAAGCTCGTGGCCTTCCAGTTGAACTGGGGCGCAGGTTACCAACAGTACCTCTCCACAGATACCGGCGTGCGCGCTCAGAGCGGGTTCTCTACCACGCTCAACGCCGCCGCCCATATCAACCCCAAGGGGAACGTCAGCCTTCGCCTCGAGGAAGGGATCACGCGCACCAACGAGGCGCCAAACAGCCCCTCGGAAGATTCGATCCATCGCATCGTCAACCGCGCGGGCGCTGTCTTTGGCATCCACCCCGTCGGCCGCACGATCCAGACGCACCTGCGCTATACCTGGGTCGCTACCTTCTTTCAGGAGAACGATCTCGCGCTCCAGTCCCTTAACAAGGACGAGCACCAGTTCGATGGTCGCCTGGCCTGGACCTTCCTGCCTCGCACCGCCGCGCTGCTCATGGTCAACTACCGCCTGATCAACTACGACCAGGCCAGCCGCGTGATCGGCGCCACCGAGATCCCCAACGTCAACAGCCGCCCCCTTCGCATTCAGGGCGGAATCAACGGCCTCGTGCTCAACCGACTCGCCGCGCAAGCCTTGATCGGTTACGGCCTGAGCCGTTACGCCGATGGAAACTCCTTCCAGGGGATCATCGGTCGCGCCAAGTTGACCTACTACCTGACCTCGGATGGCGACTCCTCGGTCAATGCAGGCTATCAGCGTGATTTCCGAGACTCCACGCTCGGCAACTTCATGCAGTCACACATCATCTCGGCGGGCTTCCGGCAGATGCTGCTCGATAAGAAGTTGAACCTCGATTTGACCGGGTCGTTGGAGATCCGCAACACCGCGCTCCAGTCGATCAGTGGCATTCCCCTGGCCAACGGTGGCGCTGTCTCACTCCCTGACGAGCTCAACGACAAGCTGCTCTCCATCAACGCGACGGGGACCTACAACCTGCGCAAGTGGGCTTCGGTTGGCGCTGGCTACACGCTTCGCTCCAACTTCACCAAGGACGATGTGATCGTGGACTCCTCGGCGGGACTCTCTGATGTCTCCACCGGCCGCTCCTACAACCAACACATCGTCAATATCTTCGCTCGCTTCGTCTATTGAGCAACTCCTCGGCAGGTCTGGTTCCCTTGTCTCGACGACCTCTTAGTTTGATCCGTGTGATCTCCTCGCTCTTCTTGCTGCTGGGGATCTCGCTCTCGCTCTCTTGTTTCGAAGAGAAGCCTGATCCGCTCTACGACGAGCTCGTCGAGAAGTACAACACCCAGACCGTCGTCGAAGATCTCGGCCCCGGCGATAAGATCCTCATCAAGGTCCTGCACGAAGAGAAACTCTCCGGTGAGTTCACCGTCTCTCTTCAAGGCACCATCAGCTACCCTCACGTTGGACGCATCAACGTCCAGAACAAGACCTGCCTCAACGTCGAGGATATGATCGCTGAAGGGCTGCGCGATGGTTATCTCGCCAACCCCAGCGTCTCCTGCTCCATCCTCGAGTACAACTCCAAGCAGATCTTTGTCTTCGGTGAGGTCAAGAACCCTGGCGCCTTCCCCTACCGCGCCAACTCGACCATCATCGACGCCATCGCCTCCGCTGGCGGCTTCTCCGAGCGCGCCAGGAAAAACCTCACGCGCCTTAGCCGCAAGGTCGGCGAAGAAACCCTCCAGGTTCAGGTCCCCGTGCAGTCGATCATCGAAGGGGACAAGACTCCGATCAAGCTCCTCCCCGGTGATGTGATCTACGTGCCCGTGAACCCGCTGTAGGTACACACGGCCAGGACTCCAAACCGTAGCCGGGCGAAGTTGGCACGAAATTCGAAACGTGCCTCGCTTATCACCGGGCATGGATTACGGTCAGATGGCGCGCTGTCTGAATGTGAGAATAATTCGAATTTCGTGCCAACTTCGCGCCGGGCGCCGACGCGATGCATCGGCGCTCCGGGCGAGCGAAGATCACTTCGCCGCGGCGAACATCTTCGTCACGCGCTCGATCACATCGCTGCGGAAGTGATCCTGGTAGTTTGGATCAAACGCATAACCCCGAATCATCAACTTGACCGGTGCGCCAACCTCCAGGTGCTCGCCGAGAAAGACCTCTGGCCTGTGGCGAGGGCTCGCCAGCGGACTCAAAATCGCCGCCTCCAACGCGAGCTCGCGCGCGCGCTCGATCGAGAGATGCGGCGGCAAGATCACCTGAATGCGGCAGGCCGAATCACTGCCATCCCCGCTCAGGTTCGCGATCTCATCGGTCAGGAGCTGCGCGTTCGGCACGTCGTGAAGCGTGCCGTCGATGGCACGAATACGCGTCGCTCGAAGCCCGAAGTGCACGATATCTCCCTCGAGATCCCCGAGCCGGATCGAGTCGCCAACCTCCAGGTGATGCTCGAACGTCAAGGCGACCCCCGCGAGCACGCTCCGCAGCCAGTTCAGGTTCAACGCCACCAGCGTGAACAACAAACTTAACCCGAACAACATCCACTCGACCGAGGCACGCCGTATCGCGATGGCGCCCATGATGATGATCGCCAGACACCAGATCACCACATGAAACAACGGCACCCAACGCTTCACGCGCTCCGCAACCCGCAACTTCACGAACTTGAACAGCAGGTAGCTCCCCACCGTGGCCAGACCCAACACGAGCAGGATCGATGGTGGGAACGCTCCTGGCTGCGTCTGTTGCGCCTCCTTGCCCTCCGAGACGAGCACCTCGAGGTACTGCTGCTCGGTCGACTTGTCGGGCGCTGTGGCCTTGTCGGGGCCTTTCTCGACGACCTCGTTCTCGACCTCTTCCTGGCTGGCAGGCTTTGTCGTCTCGGTCTCTTCTGGCGCCGTCGTCTCACTCGGCTTTGCCTCGTGCTCCCCGGCGTCCTTGTGTGCTTCTCCGCTCATGATCGCTCCTTGAAGCTCGTCAAACGAGGTTGGCGTGCTGGAGTTCGAAGGTCACCTCGGTCGCGGCGATATCACGCAGGCGGTAATACTGCGTGGTTCCACCGATCAACTCGATAAATCCAAGCCTCCCGAGGTGCTCGAGCTCGACGCGGATCTGCTCGGTCGGGATGTCCAGGATCTGGTGCAAGTGTTCCGGTGTCAGAGAGCCGTGCTGGAGCAGGAGCGCCAGGATCAGCTTCTTGCGCAACGTCAGGTTGCTCACCAACGGCACCTCCTCATCATCCATCGGCACCACGTGCAGCTTCGTGTCGCTGCTCATGTCCGGGTGGATCGAGCGCAACCAATAAAGCAGCGCCAACAATGGGTTCCCCCTCGAGAGCCCATGCAGCCGCTTGAAGTAGTCGCGGTGCGGGTTTCGCAACGCCTCGCTCGCTGCGAGCGGGTGACGCGTGCGGTAGAGGAGCCGTATGTTTGGCGCCTCGTAGTCGAGCTCGAAGCCGCTGACGCGGTGACGGTTCAAAATCATCGCCTCGAGCTGCTCTTCATCCAACGGCTTGAGCTCGAAGATGTGCGAGAAGTAATCGAAGAGATCGATCATCGTGTCGAGCAAGGTCGCCGCCGGTGAATCCATCAACAGCAACCAGAGGACCTTGTTGTTGGTGTCGTTGATCATCTGAAGGAAGTCGCGGCAAAGCGCCATCCCCCCGCTCGTGCGCTGGTAGCACTTGTTGGCATTCTCCACGATCACGATCTGGCGCTCGTCCGTCGCTCGCAACGCGCGCGCCATCTCCTTGAACGTCGTCGGGCGGTCATTCTTGAACAGGATGCGGAACTGATCGCAGAACTGCTCTTCGGTCTCGATCTCTTCTCCCAACCGCACCGTTTGGATCGGCAACTGCTGGAAGACGGGCGCCAGATCATAGATCTTGATCGGCACGAGGTTGTGAATGAACGTCCGCTTTCCGATCCCTCGATCGCCCACGAGCAAGATCGAGATCGGCTGATTCCGACCCCACTGCGAGATCGCGTCGAGGCAGCGCTGCTCGACCTCGGGACGCTCCACATAGAACTCGGGAAGATCCAGGGGCACCGGGTTAAAGAGGCGCTTGTAAATCGGCGGCAACTGCTTGACCGTCACGGGCACCTCGAGCTCGAGGCGCTCGCGGATGGCCGCGCGGTGCTCGCCACGAGGTGTCTCGCTCAGGATGTAGCGCACATCCTCGAGCAACTCCTCATACAGCGGCGTCAGAGACGCGTAGGCGCTCTTGAGCCAGCCGAGCAACGGCGCGAGGCGCGCGCTGAGTCCCTGCTTCGAGGCGATCGCTCGCACCGGTGAGGTGCGCGAGAGCTGCCTTGGCAGGTCCGAGATATCATGCTCGAGGAAAGGACCCGTGCTCGACTTCTCGAGCGCCGAGGTCTCCTTGAGAATCCACTCCTGCAACTCACGAACATCCTGCGCCAGAGATTGCGCCTGCTGGCTGATCAGGTTCTCGCCGCGCCTCAAGACCGCGAGCTGTTCACTCCTCGCGTCGAGACCTGCGGTCTCGACCTCGAGCTCCTTGGCGTCCTTGTGCGCCGAGATCAGGTTGTATTCGATCACCTGGCTGATGCTATCGAGGCCGACGATGTTTCGCCTCACCACCCGCTCGGTGCGTTCGTTGAATTCGATGTAACGCAGCGCGATCTCGGAGACCAATCGGTTCGAGAACCACTGCCTCACGCGCAGCTCGATCGTCTCGAGGTTCGAGGACGATGGCGACGCGGTGTGAGGATCTTGCAACAGCAACCGGAGCGACTCGGAGAAGCCCGCGACGCGGTACTCCAACGCATCGATCAGCCGACGCGAGGTCACGCCCTGACCGAAGCTGATCAACGCCCGGTCGAGCGTGCGCCGCGTGCTCTTGGTGATCGGCTCGAGCTCGCGCTTGTACCACTCGGCCCAATCGCGCGCTTCCGCCTCCAGAGGCTCCGCGCCATCCTCTCCCGCGACCACAGCGGGCGCTTCGAGCTCCTCGATGCCCGCCTCACACAGCTTCTCCATGCGCTGATATTGGCGCAGGCACTGGTCCTGGAAGAGCGTCTGGACTGTATCCGCGATGCGCTTCTGGTATTGCCCGAACCAGGTCGAGAAGAGCGAGATCTGGTGATCGAGCACGATCCAGCCCACGTACGCAGAGACGATGTTCGCCTCGCGCTCGAGACGCTGCGCGAGCTGTGTCTCGGCTCTCCTCGCTTCGTCGAACTGCGTCGATGGCCTGTACGCCATCGATGGCAATTCGAGCGTGCCCGCGCGCGCCACGGCGTCGAGGAAGATCGCGTAGGCTTGCTGCAAGCTCCACGAGTACCCCTGCGTCGCCGCGATCAACCAGGCGCCAAGGCAGGTGATCACCTCCGAGGCGTTCTCCTTGTGCAGCTCGCGCGCGCTGTGCAGGAACGCGAGCGCGCGCTCGCGAGGCTCCGCCATGGGATCGAGCTCCGAGAGCGGACCTGCCAGCGAGAAAGGATCGGCGGGCTCTTCATCTCCATGTCCATGATCATCGTGTCCGTGATCGTCGTGCGTATGATCGTCGTGAGCATGGTCGTCATGACCATGCGCGTCGTCTCCTTGCTCGTCGTGGCTCTTGTCTTCCTCGTGCTCGTCTTCGGAGGCGTCTGCCTCTTCGTCCGACCGCTCCACGTCCTCTTCTGCGTCATCCACATCAGAGGTTTCATCGAGGTCGCCTGTGGTGTCCTCGACGCTCGCGTCCTGTGACGCCGCGTCGACCTCTGCCTCTGCGGCGCGAGGCGCCTCTCCTGTGGTTGTTTCAGGCGCGGCCTCGGGTTCTGGCTGCGTGACCGCTGGCGTATCGATGATCTTGAGGAGCTCCTCGAAGATCGTGTCGAAGCGTCGCAGGTAGCGCCCGAGCTCGAACCAGAAGGTCTCGTGAGGCTCGCCCGTCTCCACCGCAGCGCGCGCCAGGTAGCGCGGGATGCTCAACTCGATGTAGTAGCGCCAGAGGCGCCCGAGCGGGATGTTTCGACGCAACGTATCCGTGGTCGCGCGCTGCAATCCACGCAGCTTGCGCAACAACTTCACCCAACGCCGAGGATCTCCCTCTGGATCATAGAGCTGGGGCTCGATCTCGACGACGTATTGATTCTCGAAGCTCTCGAAACGCTGCACCTCCAGAATCAACGCCTCGGCGCTGCTTGCCTGGAACACCAGCGGATCGAGCTTCTCCCACAGTTGGATGTGGGTCTGGAGCTTGCGGCGAGATTGCATGTGCAGGGTCTTGATGGCGCGCGTGAGCGCGTCGAGATCCTCGTAGCGATCACTCTCCAGGATTCCTTGCAACTTCAGGAGCGAGTCGTCGATGTCCACGCGAAGCTGCGAGATGCTCTCCTCGAGCCGCTTGCGGCGCTCGTCGAGCGGCTGCGCGATAAGCGACGCGTGGAGCCCGATCAGGTGCTCGCGCATCTCCCCCAGGCGTTGGTTCAGGTAAGGATCGGGGAAGCGCGGCGTGGGGAACTCCACCTCCTCGAGGACTGGCGTGAGCCCTCCGCTTCCTTCTGCCGTGACGCCTGATTCTTGCTCGGCGCGCGCATCCTCTGTCTCGCCAGCGCCGCCCAGTGCGATCTTGAGCAGCGGCGGCCCGACGATGATATGCACCACGACCGTGGCCATCACCACCGTCTGGAAGTCTGTCCCCCAGGCAAAGGTCGCAGCTCCAGCGGTCATGGCAGATGCCACCATCGCGGCCAAAACCAGGTCGACGCCGCCGCGGGAGAAGAACGAGATCCATAACCAGCGCTGCGTCACGTCATCGGACTGCATCCGCTTGGTCGCGATCTTGACGCTCCCATAGAATGCGCCACCGCGCACCGCCGCCAAAATCAGTGTCAGCGGCAGGTAGGCGATCACGCCCTTGATATCGAGCAGCGCCGCCTGCGTCATGAAGTACACGATGAACACGGGCGTGCTCAGCTTCTCCAACTCGTGGATCAGGTCGTGACCGTGGCGAGAGAAGTTCTGGACGATAAAGCCCGCGGTCAAAAACGCGAGCAGCGTCTCGGCGTGCAGGATCTTACACACGTAGGAGGTGGCAAAGATGATCGCCACCGTGAACAGCATCATCTCCTGACGCACGTAGCGCATGTAGGCGATAAAGATCAGCCCGGTCACCGTGCCCACCACGAGCGCCCAGGCAAACTCCATCCCGATCCCGGGAAGGGCCTCGGCGAGCTTGACGAAGCTAAAGCCTTCCGGCGCGACGAGCAGCTTGGAGACGTTGATGCCGACCAAAAAGAGCGCCACCAACGCCAGGTCGGCGACGACCACGATGCCCAGCGTGAGCGAGGTAAACTTCCCCTTCGCTCGCGTCTCCTGAATGATCGCCAGCGTCGCCGCAGGGCTCATCGCCACCGCCAGGATGCCAAAGAGCAGGGCGCAGGCGATCTTCGATGAGGTCGAGACGCCGTTCAAGAACGGCGCGAGATCAAACGGCAGGTACGTGATCCCCATCACGACCGCGATCGAGAGCGGGATCGCGGTGACAATAATCAACGTGATGGTCAGGCCGATGAGCTTCCAGCTCTCCTTGATGTCCGAGATCTTGAGCTCGCCACCACCCATGGTGCCGATGACACCGACGGTCAGGATGTTGATGAGCTCGAGGTCCTTGATCACCTGCGAGCTAAACAGCGCGCGCGGTGGGTGCCCGTGGAAGAGCGCCGAGGCCGTCTCGGGGAAGAAGTGCAGCAACCCCTCGTAGGCGATCTGGATAAACTGCGGACCGAACACGATCCCTGCCGCGATATACCCGAGCAGGGCCGGGATCTTGAACCGCTGGAAGAGCTGCCCGGTGGTAAACGCCGCGAGGATGATAAAGCCCGTGGCCGCCAGGCTCTTTGGCGTGAACGGTGGGGCTTCACCGAGGTATTGCTCCATCGGGACGAGGTTGACTTGCTCGAGCCCGATCATCAACGCGAGCAGGACGACAATCGTAAATAACTGCCACATCAGCCCACCTCCACTTCTGTGCCGGAGAGGACCTGGCGAATCGTACTCGGCGCCACATCCGTATGGTCGAGCAGCCAGGAGCGCGTGCGGATGTAAGACAGGATCTCACTGAGCAAGATCCCCGTCAGCATCGCCGCATACACCGTCGAGCTCGTCGCGTAGGTGCCGAACACTTCCTGAAAGTCGAGCAACATCGCCACGCTCAACGCGCCAGGCGCGAGCATCACTCTCCCGAGTGGGGGAATCCTCAGATTCTTGTTGTCCGGGTGCGTCGTGCGCATCGCGATGACGCCTCCTGTCAGGCGCGCGCCCGAGCGCACGAGCAGGTAGGGGATCGCCAGCGCGAACGCCCAGATGGGAGCCCCCAAATCGAGCGATGCGCCCGCGAAGAAGAAGAGCACGATGTAGAGCGGACGCTGTACCGTATCGAGCATCTTCTCCACCTCCAGACTCTGCTTGCTCACGTTGGCCAACACCACGCCGAGCACCAGGTTCACGAAGATGGGAGAGAGCCTCAAAAAGTAAGCGATGCCGCTCGTGAAAATCACCATCCCGATGGCGACCGTCAGCAACTTGTCCGATTCGAAATCTCGACGCAGGAACGTGGCAAACACCAGCCCGAGCAAAATACCCAGGATCAGGTGGACCAAAAACCACTCGATCATGCTGTAAGACGCGGGCAGCACCAGCGCCTCGTGATCGAACATGCAGAAGAGCAGCCCGAAGCTCAGGATCGCGATGGTCGAGCAAAACTTCGCCACGCGGATCGCGCCATCAGCCGCGTCTCCTCGCGCTGACATGAATCGCCGCAGCGAGGCGACGAGCGAGGGGCTCGCCACCATCGCGATCGCCCCGACACACATCATCCCGCGCATCCATCGCAACATCACTGAAGGGGGCTGCGTCAGATAGAGGATGCCCAACGGCACCACCACCATGATCACCACCGTCACGAACGAGATCCACAACGCCACGCGCAGCGCCTCGTAGTCGATCCCGGAGAACTTGCGGAAGTTCATATTCAGGCCCGTGAACAACCCCAGCGAACCTGTCCCCAGGACCACCGCTGGCGTGAACTTGCTCAGCGTCGTCGGATCGAGCACGCCGAGCACAGGGCCGATGATGATGCCCAGGATGATGTACTCGACACCCGATACCAGCCCGAAGCGCTTCTGCAAGCGCTCGAGCAGCAGGTGCGTGATCAGGTAGGCGACACTGATCACGCCGAGTAACACCAGGATATCTTGAAAGATCTCTGTGCCGCCTCCATGGCCGCCACCGCCGTCGCCGTGGCCGTCGCCACCCCCGGAGGCAAAGACGAGCGCTGGCCAGAGCGTCGTCGAACAGAGCGGTAGCAGACACACGAGCATGCGCTGCAACAGGTTCGGTCTCATATAGAACTTCCCCACAGATAGAGGATTTGATGGAACCGTTCACGAGTTCAGGACCCTGTTATCTGTAACACCGGGCACCACGCAGACAAAGTGATTTTGCCCCGCAGCGGTCCTCCAGTGATAGATCATGGCCTTTTCGATGCCTGTTTTCAGGCGATCGTGTCGCGATCATGGATGCAATCATCGATCTTTTTGCGATCATTGCTGCGTCGAGGGAGGATTGGGACATCCCGCGAGGACGCTTAAAATGATGTACGAGATGGGCGCTATCGATGCACACTGCCTCGCGATGGTTTTACGAGGTCACGGCGAAGTGAGAGAAGCATGACACGATTGACGGACGCTGATATTCGCAACCAGGTCTCACCAGAGTCCTACCGCCGCGGCGAGCCTTATTATAAACGGGGCGCGATCCAGGGGGCGCGGCGCTCGGGGCGCGTCTTGCGCGCCCAGTGCGAGGGCTCTCGCCCCGAACCCTACCGCGTGCACGTCGAGCTCGCCCCCACCGGCATCGCCTACGCGCATTGCTCCTGTCCTGTCGGCATGGAGGGGAGATGCAAACACGTCGCCGCGCTCCTGATCGCCTGGCTCCAACACCCCGAGGGATTCGCAGAGGTCGAGGATGTCCACGTCGCGCTCGCTGAGCGCGAGCCCGAAGAGCTGCGCGCGATGCTCCACTACGTGATGCAACGCCACCCCGAGCTCGAGCTGATCCTCGAGATGCGCTTTCCTGTCGGCGAACACGTCGGAGAAGAACTCGACGCCCAGGCTTACCGCGATCAGGCGCGCGATATCTTCCGCGAAGGGGCGCAGGGGCTCGGCGCGCCCTCGCAAATCGCAGACGCGCTCAAGCCCCTGCTCGAGATCGCGCGCGCCTTCGAGGCGCGCGGTGATGCGCTCGCCAGCGTCCGCGTGAGCGGCGCGCTGTGCGACGAAATCATCGCGCAGCGCGTCCGCGTGCGGGACGAGGATGGCTTCCTCGATGCGCTCGTCGTCGAGATCCTCGACATGCTCTTCGCCATGCTCGGCGCGCGCGAACTTTCGCACAACGCCAGGCACGAGGCGCTCGCTGCGCTCGCCAACGCCACCGCAACGGAACATCTCCCCGAGGTTCGCCTCCACGCCGAGCGTGGGGTCCTCTCGAGCGCGCTCGATGATCAGGATCGTCAGGAGCTCGCGCTACACCTGCGCCAGAGGTTGCGTCAGGGGAGCGAGGAAGACGCCGCAGTGGATAGCTGGCTCTTGCTCCAGCTCGAGGCGCCAAAGCTCGAAGAAGAAGCCTTCATCGAGCGTTGCCGCAACCTCGGGAGGCAGGACGCGCTGGTCGAGCACTTGCTCGGGAGAGCACAGGTCGAGGAGGCGCTCGAAGAGGTCGAGCGCGCCGATGACGCACACTTTATGGCGCTCGTCGAAGCCTTCACCGAGCATGGCCACGCCGACAAGGTCGAGCCTGTCGTCGAGCGTCGCTACGAGGAGCACGGCGAGCTGCGTTTGCTCGAGTGGCTCGGCGCGCGCTACGCCGAGCGCGGCGATAGCGCGCTCGCGCTCTCGACCTCGCTCGCGCGCTTCTACCGGGCACCCTCACACGAAGCGCTCCAACGCATCCGACAACTCTCCAGTGATTCCAGGCAATGGGAGCTGTTGCGCCCGAGCTTGCTCGCCAACCTCCGCGCTCGCGATGAGTGGGAGGTCGTGATGCGCGTACACATGGAGGCAGAAGAGTGGGATGACGCCGCCGCCGCGCTTCGCGCGGCCAGGCAGCACGGGCAGGTCGGCGCGGGCGGATGGATCGAGCTCCAGCTCGACCTCGCGAGCGCGGCGCGTGAAGCGCGCCCGCACCTGTCCGGTGGCCTCTACCGGTTGGTCGCCGAGCAGCTCATCGAAAAGCGCAGCCTCGCAAACTTCAAGACCGCCGCCAGCCTGCTCACGCACGCCTTCCAGATCGCGCGCGAGCACAACGAACAGGAGCAGTGGGACGCCTACTTCGAGGAGTTGCTCGCTCGCTATGGACGCTTCCAGGGGTTGCGCGAGGCGCTGGCCGCCGTCGGTCTCTGATCCTCCCTTCCAGCTCTTATCCGCATAAAAAAGCCGCCTTCAAACGAAGGCGGCTTTTTCATGTCTGTGCGTTCGAAAGATCCATCACCGGAGCGTGATCAAGACCTCGTCGAGGCGCGCGAGCAGCAGCGGATCATCTTCCTTGGCGCGCGCTCTCTCGAGCGTGGCCATGGCTCCTTCACTCCCCACGACGAGGAGCGCCTCGTAAGCCGTGCGACGAAGCTGCGCGTCCTTGCTCGAGGTCATCGGCGCGAGCAAGGCCGTGGCCTGCTCGCCAAAGAAGGACGCCGCGTACATCATCACGCGGTGATGCGCGCCAAAATCACTCGGCGTCGCCAACACCTTCGAGTACAGATCGAGGACATGATCATCTCCGTAGTGCAACCCGAGCGCTTCGAGCGCGCGGTAGCGGTAGAGCGGGAAGATGTTCAGGTCGGTGGCGAAGTCAAAGAGGAGCGATCTCGCATCCTGCGAGGCGCGCTCGAAGAAGATCTTGTCCGGCAGCTCGTGGTGCGCCGAGAGCAAGCGCTGGATGCTCGCGCGCTCGGCGCGAAGATCGCGCTTGCTGTCATCCGCGCCTTGTTGCGCGCGCGCTTCCTTGACCTCGGCGCCGGGCGCCATCGGGCTCGCTGCCAGGATCACACCGAGGAGCAGGGCGCCTGTCCATTTCTTTGTATGTGACATCATCTCTTCAATCCTTGGTCAGCGGGTTGGCTTTGATCACGAACGCTTGGTCGGGCGTGACCTCCGTGTGATCGATCCCCGCGAGCGGGAACATCAGGTTGGTCAGATCCTGGCAACTGTCCGGGAAATCTCGCCGCGGACACTCGGGAGTATCCTGGAGAGGATCTTCGCCGCCGCCAAAGGACTCGGTCGTGTGGAAGAGGCCGATGTAGTGGCCGACCTCGTGCGCGAGCACCACGCCGGTGTAGTTGTCGCCATCGATGAGCTGACCGGACTGATCGGTGAAGGTCTGCCCGAGGAACTCGCTCGTGAACACCACGCCGCTGGCGCCTGTGCCATGGATTCCCGCAGGACCGGGGAGCCCGAGCGAGGTCCCGATCGCGCCACCCTGGATGGCGAACGAGCGCACGAAGAAGATGTTCATGCTCAGGGCTTCATCGTAGGTGCCCATACCGGGGAGCTCGGTCAGCTTCGTCAACTCCGACATATCATCCTCGCTGCGGATGATCTGGTAGTTCTGCGCTGGCGCTCCCGTGATGTCCTTGTAACGCACCTCTCCGATCGTGATGCCTGCGGCCGCGTAAATCAGCTCGAACCTGTCGAGCACCTTCTGGATGCTCTGGTTGTTCGCGGCGTTCGCGGCGTTCACGCCTGGCACTCCCACGAAGTGGATGTTCAGGTCGATGGTTGTTCCAGGCGTGCTCTCCTGGAGCAGGTAGGTGCACACATCGCCCGAGGTGGTCTCGGTCGTCAGAGTGTGCGGACCTGCCTGGAGCTGGTTCGCGAACTGCGGGACAGCCGGTGTCATCAGCGGGCTGATCCAACCAAACAGCTGCGCCACAGCGAGCTGGAAGGAGTTCTGACCGCGGTAGTTGATCGTGAGGCCGTTGGGGAGCAAGGCGTTTTCAGGGTAAACCTCGCGTCCATCGCGCGCGATCAACGTCGCCATGTAAGAGGTCGTCGTCGGGTCGATCGTATAATCGAAGGTGTGGGTGTTCCCCATCGCTGGGCCGCACGTGATGTTGAACGGGTAGGCCGTGAAGTCCTCCTCGATCGGCTCGCTCGGGTCAGGCACGCAGAAGCCAACGCCGCCTCCGACAGGTTGACAGACATAATCCTCGCGGCAATCCGAACCGGACTGGCAAATGCGCACGCACGCATTCGGTCCCTGAGGGTTCTGGTAGCAGCGGTTGTCCTCGCCACCGGGCGCCGAGCAATCATTGCGATCCTGGCAACCGAACGTGGTGCAATAACCCCCGGGCCAACCATCGGCCTCCGGGATGCACGAGCCGCCGCCGCAATCCGAGTCGCTCTGACACTCCTCGCCATCCGCTCTCCCTTGAGGTTGCGGACGCTCGGGCAAACAGACCGTCTCGGAGCCAACCAACGGCTCGCGGCACTCGTAACCATCGCGGCAGTCGCGCTGGGTCGAGCATGGCGCCGCGCACAACCCCTGGCCTCCGAGCGCGAGCACGCACAGGCCCTCCTGGTTTTGGCACGCCTCCCCGTACTCCTCGCAACCCGAGGAGCAGTAGCCACCTGGCCACTCATCCCCCTCGTAGCAGGTCCCGCTCTGACAGGTGTCCCCATCGCTGCACGCTGCGCCTGCAGGATCGAGCTCCGGCGGCGCCATGTCCACGGGGGGACCGAGGTCAGGTGGGAACGGCGCCATATCCACTGGCCCCGGGTCCATATCGGGCAGCGGCCCCATGTCGGGCTGCGGGGTGGTCTGGTTGTTGAGGTTGTTTACCGGGTCCTCGAGCCTCCAGGGCTCGAGCTCCCAGGGGTTGCCTTCAGACGTTTCGTTCGGGTCTTCGGCCGGGTCCGAACCGCAACCTGTCGCCAGCACGAGCGCGCTGGTCAGCAGGACGAACAACCTGAGCGGTTGCTCGATAGAGGATATCCAAACATTCATCGAGTTTGCTCGACTCTGAAAAAGGTGGGGAAGTGTGCTACATGAGTCTCGTACAACGAGCGCATGAAGAAGGATGCACGGCGGGGAGTGTTTGACGCCAAACACTCCCCGTTACGATTTTGACACCCGAAAAATAGTGCAAAAAACATTCCTTCGCACGCGCACGTCTCAGGCGCGCGAAATCACTCTTCTTCCGAGCTGTCCTCGTCGAGAGCGGTGTGCGGCGGGACAACGATAAACGTGCAATCGAGCGTCTGCATCAGCTTGACCGAGACGCGCCCGAAGACGTTGGTGATCACGTTGTAGTGAGAGGCGTTCCCGACAAAGACGATGTCGGTGTGGTTGTCCTGCGCGAACTGCGAGATCGCCTCGACCGGCGCCGCGTTGATGATGTGGGTGCTGGAGTCGATCTCTTCGAGCTCGTGTGAGTGTTTGCTGATCACATGCGCGAGCTGCTCCCTGGTCTTCTTCTCCAAGCTCTCTGGCTTGAGATCGTCGGGGAGCTCCGAGACATCGACCGAGGATGCACCGATCGCGCTCGCGTGCACGATGTCGAGGTGGCTCTCGAGCGCGCCAGCGATCCTCGCGGCCGCGGCGATCGCTTTCTCCGCCGTCTCCGTCAAGTCGGTCGCCACGGCGATTTTGGTGTCCTTGTCGAGCTTGGTGTGGTCCGGGTGCACGATGACCACGGGGCGAGGAGGGTTGGCGGCGAGCATTTGCGCTGTCGAGCCTGCCAGAAAGCGCGTCAGCGCGCTCTTCCCTGACTTCGCGATGACGATCATCGACGCGTCGACCTGCTCGGCGAACTCGCCGAGCTGTTGATCGATGTTGCCCGCGTCGATCAGTATCCCGTCAGGCTCCCCCTTGGTGTGCGTCCTGTACCACTCCGTGATGCGCTCCTCGAGCTTGGCGCGCTTGTCGTCTTCTTCGAGCACGTTGTAGGCGTCGCGCACCCAGTTGGGGACATTGATTTCGATGATGTGCGCGAGGATGACCTTCGCGCCGACGGCGTCGGCATAATGCTTGGCCCAGCGCGCGGCGAAGGCTGCGTTGGCCGAGAGGTCTGTCGCCAGCAGGATGTGTTGTGTCATTGCTCTTCTCGGTGAGTGGCTGCGCGCGCCGCTGCGCGTCGCGAAACAAAATCTTTGCTCGAGAGCGCCTCCTTTTCATGGAGGCCGCTGCTCGACTTTCTATCGGCTCGAATCACCCGGCAGCATAACCCAACTCGCTTTCCCCACCAATGCTTGTTTCCGGGAGAGGGGTCGCGAGCCTGCAACCTGCGGTGGCCAGAACGATTTGGGGGCGGCATTTTGATGCCCGCGGCGCGCGGCCACCGGACACTGGCAAAATGCCGCCCCCAAATCGTTCTGGGCGGAGCGCTGTCACGACACCGACGCGCCCCTCTAATCCAGCTTGTGCCAGCGCCGCGCGCTCGCGACGTCACTGTCCATCTGCGCGATGAGCGCCTCGTCCGAGTCGAACGCCTTGTCGGGCCGGATGAAGTCGTGGAACGCGATCTGGACGCGCTCTCCATAGAGGTCGAGCTCGGGCTTCTCCTCGCTCCAGTCGAGCACGAACGTCTCGACGTTGTGCGTCCCATCCTCCTCGTAGGTCGGGCGCTTGCCGATGTACGTGATCGCTGGCATCGCGCCAAAGCGCTCGCTGATAAGCGTCGTCGTGTAGATGCCATCAGGCGGCATCACGCGATTCTCACTCTCGATGTTCGCCGTCGGGTAACCCAGCTCGCGCCCTCTGGCGTCGCCATGAATGACCTCGCCAGCGATGGCATAGGGGCGCGTCAGGAGCGCAGGGACATCGCGCATCTTGCCCCCCCAGACCTTCTCGCGCACGCGCGTGGAGCTGATCACCTGTCCGCCTACCTCGATGGGTGGGTGGATCGTGACGGCGATGTTTCGCGCAGCGCAAAGCTGCTCGAGGACCTCCGTGTTGCCCGCGCGCTTGTGCCCGAACCGAAAGTCCTCTCCCACGATCACGCGCTCCGCCTTGAGCGTTCGATGCAAGATCTGCTCGACGAAATCCTCCGGCGAGAGCGACGCGATCTCCTTCTCGAACGGGAGCACCATCACCGCGTCCGCGCCGTGATGATCGAGCAACGCGGCGCGCTGCTCGATCGTGGTCAGCTCGAAGGCCGGGCTGTCTGGCCGAAAGAACCGCACAGGGTGCGGGTCAAAGGTCATCGGGATGATCGCTGCGCGCGCGCTCGAGAGCGCGCGGCCTGTCTGCAACAGGGCTTGATGCCCGAGGTGCACGCCGTCGAAGTTCCCGATCAGGACCACGCTCGGTCCCTCTATCTCTTGTGCCGCTCGCTCGAGCGTTCGGTACACTTGCATTTTCGAATCCGTTCAAGGTTGGTTCGAATCCGTCCTCGTCCTCGTCCTCACTCGCCACCTTCTTAACCAATCGCCCCTGGATTTGTCCACGCCCTCGGACGCTGCGCGCGCTCGCAGATGGGATAACCTCCCCGCCTTGCAATGTTTGCTGCGTCTGTGTAGATGATCGATCCTCATTTGGATGGGCCTCGCGGGTTGTTCGCGGGGTCCCACATGGACGGAGCATAAGAGATGAAAGTTGCAGTGATCGGGACCGGTTATGTAGGTCTCGTGGCGGGCGCCTGTCTGGCGGATGTCGGCAATGATGTGATTTGTGTGGACAAGGACGAGGCCAAGGTCATCGGCTTGCGCGAAGGGCGCATCCCGATCTACGAGCCTGGCCTCGACGCGCTCGTGTTGCGAAACCACAAGGATGGTCGCCTGACCTTCTCCACCGAAACCCCCTCGGCGGTGCGCAACTCCGAGATCATCTTTATCGCCGTGGGGACGCCACCGGGCGAGGATGGCTCGGCAGATCTTAGCCACGTGCTGGCGGTGGCGCGCGTGGTCGGTGATAACATCGACACCGATGACAAGATCATCATCTGCAAGAGCACCGTCCCGGTCGGAACCTGCGACCTGGTCCGCGACACCATCGCCGAGCGCACCGAGCACACCTTCCACGTCGTCTCCAACCCCGAGTTCCTCAAGGAAGGCGCCGCGCTCAAGGACTTCCTCTCGCCAGATCGCGTCATCGTTGGCGCCGCCAGTGATTTCGCCGCCAAGAAGGTCGGCAAGCTCTACAAGCCGTTCATGCGTCGCGACGAGCGCATCCTCTATATGGACGTGCGCAGCGCCGAGATGACCAAGTACGCCTCCAACGCGATGCTCGCCACCAAGATCTCGTTCATCAACGAGATCGCCAACGTGTGCGACGCCGTCGGCGCTGACGTCGAGCGCGTGCGCCGCGGCATGGCCATGGACGAGCGCATCGGCCCCCACTTTATCTATCCGGGCGTCGGCTACGGCGGAAGCTGCTTCCCCAAGGATGTGCGCGCGCTCGCCAAGCTCGGCGAAGCAGCAGGCGCCAACGTTCGCTTGTTGCACGCCGTCGAGCAGGTCAACAATGACCAGAAGCTTCGCCTCGTCGACCTGGCCACGGGCTACTTCCGCGGAGACCTTCGCGGCAAGCACTTCGCCGTCTGGGGTCTGAGCTTCAAGCCGCGCACCGATGACGTGCGCGAGGCCCCCTCGCTGCTCGCCATCCGCAAGCTGCTCGAGGCTGGCGCCACTGTCCGCGCGACCGATCCTGTCGCCCTCGAGACCGCGCAGGAAGACCTTGCAGATCTTGGCCCGCTGGCCGCGCAGATCACCTTCTGTGAGAACGACTACGACGCGCTCGAGGGCGCCGACGCGCTCTTCGTCTTCACCGAGTGGAACGAGTTTCGCTCGCCGGACTTCGACCGCGTCAAGGGCGCGCTCACCGAGCCAGTGATTTTCGACGGGCGCAATATCTACGATCCCGTCGAACTCACCGAGCGCGGCTTCACCTACTTCTCCATTGGCCGCAACGTCCTGAGCCGCCAGTGATCGATCCTCCGCGCACATCCCGACGCGCGCGGTCGATCCTCGCCACCTGTGCTGTCGCGCTGACGTTTGGATTATCACTCCCCTCCACGAGCCTCGCTCAGGGGAGTGATAATCCGGTCGCCGCGCCGCTCCCCGAAGTGCCCACCTTCACGCTCGCTGCCGAGGCTGGCGTGGGGCGCCTCGACGAGGACCTCTTCCTCCAAACCAACGTCCTCTTTGCCATGCGCGCGGCCGTGCCTGGGTTGCTCTGCTTCGAGGAGCGCCCGTGCAAGGCGCGCTTTCGCGCGGTGCTGCAAGCGCCGCTGCGTCTACGCATTCAGGACAGAGCGCCGCTCGAAGATGATCTGCTCCGCCTGGAAGATTGGGACGAGTACGGCGACCTGCTGCGCATCGTGCGCAATGTCGAGTACGGCCAACCCGGAGATCCGCTCAGGGTCAAGCTCGGGAGCATCGGACCTTACACCCTGGGGCAGGGCACCGTGCTCGGCGGGTATTTCAACTTTATCAACCCCGATCACTACAAGCTCGGCGCATCGATGGCCTTTGATCGCTCGGGCGTCAGCGCGCAGGCGCTCGTCGATTCGGTGGTGCGGCCCACGCTCGTCGGCGCACATGTCGCGCTCAGGCCATTTCGCTGGTTTGACTTCGAGGATGACTCCTTCCCCTCGAGGCTCGAACTCTCCGCCCAGGTCGTCGTCGATCCGAGCGCTCCGCTCGAGCTCTCGACGCAGCAAGACGACGTCCTCATCGACGAGACCTCTCGCCCCGCCGTCTCGCGCTCGAGCAGCACCGAGATCTTTGGCTTCGGGTTGGGATTCTGGCTCCTTTATTTCCCCGCCATCACCGCGCGCGTTGGCACCGAGTCGAACTTTCATCCCGACGTCGGCGGCTATGGCCAGCACCTGACCGCAGAGATCATCAGCCAGGTCGCGGAGATGATCGCCATCGGCGTCAGCTACGATGGGGTCTTTGCCTTTGGCGGTTACACCCCGCGATACTTTGGCCCGCTCTATGACGTGGAGCGCTACCAGATCGAGGGCTTTGGCGCACCCTCGGCCGCCCCGAAGTCGCGCGTGGTCGCCAGCATCCCCGATGAGATGGCCTATTACTCGCTGATCTCTTACAGCGTCTCGGTGCTCCCGATCCGAACCTACGTCTCCATCGATGGAGGCTTCACCTCGAGCTTGGAAGAGGCCGACTTCATCGGCCTCTCACTCGGCGTCCAGCCGATCGATAAGTTCAGCGTGCGCGCCTATTACTTCCACCCGAACATCGGGCCGGAGTCATTTGCTTCGCTCGATGGTGCCGTGCTCTCGAGCGAGGCGCGCATCCTGCCGCTCGAGTGGCTCTACATCGTCGGCCGCTACGACCAGCGCTGGCGCCTTGGAGAGAATGGACGTTATGCTGAGATCCCTGACTGGTACGGCGGCGTCGGGGTTCAGACCGCGTTCGGGATCGATTGAGAAGAGGGAGTGATGCGCGCGCTCGAGGTCAAGCGTAGGTGGGGAGGATGGTTTGGCTTCGCGATTCGGTTCGTGATGATCCTCTTGCTCTGGGCGCCCATCCCGACAGGACTCTACGTCGCGAACAAGCTCTCCTCGATCGCCAATGAAGTCCCCGAACTCCCTGATATCAGCATCCTCGAGCCGACCTATGGTTCTCGCGTCGAGCGCCTCGATGGCGCATGGCTCGCGGGCTCGTTTGCCACCGAACACGTCCCCTTCGACGAGCTTCCCCCCGATGTCGTCGGCGCATTCCTGGCCGCCGAGGACGAGGACTTCTTCACCCACCGCGCCTTTAACATGCGCTCCATCGCGCGCGCCGCGATGCAGAACTATCAGGCAGGGCGCACGGTCCAGGGCGGCAGCACCATAACGCAACAGCTCGCCAAGCAGTTCATGGGCACCGAGAAGTCCTATCAACGCAAGCTGCGCGAGCTGTTGCTCGCCAGGCGCCTCGAGGCCACCGTCCCCAAGACCGAGCTG
The DNA here is from genome assembly GCA_036155555.1 of Myxococcota bacterium. GTDB lineage: Bacteria > Myxococcota_A > Bradymonadia > Bradymonadales > Bradymonadaceae > JAYZVO01. Next base: position 43,318 of record JAYZVO010000026.1, read on the forward strand.
CTCGCGATCTACCTGCGCACTGTCTTCCTCGGCCACACCGTCTACGGCGTGACGCAAGCCTCCTGGTTTTACTTCGAGCGTGACCCGCGAGACCTCACCATCAACCAGGCCGCGACCCTCGCCGGGATGCTGCCCGCGCCCAATCGCTTCGATCCGTTGAGGTTCCCCGAGCGCAGTAAAAAGCGCAGAGATCGCGTCCTGCGCAGGCTCCAGGCGATCGGTGCCTTGACCGACGCCCAGCTCGAGCGCGAACTCGAAAAACCACTGGAGCTCCCCGAGCAACGACGCAGGACCTCCGCGCCGCTCGATCCCGACGCGCTCCATAGCGCGCTGACCTACTTCGCCGAGGACGAGGAGCTCCCCGAGAAGACATGGGGAGAGGGGAGCCACACGCTCGTTTTACCCCACGACGCGCTGGCACAAGCTGACGCGCGGCGCTCCTTGCTCGACGCCGTGCACGCCTACGACAGACGGCAGGGTTGGCGAGGTCCGCTCGCGCGGTTGGCTCTCACTGATGAGCGCGAACTCGACGCCGCGCTCTCTCGTTTCGATGCCCGGATAAAAAGCCTCGACCTCGAAGGTTCGCTCCGGCTCGGTGTTGTCACGAGCGCAGAGAAAGACAACATCGAGGTCCACGTCGATGGGCAAAAGATCTCCTTGCCCATCGAGCAGATCTCCTGGGCGGAGCCCTCGACCACCGAGCGCCATTACAAACGCCCGGTGCGTCTTCGCGACGCGCGCCGCGCATTCTCCAAAGGCGATGTGATCGCGCTCCGCCGTCTCGCTGATCCACCAAAAGGGGAGGGGGGCCATGTCCTCGTGCAACGCCCGATCATGGAGGGCGCCTTTTACTTGATGGAGTCGCTCACAGGGCGCACGCTGGCGAGCATCGGCGGTATCGACCCGTGGAAGGACGCCTTTCATCGCGCCGAACAGGGGTGTCGCCAACCAGGATCGGTCTTCAAGCCGGTGGTCTATAGCGAGGCGCTCTCGATGAGGATGAGCGTGGCGACGATGGTGGCGGATACCCCGCGCGAGGACGTGACCTCCGTCTATGGCAAGGTCTGGACCCCTCGCAACGCGGACCGCAACTTTAGAGGTTACATCACGCTCGCTCGCGCGCTCGCCAGCAGCCGCAATATCCCTACCGTGTCGTTGATGGAGCGCGTGGGCGCGACGCGCGTGATCCAACGCGCTCGCGCGCTGGGGATCGAGACGCCGCTCGATCCTGTCCCCGCGCTCGCGCTCGGCGCGAGCTGCGTGCACCCCTACCAGATGGTGCGCGTTTATGCGGCCTTCCAACGCAATGGCGCGCGCGTCTCGACGCCGCGCATCGAGACCTTGCTCGACCATCGCGGTGATGTCTTGCGAGACGAGGGGCACTTCTCGGCCCCACACCTCCCATTGATGCAAAGGCTCGATCGTATGACCAAACCGCTGCCCCCCAGACGACGTGGGAGCAAGGGGTTAAGCGATCAGGTCGCCTACATCATGTGGTGGATGCTCCGGCAGGTCGCCATCCGAGGCACCGCCCACGACCTGCCAGACGACTGGAACGTCGCCGGGAAGACCGGGACGACCAATGCGTTCGATACGTGGTTTGTTGGCTTCGATGGCCAGACCACCGCAGGTGTCTGGGTCGGCTCGGACAAGAACCTCGTCGAGTTTGGTCGCGGCGAACATGGCGCGACGGTGGCGATGCCCGCGTTTATTTCGTTTTACGAGCCGCGCGCGAGGTTGTTCCCGGAGGATTACGAGGAGATCGACAGGCCATACCCTGCCGCGATCCCCGAGGACGTCTCCTACCACAAGATCGATCTCGCCACGGGCTTGCTCGCCAGAGAGCGTGAGCCTGGCGTCGAGTACCCCTTTATCGAAGACACGCAACCTTTCGAGATGGCGCCCACCCGGGGCACGCGCCAGGCCGAGCAGATCGACGAGCTGTTGCTCGAATACTGACTCCAAAAGAAGAGGCGGGCCGTTTTTGGGTCCAAAATGGGGCGCCTTTAACAGTTCAAATCGGACAGGTGTACTGGGGGTCTCAGATAGCG
>JAYZVO010000027.1:0-5864 GCA_036155555.1 Myxococcota bacterium
GCGCCCCCGCCCAAACCGGCAGGGGGGGGTTAACCGCCTCACCCCGGCCCCTTCCGATTTCCCCGCTCCCCTTACCTGAAGCTCAGAATTCGGCGTTGCGAGGGGTGCGTGGGAACGGGATCACCTCGCGGATGTTCTCGATGCCCGTGGCGTAGCAAAGCGCGCGCTCGAAGCCCAGACCGAAGCCCGCGTGAGGCACCGAGCCGTAACGACGCAGGTCGCGGTACCACCAGTAATCCTCGGTCGGGAGGTCCATCTCAGCGAGGCGCTTGTCGAACACATCGAGGCGCTCCTCGCGCTGCGATCCGCCGATGATTTCGCCAATGCCGGGCGCCAGGACATCCATCGCCGCCACGGTTTTTTCGTCATCGTTCAGGCGCATGTAGAACGCCTTGATGTCCTTGGGGTAGTTCATCACGACGACGGGGCGACCGATGTGCTCCTCGGTCAGGTAGCGCTCGTGCTCGCTTTGCAGATCGAGGCCCCACTCGACGGGGAACTCGAACTTCTTGTTTGCCTTCTTCAAGATCTCGATCGCGTCGGTGTAGTCGATGCGCTCGAAGCTCGACTCGACGAATGCCTCGAGGCGAGTGACGGCCTGCTTGTTGACGAACTTGCCAAAGAAGGCCATGTCGTCGGCGCGCTCGTCGAGCAAGACCTTGTAGATGTACTTGAGGAAGTCCTCGGCGAGATCTGCGTCATCGTTGAGATCCGCGAACGCGATCTCTGGCTCGATCATCCAGAACTCGGCAAGGTGACGCGAGGTGTTGGAGTTTTCGGCGCGAAACGTCGGCCCGAACGTGTAGACCTTGCTCATCGCCAGGCAGTAACACTCGACGTTGAGCTGGCCAGAGACCGTCAAATGCGCCTCTCGCCCGAAGAAGTCCTGCGAGAAGTCCACCTCGCCCTTGTCCGTGCGGGGTGGGTTCATCATATCGAGCGTCGAGACGCGGAACATCTCGCCAGCGCCCTCGGCGTCCGATGCGGTGACGATCGGGGTCGAGATCCAGTAGAAGCCATTCTCGTGGAAGTAGCGGTGCACAGCGCTCGCGAGCGTATGGCGCACGCGCGTCACCGCGCCGATGAGGTTTGTGCGAGGGCGCAGGTGCGCGAACTCGCGCAGGTGCTCCATCGTGTGGCGCTTTGGCGCCATCGGGTAGGTCTCGGGATCATCGACAAGTCCGACGACCTCGACGGCGGTCGCCTTGACCTCGTAGGACTGACCCTTGCCGGGAGACTCGACCAGCTCGCCGGTGGCGATGATCGAGGCGCCCGAGGTGAGCTTGAGGATCTCTTCCTCGTAATTCTCCAGGTCATTGGGGACGACGACTTGGATGGCGTCAAAGCACGAGCCATCGTGCAAATTGACGAAAGAGAACCCCGCCTTGGAGTCACGGCGCGTGCGCACCCAACCCTTGAGGGTGACCTGTTCTCCGACCGAAACCGCGCCAGCGAGCGCGTCGCGAATCATCGTCTCCTGTGACATGAAAGAACCTCGGATGTAAGCAATGGAGAGAATCAATGCAGCCAGCCGCTGGGGACTCCCAACGGCTGGCTGCTCTTCGATGTCGTGCTGTGCTCTATACCGCAGCACTCCGGGTCTTTCAAAGGAGAGGTTGCCTCTCTCTTATTCCGCTCACATCATCTCGGCTTCTTCGACGGGCTCGGGGATGAGCATCTCCTCGGTCGATCCCTCGAACATGACCTCGGTTTCAGCGGGCGCGGCGTCCGCAGGCATCGGGGTCGCGCCGCACGAGGTCGCCTCCCAATCGAGCATGCTCTCCTCGGCGGTGACTTGCTCGAAGGTGACCGGGCCGTCGGTCTGGAAGCACTGGCGAAGGTGCGCGCAGGAGCCTTCACCGACAGTGCCACCGCATGCCGTCATCGTGACGCGTGCCTTGCCGTTGGTGTTCCAGGCAGCCACGGCGCGGCCGTACTCCTTCTCCATATCCTTGCCGATCGTCAGGCCGCCGTCAGCATCGCGGGTGAGCAGGTCGTGGTGGGTGAGGAAGACAAAGCGCCCGCCGCGCCCGATCAGGTGCGTGTAGCGGTAGAGGCTGTCGCGCGTGTCGGTGGCGTTGCGAGGCTTGAAGTCCTTTAGACCGAGCACCATCTGGCGCGCCTTGCCCGCCGCGCGGTAACCGATGCCGAGCTTGCCGCTCACGTCCTCGCCGGTGTGCTTGGCGTAGTTGTCGAGGTTGTAGTAGACGCGCCCCGCGCCGCCTCGCTTGCCGTCCTCGCGGACAAGCTTCGCGCCCACGCCTGCGGCGACTGGATCAAATGCCTGGTCATCCATGGAGCCGAGCGGCCTGGCGAATGCGACCCAACCGAACGCCTTGCCGTCGACGTTCTCGAGCTCCTTCTTCTCGCGACACACGAGCAACCTCCACGAGGCGCGCTGGCCTTCATAATCCCACACGCGGCACTGGCGCTCGTCGTTGATGGTGGCCACGAGGGTGCCCTCGGCCATGACCTTGTCGATGCTGGCGTGGGTGCGCTCGACGACATCCTGAACACCGGAGCGGACGTTGGCGATGTGGTCGCGAAGCTCGCTCGCGGGGCCATCCTCTTCCTCCTGCTCGGGCGTCAGCGCCTGGAGGCGAAGGCCCTCGCTCCCATTCTCGAGGCTGAGCATCTCGGCGGTCGGGAGCGCCTCCATATACTCGGTGCTCTCTTCTGCGTTGGCGGTGTTGTTCTCGGTGCCCGCGTTTTCTTCATCTCCGCCCACACAAGCGATGGTGTTGATGCTGAGGATGGCGGCCGAGAGAAGAAGGACGTGCTTGAGTTGGATATTTTGGACGAGCATGGCTTCACTCCTTGTTCGCGCCTGCCTTCGAGAGGTCAGGGCGGGTGATGTCTCCGGTCATTTCTTTTCAGCGCTGCGTTGTTTTGCAGACGCCCATAACCCATTGCAGATGCGGTGCCAATGTCTGGATGAAAATAGGTCGATGTCCTTGATTCCCTTTATTCAAGCCATCTTTCTCCTGTTTGGGGTTTGTATTTGTTTCGGTGCGAGGTGAGCGGGTGACATTAATTGTCATAAATCTGCTGACTTTTGTGACAGGTGTCGTGTTGGTTAAAGTGTCAATTTTGACATCGGAGCATTCGATGGGAGGTGTCAACCTCGTGGACACTCTCCCCCAAGCCCGTTTACAATCCTTGCAAGCAAATGACGAAAGAATGCGGTCGAGCGGGCCATGATGGTGTTGGTCCGGGGTTTGCGTCCTGTGGATGGCAAGTGCAGCGCAGAGGCTTACCCGGCAGAAAGCGAGGTCCACCATGACGGCGACAACGGCTCACTCCAAAGAACACCTCGACCACCATCACGATCACGCGCATGGGCACGCGCGCCCCATTCCTTGTGCGCCTGGCGAGATTCGCTGGAGCGCCAGGCGCTCGCTCTGGCTGTTGGCGATGATTGTCGTGGTGGCGGCGTTTGGCATCGAGACGTTCTCGATCACCGCGTTCGCCATCTTCACGCTGACGTCTGTCATCACGCTTTGTGTCGGGCACTCGGTGGGGTTGCATCGCGGCGTGATTCACCGAAGCTATCGCACGAGCTTGTTCCTCGAGCGCGCGCTCGTGTACCTGGCGACCCTCACAGGGATGGGCGGTCCGCTCGCGCTCGTGCGCATGCACGAACTGCGTGATTACTGGCAGAACCAGCCCGAAGCGCCCGAGTATTACAGCTACGCGCACGGCATCTGGCGCGACTTCCTCTGGTATCTGCACTACGACCATCACCCGCGCACGGGCGAGGAGCTCACGCTCGACTTGCCAGAAGAGGTCATGCGCGATCGCTTCTACCGGTTTCTCGATCGCACCTGGATGCTGCAACAACTTCCCATCGCGCTGATGTTTTATGCGCTTGCTGGCTGGGGAGGCGTGGTCTGGGGGATTTGCGCGCGCGTGGCGGTTTCTTCGCTCGGGCACTGGCTCGTCAACTACGTCGCGCACACCACCGGCTACCAGGGCTGGAGCATCGAGGGGAGCGGTGAGCAAGGGAGGAACTCGATCCTGTTCGGCGCGATCAGCATGGGCGAGGGGTGGCATAACAACCACCACGCCTGGCCAAACTCGGCGCGCATGGGGCTCGAGTGGTGGGAGGTCGACTTTGGCTACGCCACCCTCTGGGTGATGGAAAAGCTCGGGCTTGTCTGGGATGTCCAGGTCGCTGGCGAGGTCGCGCCCGTGCGCGCCATCGAACGCGTGGACTGATTTTTCGAGCCCTGCATCCTCTATGGCCCTCCCTGTCGCTCGTCCACCATCCCCCTGAATCACACTGGTTCGCTTTTGGGAGCCCTCGTGTAACTCACTGCCATATCCAGGGCTCCTCGTCGCAAAACGCCAACCTCGAACCGGAGCGCGAGTTTGCCCCCTATTTCGCTTGTTCTTCAAGCCATTCGACCGACAGGTCGGTCTCATGGTCTTGTGCGAAATGGGGGGGCAGCAAACGCGCCGTCTCACCTTCGCTATGACGCCAACCCCAACCCCTTTATCAGTGCTTCACAACAGCAGGCGCCGTTTGCGGGGGGCGGCTGAGCGCGAAGCGTGAGAAGGGAGCCCTCGCAATACTCACCGCAAAATCCGAAGGCTCCCGAAGCCCCCTCCCGAAACCGAAGGTTGAGGTTTTCAGGGGCGAGGTTTGTGAGGGGCGGTGAATTTTCTTCTTTCCTTGCATCGCCTGATTTCATGAGCTTGATGTAGGCGTCGTACGCCTCTTTTTACGACGTTGTTCCAACTTTTTTTGAATGAATTTAGATCCCTCTCGCAGACATCGCGTTTGACATACTCGAGAGGCGAAGACAGGGCGAGCGATGAGAACTCGCGCTGCACCGTCGGGACGCGAGGGTCACAAAGCCCACGTCAAAGAAAACCAACTCCAAACAATCCGTGAGAGGAACCCCATGAAGTCTTTTGCTTTTGGTCGCTACAGCTCTGTCCGCAACGCACTCGTCGCCGCCGCTATCTTTGTCGGCGCCCCTACAGCCGCATTCGCAGCGGGTCCGCTCGGCGAGATGACGCCTGAGCTGGCCTCGGTGGAGGACGCACAACTCGACAACCTCGAGATCGCCAGGGTCCAGCCCGTGGTCATGGCGGACCAGTCCGCCGAGCTTCAGGTGTCGGTGACATTCGCCAGAGCGTCGAAGGCAAACGGAGCGAACGCGATGGACCTGGTGCAGACGATGCAAAACGTCGAGGCGCTTCAGGCTGAAGGAGAAGAAGAGGGGCTCGACTTCGCTGGCTCGTCGAACAAGCTCGACATCGCCGCGCTCCAGTATGGCTTCGTGCTCGGGATGGCGCCGATGATGTCGGTCCTCGAGGGGCAGGATCGCGCCGAGATGCTCCAGCAGCTCGAGGCGCTCTCGAGCGCCAACGCGCTCTTCGGGAACACCACTCGCCAGGCGATCGAGAAGTACGTCAAATCGGCAGCTTCGGGTAAGGCGGACCACGCAGCCTTTATGGAGATGATGCGCGCCGCGAGCCAGGACATCGCCTCCTCGGGTGACCCTTCGATCGAGCGTCGCCACGGCTACTTGCTGGTTGGTCTCTGGAGCGGTCTCTCGAGGCTCTCGGCAGAGGTTGGCCAGAACTCCCGCGACCTCGCTGCTACCGGTGATATCCTGGTGCAGTTGCTCGAGAAGGACGCGATTTATGGCGGCAGCGACCGCGAGCTCGCCAAGCAAGTCCGCCTCGTCAACGCAGAGCTTCGCAAGGATGTGCCCTCCAAGGAGGTCGTTCGCGCCGCGCTTGCGGAGATGGTCAAGGTCAGCCAGGACGCATGACCCCTCGGTACGTCACCTCTCGTGAGGAGCCTGGGGACGGGATCTTCACGAACGCTGGACTCCCCGAAGAGGCGATGT
>JAYZVO010000028.1:0-34477 GCA_036155555.1 Myxococcota bacterium
TCCTGTAGCTTAGTAAATTCAAAAAATTGAATCGACCCAGAGGGGAACAAAAGGACCAGTTTGTTGGGAAAATTCGCTTCCTGCTCTTATACGATTTTTAAGTGCCCATTTTTGTTGGCCCGCGGCCAAAAAGAATACGCGGCCCCGTGGTTTTCCTGGGGGCCGCTTCTGCTTTTGGCCAGGTTATCGCGCTTGCCGGATCAGAACTCTTCGACCACGAGCAGATAACGGCGGCTGTTCATCGCGACGTCATCGGTGAACGTGACCTGGATGTTGTGCATCCCCGGCGAGACCATCTGTGAGATGACCTGAGGTGTCTGCGACACGTTGGCCGTGGGGAAGATCCCCTGGTTCTCGAAGAAGGCCAGGTCGAGATCCGCGACCGTCTCGCCGATCTGGTACTGAGAGATTCGGACGTTGGTCATCCCGGTGGTCTGGAAGGTGAAGAAGTCCGAGGTCGTGTTGTTTGGCGGCATATCACCGTAGATGTAGATGGGGCCGTTGCCAGGATCGCCAATGCTCATGCCCGTCACCTGGGTGTCGTTTGGCTCCGTCTCCTCGGTGGGGTCGAGCGCGCCAGCAAAGAGCGACCAGTTTTGCCCTGGCTGTCCATCTCGGATGACGACCTGATAGGTCCCTGGAGCGAGGCCGTTGCCCGCAAAGGAGCCATCCGCCGCCGAGCCAAAGAACTGGTTGGAGTCCGCCGAGAGGTGGATAGCGTTGCCGCCAGCGTCGAAGACATCGAGCGTCGCGCTCGACCAGACGATGACGTCGTGTGTGGCGGGGAGGTTGGCCGGGACCTCGAAGGTGAAGGTCGCCTGCGTTTGTCCAGAGGAGAAGGTGCCCTCGCGGCGCTCGGCGGTGCCCGCCGAGAGGACGCCGAGATCCTGCGCGGCGGCTTGTGAGAGGCGCAGGTTGTAGGTGTTGCCTGTGCCCGTGTTGTTCGCCGAGCGAACGCGGAAGAAGCTCGTCCCGGCAGGGAGCAGCACGAGGCTCTCATCACCCAGCGCGGTCATGCCGTCGGTGTCGAAGGCGATGACGCTCAAGGTTTGCGATGGGCTGCGGATGTCACCCAGGCGCTCGAGCCCGACCTCCATAAAGGTCTCCTCGTTGAGCGTGACCGAGAACCAATCCTCATCCGTGATTCCTGTCACCGTGCCCGCGCCGATGTAATCCGTGTTCTCGGCGACGAGCGCGGTCGCTGTGGACGAGTCGCTGTTTGGCTCGCTCTCGTAGGCGCCGGAGTCATCGAACTGGGCGTTGATGCTGTAAGAGACCTCGCGCGAGGCGTTCGGGCTCGAGACGCGCACGGTGTAGGTCTGGCCGGGCGCGGCGATGAAGCTCGCGCGCGAGACCGCTGCGGCCGCTGGTGGCCTCTCGAAGACCTCGCCATTTGGCGAGATGACCTCGATGGTCAGCGGGTTGTCCGAGGTCAGCAGCGAGGTGAACAGGTTGACGAGCGCGGGGCTTGTCGCGGTGACGCTGAAGTGATCGACGTCTCCGAGGGGGAGCTTGCCCGCGAAGGTGTCTCCATCGCGGATCGGCGTCGCGCTGCTCGGGCGGTTGTTCGGCTCGAGCTCGAGCTCGAGCTCGGAGATGGCGTCCACGCCAACAGTCGCGGTGAAGGGAGCGCCGCCGAGGCTCGCCACCTGCACGACGCGTGGCCCTGGATCGAGGACCACGTAAGGCGGAAGGGTCAAGGTGCCCATGCCATCACTGGTGAACAGTGGTTGGAGACCATCATCGCTGAGGATCGTGAGGCTCGCGCCTTCAAAGCCTGAGTTCTCCATCGAGATCGAGGTCACGAGCCCGTTGGATGCGCTAAAGATCCCGAAGGAGGGCTTGCCTGGAATCACCGAGAGCGATCCTGTTCCCTCATCACCCGAGGCCGCGAGCGTGCCGAGCTGTGTTGGGATAAAGCTCTCGAGTGAGACTCGCGTCAACGTTTGTGGCTCATCAGGGCTCAGGTTGGTGGCCTTGATGAGGTAGTTGCCCGACTCGCTCGCGAGGAACAGGAAGGGGGAGCCATCGATGCTCTGGACGCGCGCGCCGCTCGGCGAGAAGACCTCGTAATTGACGGCGACGCCCTGGTCGAGTCGCGTGGCTTCGAGGTCGATGACGAGTCCCTGATCGACCGGATTCTGTTGCGCGTCGACGAGCTCGATCGTGGCGGTGATAAAGACGCTCTGTTGAGGATCGATCTCGATGTTGCCAGCGCGATCGACGGTCGCGCCACCCTCGAGCGTGTCGGGGATGGCGGTCGCGTTGAATTGCTCGACGCGCAGCTCGTAATCATCGCGCTCCGAGCTCAGGCTGGTCCAGTCGACAAAGAGCCAGCGGTCGTTGTCGACGTTGCCATTGAGGATCACCTCGCGCGTGCCAGGATCGAGCACGCGGCGCACGGTGCCCTGACCATCGAGGACGATCAAGGCGACGGTCGCGTCGCGATCTTCGATGCCCGTGATGGTCGCTCTCCAGAGCGCTGGCGCGGTGTACTGGAAGAGGTAGAGGTTTTGCTCGAGCGCGAGCAGTTCGCCGGGCACAGGCGTCATGTTGGCGATGTCGAATGGCGTGCCATCGCTGGTCATCAACCCGCCGAGGTTGGTCACTGCCAACCTGTAGCGCGCGTCATCCGAGCCTGAAGGGCCAGCCTCCGGTTGGAAGAGCTGGAGCTGTGGGCGGATGGTGATCTGGTAGTCCCCGTCAAAGGGGAGGAAGAGCGCGCGCTCGGGCTCGGGCTGGAAGCCTGGGCCCTGGCGATAGAATCCCTGTGGGCCGCGGACCTCGAACGCGAGCGCGCCAGCGCCGAGTTCGAGCAGCTTGACGTTGACGGTGTCTCCGGCCGTGGCGCTGAATTGCCAGACGTCCACGTCCTGATCTCTGGCGTTGTCGCCATCGAGATCACGAGGCGCGCCGATCACACCGAGCGCGAGCGTGCTGTCTCCCACCGCTGGAAGCGCGAGCATCTCTGGTGTCCCGCCGTAGGCAGGATCATTCTCGGTGTCACTCTCGATGAGCGTGGCCTCGTTTGCGAGGATGTCGTCATCGGCCAGGCACTGCCCATCGACGAGCGTGGTCTGCGGGCCGCACTCGGCGGTCGCCACGCAGCGTCCTGTCGCCTCGTCGAGCATGGTGCCCTGACCACAGACATTCATGGCGTCAGGGACGCACTTGCCATCGACGTTTGTCGTGCCAGCGCCACAGGTGACGTCGTTGTTGCCGCCCGTCTCGGTGGCCACGCACTCGCCATCGACGAGCATGGTGCCCTGACCACAGGTGGCAAGATCGCTTATCGGGACGCACTCACCAGCCATACGGCGCGTGCCCTCGCCGCAGGTGAGCGAGTTCCCGGTGGGGGGAGGCGTGGAGCCATTGTCGTTGTTGTTTCCGCACGCAGGGAGCAGCATCAATGTCGCCAGCGAAGCGACGAGCAAGTGTTTATAAGACATCATCTCTTTTGTATCCATCGGGGCTTTAATTTCACGCCCTGGCGGCGGGGACTATCTCTCGCCATGGCGCCGATGTGACAGACCCCGAGGATGGTGTTCCATCCTCGGGGTCTTTCCTGTGCTATGTCGGTTCAGTCTTCGCGTCGGCGTCGGACGCGAACGAGCAGCAAGCCGAGCAGCGCGAACAGTGGCGGACCGGCGGTGCCGCCGAGCGCAGCGCTCGCGCCAGCTCCGGCCGAGCAACCCGCCGCGGGGACTTCGCCGCCGCCAGCGCTGGAATCACTCGAAGGCGCGCTGGTCGAGGGCTCGAGGCCCTCGATGCAGGTGCACTTGTTCTCCCAGCTCTGTTGGATGAAGTCGTCCACGTCGTCGGTGTCGATGACCGCGCGAGGCTCGCCATCGCAGCGGCAAGCATCGGTGAACTCACAGACGAGGCCGATGAACTCGGGGTTGGACTGCGTGAGGTTCTTCCAATCGCGAGGGTCCTCGTTGGAGAGGTCATCGACGACGCCGTCACAGTCATCGTCGATGCCGTTGCAGACCTCAGGCATGGCGAGCTGCTCGGACTGACACTCGTCCTGCTGCGTGTCGTAGTTACATGCGAAGTATCCAGGACCACAGCGCCCGACCTGACCCGTGTCACACTCTTCACCCGTGCGCTTGCACTGGCACGAGATCTGGGTGGTCACGTTTTTGACGTTTCGGCTCACGATCTCCTGACAAAGCTGAGGCGTGAGCGTGGCGATGGAGCGCTCGGCGTTTGCCCAGTACCAGCCATCGTTCTTGTACTGCGCCGCGGTCGCCGCGGAGATGCTCCCCTTGGAGAGCATCTCTGCCTCGAGGCCGCAGTTCATGTCTCCTTGAGCCGGGTCACAGAAGGGGAGCTGGAGGATGCGCCAGTTGATGTGATTCATGATCACTTGCGTGGCTTCTGGGTCCGGCAGCGCGCCAACCTGTGGGTAGTTTGGCTGGTTATACATGTCGGGGTTGTCGGGCACGTCGAGCTTGAAGAGGCAGGACTGCTCGTCCGACTGTTGGAGCAAGCGCAGCTTGAGCGCGGTGACGCCGTTGTAGTCGTAGGCGCCCGCGCAATCGATGGTGTTAGGCGTGACGCCAACCTGGGTGTAAGGCGCCGTGCCCGAGGTCGAGAGGTACTGATCCAGGTTGCTCGCGGTGCAAGGATCGAATGGGTTCCCGCCGAGGGTGCAAGCGCCCGTTCCGCCTGCGGCGGCGAACAGGCTCGTGATCTGCGCGTCCGAGTTTGGCCCGAGGCCAATGACGTAGGTCGTCACGCCCGGCGCGTTGGTGCGCGTGCGCGCCTCGCAGACGCCGTTGATAGCGTTGACGACTTCGGTCTCGGTGTTGGCCTTACCATCGGAGATGAGGATGGCGATGTTGTCGCGATCGGTTGCCTTGAGGGCGTTGGTCGAGCGCAGCTCATCGATGACATCGTCGATGCCCGTCAGGCCCTTGGGCTCGGTGGCGTTGATCTCGTTGCCGATCTGAACGTTGGTGTTCTCGCCGGGCAATGTGGCGATGTCGACGTTGTTGTCGAAGGTCGCCAGACCCATCTGGAGCTTGTCACAACCAGAGCCGTCGTTCTCGGTGCAGCCGCCGGGGACCGTCGAGCTGTTGGAGAGGCCCGTGGCGATGGCTTGCGCGCGCTCCCAGGAGGAGTCCGACTGGCTCCCGCGGAAGCCGACGCTGTAGAGGATCGGGCGCACCCCTTTATCACCGGTGCTCAGGCGAACATCGACCTCGAACTTCTGCGCGACGAACGGGTTATCGTTCGATTGCGGGATGGGGAAGTTGGTTTGGTTCGAGCCGCTGGTGTAGGGGTAGAAGTTTGCCACACCGTTGGTCTCGGTGGGGAACCACCCCGTGGTGGGCGTGCCATCTGTGGCCAGCGCCCTGAAGCGCACGCCGACGCTCGTGCCCGCAGGCGTGTGGGCCTCGAGGACGACCGCGTCGATGCGCGCGCCGCCAAGATCATAGATCTTGGTCCAGCGGCCACTCGGCGCGGTGAAGGAGGCTGCCTGCGTGCCCAAAAAGTCGGAGTAGGTGTAGTGCGTACCGCCGCCGATCGACTTGCCGTAGGGGAGGTCCGAGGCGCGGCGGTTCGTGTTTGGATCGAGCTTCCAGATGCGATCCGAGCCGACCCCCATCGTCCAGGCGTTTCCGTAGGTGTCGAAACCGACACCGCGCAGGTCGTTGCCCACGCCGGAGATGTTGCCGCCAGTGTAGGAGGTCTTGGTCGTCGGGATCATCGTCCAGTTGTTCTGGTTCAGGTTGCTCTCGTTGACCGCCAGACGCCCGGTCCAACCCGAGGCGTAGAACGAGGCCCACACATCACCCGTGCCAGGTTCGACGGCGACACCGGTCACGCGACCATAGGTGTCGTTCGGGTAGTAGTAGACGCGGCGCGTGTTCGGGTCGAACATGCGAACGCCCGTGGCACCAGGCCAACCCCCGAGCCAGATGCGGTCGTTGGAGTCCGTGGTGATCCCGTAACCCGAGCTCATGTCCGGGGTGTAGTAGATCTCTTTCCACGTCTTGGTGGTGATATCGAACATCGGCAAGCGGTTGCGACATGTGTTCGACATGTAGAGCTGTGACTTGGAGTCGACCACGAGCCCATACGCAGGGCAGCCTGAGGCATTCTGCATGCCCAGGTCGGACATCACGCCGCTGCTCGTGCCTGCGCGGTGGAAGACGCGCATCGAGCCGTAGGACTGGTAGAGTGGCGAGAGCGCGAAGGTCGAGGTGTCGATCGATTGCACCGCGCCGTTGCCGGAGCTGTAGCCGATCCAGACCTGACCATTGGCATCGGGCGCGAGGCCGCGGATGTTGTTGTAACTCGTGGTCGGGCGAGCGTGGTAGAGGACGCACTCGTCGGCGAAGACGTTGCCCGAGTTGTTGACCTGAACCACCGTGTTGCCCGAGCGATAGGAGCTGTCGATGGTGCCGTTGTTGTTGCGGTCAGGGCAGTTGTCCCTGTCCCACAAGATCTTGGTCAGCTCCGTCGAGCTACGCGTCCCCACCCAGAGGTTGCCGTCCGCGTCCACGACGGTACGGCTCGGGTTATCGCCGACCCAGTAGCGCCCATCCTCGGTGAAGTTCTCGGTGTGGAACTTCGAGACGGTGTCGAGGGTGTGGTTTGCGACCCACGCGTAGGGAGGGACAGAAACCTGGAGCGAAAGCGAGAGCCCCGGTCGGTTTTGAGGGTTGTTCGGATCATTGGCCGAGATCACCTCGAGACCTTGATCGTAGCTCCCTGTCGTCGACGGGTTCTCGTCATTGCTGATCGGGTTCTCCGTGGCAGGCTCCAGCATCGATGCGGAGGTGTCCACGTACATCATCACGTTAGGGCCACGCGGGATGTGTTTGGTCAACGGCGCGCAGTTCGCGTCATCGAAGCGATACGCCAGCGCGGTGTTGGGAGAAACGATGAAGCTCGCCATGGCGGTCGCGATCAGCGTCGCGCGCACCAACTGTGAACTCTGTTTCAGTGTCATGGTGAGTGGCTCCTTTGTGATGGATTGAGAGCTCTCCACTGTCCAGATCGTATGTCAGGCGCCAGAGCCGTCCTCCTAACGCGGCCGCTCACATCCTTTGCCGCCTGATCGAGCAGGCGGATGTGAGCGGTCGCCTTGGGAGCACATCGGCTCGAAGATGCGCCGTTATTCAATCGTGATGGTGTGCTTGAACTCCTTATTTGCGCTCGAGATATTGTCGATAATGATCGTGTAGTCTCCGTCCTCGTCCACGGTCCAGGAGAGCTCGTCGGCGAGCTCGTCGACGGCCACGCACTCGACCCCCATCCCACATCCTTTCATGATGAAGATGGCGTTGTCGTTCGCGTCCGCCAGGTCGTTTGCCTCGATCGTGATCTTCTGCCCCGAGACGAGCCCGGGGGCGCTCAGGACTTGCTCCGCTCCAGGCGTCGTCAAGACACCACCGAGCGAGCAGGAGGCGAAGTCCTTCGCGTCAAAGCTGTTCGTGTAGGCGCGCATGTTCCCTTCAAACTCGAAGGTCGAGCTCCCCTGTAGAGTATACGCGTTGGCGCAGACATCTCCCTCGCAGGCGCCCATGTCACAGCCTGTCCCGCAACGGTAGCTCGTCTCCATCGTGCCGCCCTCACAGACCTTCACGCTGTCGGCGTCACACGTCCTCGCGCCGAGGTCGGAACAGACCGCGGGCTCGATGTCCACGCGCAGCTCGATCGAGCCCGTCTGTACGCCCGCCACGGGCTCCGCCACGATGAACTGGCGCTCGTCACCTCCTGCCAGGTAGTCGATAAGACCCGAGTCTCGGCAGACCTTCTCGTTCTGAGGTTGGCATTCGCCGCTTCGCGTCGAGACGACCCAGTCGATGCCCCCATCATCCACGATCGAGATCGTCACGAAGGAGGCCGAGCCAGGGACAAAGGACCAGACATATTCAGGAGCCGTCGCCGCATCGGCCGCGCAGGACGAGGCGATGTCGCTCTCGAGTCCATTGGTCGAGCCGGAGAGGGTCAGGCTCGTCGCGCCGTTCGCCACCGAAATGGTGCCCTGGTCGTTGACGAAGTCACACTCGCCAAACACCGAGAAGTTCTCGCACTCCGCGCCCTCACATGGTGTGGTGTTGTTGGCTGGCGTCGTGTTGTTGCTCGTCTGATTGTTGCCGGGCGTGGTGTTGTTCGCTGGCGTCGTATTGTTGCCTGGCGTCGTATTGTTTCCAGACGTCTGATTATTGGTCGTCGCGTTGGGCGACTGGTTCGAACCGACCGTCGTATTGTTGGCGTTGCTGTTGGACGTTTGGGGGGTAATATTTGGCCCCGGTTCGTCATCGCCACAGGCCGCCAAAAGCATGGTGCTTGAAATAAGGAGTAAGGCTGCACCTTGGGTGAGCGTGCGCATCGTGTCACCTGTTTACTGAGACTTCATCATTTAGTAAGGATAGAGCCAGGGAATTTTACCGCTTTTGGCCATCGAATGTCAAATCGTTGACGCTGCTTCCAGGATCGGGCGCCCTCGAGAAGATGCATCTGGCTTTAGATAAATCTTCGCGCTCTGTCCATACCAGCAGAGAGATCCCTCCCGGTGAAAACCGCGTGAACTTTCATCAGGCCGCGAGGTTTACTTCACTGTACGCAGGAAGCCCGCGATAAGTTCGGCGTGGCGCTCGTCCAGACCTGGGGCCTCGTTCGTCTCGCGCGAGACGAACACCATGTCGTGGGTGACGTCATCAAGGATCTCCACGCGCGCGCGCTCCGTTCGCGCCCCGAGTAACCCCTCCATATCGCGCGCGACGTCTGGAGGAAGCGAGAGGTCGAGCCCTCCAAAGATGGCGAGCGTCCCCCCCTTGGGATGCTTGGCCTCGAGATCCTCGAGCGACTTGTCGTGCAGCGAGAAGAACCCACTCCACGTCGATGCGGGCATCCCGAAGATCAAATCAGTGGGGGAGACCTTCCCCGCGCGCACCTTCGCGAACGCTTCACGTTGCTCGATCAGGTCCGCCTCGAGCGTGGCGATCTGCTTGTCGAGGAGATCGCCGAGCGCCGTGTCTCCTTCCTCTTCGCGGCGCACCTTCGTCAGCGCGAGCGAGGTGCTCGTCTGATGCAAGATCAAGGCATCGATCGGCTCGATGCTCGGCGCGAGTAGAATCACTGCCTCCGGGCCACCCTCACGTCGCAGCGCGAGCGCGAGCGTCGCGCCCTGTCCATGCCCGAGCAGGCTCACCCTCCTCGGGTCGACGCGCGCGTGAGCGCGCGCGACCTTTAACGCCGCCTTCGCGTCATCCAGGAGCGCCCCCGCCAGGTCATCGCGCGCGCTCTCGAGGTGCTCCCTCGGGTAGTCACAGCGCGGCGCAGCGTTCTTGACGCAGGTGCGCTTGTCATACCGAAGGACGGCGACGCCGCTGCGCGCGAGCTCCTCGGCGAGCAGCTCGTAGACGGGGACCTCGACTGGCAGCTCCACGCCCATCGAGGCAGACCGCAAGCCATCCTGCCCGATCGGGCCGATGTCGTGCAAAATCACCACGGCTGGGAATCGCTCGCTCGACGACGAGGACACCGGCAGCGTCAACGTGCCCTTTAGCGTGACACCGCGCGACTCGAACGAGAGCGCCTCGCGCTTGATCTCTTCATACCGCGTGGGCGCCTTCGAGGAACCCTTCCCGGTAGCCTCTTTCGCCGCCACCTTGGCCGCGGAGGTCGCGTCTTCGATCTCTCCGGAGGCATCGGTGGCCGCCACGGCAGCCGCCGCAGCGCACTGGCCCTGGTTCGCGGCGCCTGTGCGGCAACCGCCGAGCACGCTCGTGGCGACCAGCGCGAGGAGCAGCGCGGTGATAGGGGAGAGGGCGGCGTGGTTGTTTTTAAGGTCAGGAAGCAAGGATCTCTCCCATGATGATGTCTTCGGCTTCTGGCAATGCTTTGATCCGTTGCGCGATCGCAGGTTCTGCGAAGAGGCGAATCTTCTTGACCACGCGCACGAAGTCGTGCTGAACCCCCGCCACGATGCGCGAGAGCTGGTGGAGCGGGTAGTGACGCTGCCCCCTGGCGTTTGGATAGATAAGCTCGATGCTCTCGAGCTTATCCTTGTCCCTTGGTGGGGTGTCAAAGATCAACGAGGCGGGGTGGAGCGGGTGCCCGAGCGCCGAGGAGAGCGCCACTCGCAGGCGATCCACCAACCCGAAGAGCTCGCCATGATCCATATGGTAGATGCGATCGTAGGCGCTCTGTTTATCCTCCTCGAGGTAGACGCGGCTGAGCGTCAGCACCCGCTTGTAGAGGGAGCGGTTCCACCCCGTCAACCCTCCGAGCAGGTGGCGCGTGGCGCTCCCCTCCGGGCTATGCTCGATGAGCCACTCCATAAAGGCATCGTCGTGGTGCGTGAGCAAGATCCCCAACATCTCCTCTGGTGAGCGCTGTGATCTGCTGTAGAAGGCCGCGAGAGAGCTCTCGACCATCGCGCTCGCGGCGCGCACGGTGTGATGCCAGTACGCCTCAGAGAACATCGTGTAGCGGCTAAAGATAAACATCTCCGCCGAAATCTTCCCCTTCGCCGCGATCCCGATCCCATCCTGCGCCTGATTGAGCGTCAAGCTCGCGAGCAGCCGCTGGCGATCGTAATGTCGCCCATACGCCACCCCCATATGATGCGCGTCTCGCTCGAGGTAATCCATCTTGTCGGCGTCGATCGCCCCTGAAATGATCGAGCGCAGGATGCGATCCGTGTTCGATGCGTCTTCAGGGAGGTTCCCGGTGCAGATCTGGATCACGCGCTCGGGATCAACCCCCCAATCCCTCGAGAGGATCTGTGCCAGCGGCTCCGGTCCACGCAACGCATCGACCTCGCCGCGGATGATCCTCGCGCCGACCTCTTCATGCCGCGGTGTATCTTGCCCCTTGAGGTGGAGCGCCTCGAGGCTGTGCGCGTAGGGGTAGTGCCCGAGATCATGGAGCAGCGCTGCGGCGAGGACGGTCATCATGTCCTGCTCGAAGAGCGAGCTCGAGATGTTTGGATCGCGCAACAGGCTGAGCAAAAACCACTGCGTGCAGCCATAAACCCCGAGGCTGTGCTCGAAGCGCGTGTGAACCGCGCCAGGATAAACGAGGTGCGTCGGGCCGAGCTGGCGGATGCTCCTGAGGCGCTGGAAGGCGGGGTGATCGATGACGCGCTGAACTCTGGGCGTGAGCGAGATGTTTCGCAGCTCCGGAATGCGGATGGTGCCCGTGGCGGCGCCGAGCTCGGCGGGGAGATCGCGCGCGCCGCGTTCTTCGATCCCTTCGGGCGGGTGCGTGTTTAGTGGCTTCAATGTGCTCTCTCTTGCCGCGACTGATATCGCGCCTGCTACTTCTCGGTCATCAGATCAGGGGACCATGGCGCGAGGACGACCTCACCTGCCGTCAGCTTGATCTGACAGCCAAGGCGCCACCCCTGCTCGAGTTCCTGCCGGGTCAGCGTGTACTCCTCGAAGACATTGGGGGCGGAGATGTTCTCTCTCCCTTCCTCGATCCTTACCATACAGGCAGCGCAATGCCCTGCGTAGCAACCGAAGGGGACGGGGACCTTTTCGCGCTCGGAGAGCTCGAGCAAGCTCTCGTCTTCCTCGAAGGGGACGCTCTCGCCAGTGTTTGCGAAGGTGATCTTGCCCAAGGCGTGCTCCTGGGGTGTCGGGCTTTTGGTGGCTTGCGAACAAAGGGGCTCGCGGCGATGATAGCGGCTGCAATTGGCAGGCAAGCAACCAATACGGGAGCAGAGCGATCATGGCCAGCAGAGATGCCTACACTATTTACGTCTCCAACTACAGCCCTTACTCCATCAAGGCCCTCGCCATCCTCGGGTGGGCAGGCATCGATGTGACTGTCAAGCGCAGCAACCTCCTCACGCGCGAGCGCGTGCTGAAGAAGAAGACGGGGAAGACCATGGTCCCCATGCTGTGCCGCGGCGCCTGGGCGATCAATGACTCGACGCGCATCGCGCGCTTTGCCATCGAGCGCAGCGCCAGGCCGCTCTTGCCCGCGCCCGCAGGGGCAACAGCGAGCGATGAGGCGAAGGGGCTCAACGCGCTCTGCTGGTTGCTCGAGGAGTTCGCCGACGAGTGGGTCGCGCGCTGGTTCATCCACGAGCGTTGGCACGTCGAAGAGAACCGCGAGGCGCTTGCAAAGTGGGTGGGCGAAGAGCTTGTTTTTGGCATCCCGCTGGTCAGCGAGAAGATCGGGAACATGGCCGCCGGGCAGATCGCGCGGCAGACGGCCAAGGCTGGCGCTGGCCCGATGAACTCGGGCGCGCTCGCCAAGACGCGCGACCGCACGCTCGCGGCGCTCGAGGCGATCTTGCTCCAGGGTGGAGGTTACCTCTTTGGCGCGCAGCCCACCGTCGCGGACTTTGGCTTTTACGGGCCGATCGAGCAGTACCGCAGAGATCCCGCGGGCGCTGGACGCCTGAGTCGCTACCCCGCCGTGTGTGGGTGGTTGATGAGGATGCGTTGCGTCGAGGTGCCGGATGCAGCGCCCGAGAAGATCGCGATCGAAGAAGGGGATGGCCAGGAGAGGGCGCTCGAGCAACTTCGCCCGTTGTTCGAGGAGTTTGGCTCCACTTACTGGCGCGTGCTCGTGGAGAACCACGAGGTCGCCTCGCGCACCGAGCGCGCCGAGCGCGCCGAGGTGACGCTCGGAGACGGTGTGCGCTTTTCCTTTGCGCCGTCAGGCTACGGGATCAAGCGGTTGGAAGAGGTGCTCTCGCTTTTGGATGCGATCTACCTCCACGCTCCCCACCTGCTCGATGCGTTGGGTGGGCTGCAAGTGGCGATAAAGGAAGGGCTTTCTTCTGTCAGGCGCGCCTCCGCAGGACGAGAGATTCTGGCGCGTTTTCCCTCCCTCCCCGAGCGCTGAGCGCACCAGGGCATTCCGATTGACACACCTCTGGCTTTTCACTAGGTTGCCGGGTCGGTTGTATGCGAGGTAAGTGGGTTTTCCAACGGTTGATGCCCTTTTCTTGACTGAGACATCGTGTCGAAATCATCGTCACCGATCGTCGAAGGGCAACGTGTAAAACAAAACGAACACCCTCCTCGAACGAATAGGTACGCAGATTGCATCACCCGTACGCTGTAAGGAAACTAACGGGCGCGATGCGTGCCGTATAGGTTAGGTAGGAAGGAGTAACTAGAATGTCGAAGCTCTTGATGCGAGCGGGGCTCTTTGCCGCGCTCATGTTCACAATGATCGGCTCTTCAGGGTGTACAGACCCCGTCGAGTGCGAGAGCAGTGATGATTGTGAAGGCAGTCAGATTTGTGGTGATGATGGCACATGTGCGCCAAACACGATCATCATCGTCGCCGTTTGTACTGGCGATGATAAATGTTCGGATGGCCAGATCTGCGATGCTGGTAAATGTATCGAAGGTTGTCGCACCTCCGCCGGGTGTGACGCTGGCGAGGCGTGCGTGCAGAACTCGTGCGTCGCTGTCGGTGATGCCTGCGAGACCTCCTCGGAGTGTCCTCCCGGCCTTCGCTGCATCGACAACGCGTGCTTCGAGTGCGAGGTCAACAGCCAGTGCGCCGGTGGCAACGTCTGCGTGGACAACGCCTGTCAGGCGTGCACCGATAACAGCCAGTGTGACAACGGCAAGGTCTGTGATGCAGGCTCTTGTGGCAGTGTGCCTGTCCAGTGCAACAACATCGGTGACACCTGCGTCGAGGGCGCGCCTACGCGCCGCGGCTTCGTCTGCGCCAAGTTCGAAGGCGACGACGACTTCTACTGCTACGACGAGTGTCAGCCTCGCGAGTTCTGCTCGCCGGGCTTCCTCAACGACCCTAGCCCCACAGGCGAATGCCAGACCACGGCTGATTGTGGCCCTGGTCAGCGTTGTACGTCCGGGCTCTCGGGGAAATCTTGCGCGGCGCTCCCGACCTGCAGCAACGACGGCGACTGCGCCTCCGTGCCTGACTCGAGCTGTGTCGCTGGCACCTGCGCCTTCGCCTGTACGACCGATGACGACTGCAACGGCGGCGGCATCTGTGATGCTGGCTCCTGTCGCGCATGTCAGAACGATGGCGACTGCGCCAATGGCTTCTTCTGCAACGCAGGAAGCTGCATCGGCGAAGCGTTCCTTTACTTCGAAGGCGAGGCTTGCCCGCTCGGCGAGATCTGTGACGCGGACGTCAACGGCGTGCGCGCATGTCGTCGCAGCGAGTGTGAAGGCCCGATCGCTGGCCAACCTACCTGTGACGCGGTCGCTGCTGCGAACCCCGACGCATACCCCAACGGCGCTGTCTGCGCTCCTCGCCTCTCCTTCAAGCGCCTCCGTATTCCTCGCGGCCTCGATGATCCAGAGACCACCAGGTACGACGAGGAAGGAAACTTCCAGGAGTTCGCGCAGCAAGGGTTCTTCTGCGAGCCTGCGGGCACGCAACAAGAGGGTGACCCCTGTGGTTTCGACACCGTCGGTGTCAACAAGGCACACCCACAGTGTGCTCAGGGCCTGACCTGCTCGCGTGAAATCGAAGAGCTTAACTTCTCCTCGCAGTTCGACTTCTGGGAGAAGGAGTTCAACCTCATCATCGGTGGCCAGACGAACGTTCGCGGCCTGTGCCAGCGTCCATGCTCGCGCGACGAGCAGTGTGGCGTCGGCGAGTCCTGCATCGGTGAAGATCGCGGTCAGGCAAACGGTCTCGGGTTCTGTGGCGTGCGCTGCGAGCCCTACACCTTGCTCGAGGAAGGCGCATGCCCAGAGGGCACCGCCTGTCGCGCGATCAGCAGCACGGATGGATGGTGTGGTGAGTTGACCTTGACCGTCACTCAGGCGATGCAAAACCAGGACATTCCTTTTGTCCCCGCAGCTGGCGACGGCTTCATGCACGGGCCTTGCCCCAACGGTGACGAGGACTGCCCTCATAACTCGCGCTGCCTTAACATTGGCTCACCTCGCTGTGTGCCTCAATGTGACCCCACGCTCCAGAACCAGCAGGTGCGCGACGCGACCTGTGTCGGTGGTAACCCCGACGCATACGTCAAGTTCATCCACCTCGCGCAAGGCGCTCCCGATGTCGACATCTACGTCGACGGCGTGCGCGTGGCAGACGATGTCACGTTCGAGACGCTCGTGGATTCGAACGGTGGTTGGTTCAAGGTGACTCCTGAAGAGCACACGATCTCGATCGTTCGTGGCACCGCAGAGAACGCGCGCAACCCATTGCTCGTCGTCGACTTCGTCGGTCAGGCCAACGTCTCGACCTTCGCGGCAGTGCTCCCCGATCCAAACAACGCGAACGGTATCCAGGTCCTCACGTTCGCTGACGAGCGTCTGGCTCCTGAGCCCGCCGCGGACACCGCAGCGCTTCGACTCGCACACGCCATCCCTGGCGCTGGCAACGTCGATGTGGTCGCGGTCGCAGCTGGCGGTGATATCACTGACCAGGCAGCTCAGGTCGTGCTCACCGAGGACTTCCCCGAGGGGGCGCTCACCGATTACCTCGCCATTCCTGGTGGCTCGTTCGACATCTACATCTTCGGCACGGGCGATGCTCGCACCGAGTTGACCGCGCTCGCGACGCTTCCTGGCGTCACGGTCACCGCTGGCAACCAGGGCACATTCTTCGCCTTCGGCGCAGCTGGCGCGCAGCCCCGCACGCCTGGCGCGTTCCTCGCCGAGCACCAGACCTACATCTACACCCCCGTTTCGGGCGGCTACTGCTATGACCTGAACCAGGGCACGAGCGGAGCGACGGCGCCATCTTCCGGCGTCTGCTTGCAGCGTTGTGACGAGGCCATCGACTGGATTCAGTCTCCTTGTGAGAACCCCAGCTTCGATGCATGCAGTGTCTTCACCGATGACGTCGGCGTCTGCTTCATGCGTACCGGCAAGAACACGACGAACCGCGCCTGTGATACCACCGCTGATTGCAACCAGGGCGAGGCGTGCAACGACGAAGGTCAGTGCGTCGAGTACTGCGCACCTGGCACGGAGTGCTGCACGGTGGACGAGGATTGTGGCATCGGCACCTTCTGTGACGCCAAGGGCGCGAACGCCGCTGGTGAGCAACAACTCGGCGTCTGCCGCTCTTACTGCTCGACCAATGGCGACGACCGCTTCCCGACCTGTGGTGAGGGCGAGACCTGTATCCCGACGTTCGATATCGAAGGACTCGGCGAGTGCCGTATCGCCTGCCAGCCAGACGCGCCAGGTTCCTTCAAGTCCTCGAGCTGTCCCGAGTACCAGCAGACCTGTCTGCCAAACGACGAGAACCGCATCACGTTCTGCCAGGCTTCTGGCGAGACGGCGATGAACGAGGATTGTCAGGGCACCGACGGCAACACCGCGCTCTGTACTCCTGGTACGGTGTGCGCGCGTGACATCAACCTGCACACCAGCGGGTTCACCGCGCTGCTCGACGCGTTCGTCAATGACAACGACTACGAGGGCGAGAGCTGTCACCAACTCTGCCGTCCGTTCCTGCCCTTCGGTCAGAATGATTGCGAAGAAGGTTGGGCCTGTAGCCCGATCCTTCCCACGCAGGCACCGACGACCTTCGCGGGCGTCTGTCAGCCAGCGATCGACCTCAGCCAGGACTCCTCGCCGGAGTACTGCGACGGCTCTGACATCGGCAAGATGTGCGGTAACGCAGCGTACTGCACGACCAACGACCTGATCGAGAAGCCTGAAGAGGGCGTCTGCGAAGCTGTCGCTTCCTGCCTCTACCTGTGTGACCCCGCGACCAAGACCGGGTGTCCTCCAGATAAAGAGTGTCAGGGCCTCGGCTCGGTTGACTTCCCATCGTTCTTCATCGGCGCCTACGGCATCTGCCGCGACCGTTGATCAGCGACGCCAGCCACCTCGTGGCGTGATGGCATCATGAGCGCCGCCAGTGGCCCCGAAAGTGGGCTGCTGGCGGCGCTCTCTTTTCTTGCTTCGTGTCGCCGTTGAACCTCGTGCCGATTCCTTTTACATTTTGAGCCGCTCGGGGCAGAGATATCCTCTCCTGTCCCCACTCTTTCCTTGGAGGAGACGTGCCACAACCATTCGCGCTGGTGAAACGCCACCTGCTCGTCGCGCTGTTGATGATCTTCGTATGCATGGCGCCTGCTTGTGGCGGGTGCGGTGATCCCATGGAAGAGGAGGTCACGATCTGCCCCGAAGTTCCTTGCGGCATCGCCGAGCGATGCGTCGAGGGGATCTGCATCGGGATCACAGATGTGGTGTGTTTTCCTCCTTGCGGTGATGGAGAGGTCTGTAGCGGTGGGGAGTGCGTCGTTGGCGTCGAGACGTGCGAACAGGTCGGCCAGAACTGCGATCCGCTCAAGCCGATCTCCGGGGAGTTCTACTGCATCGACTGGGATGGTCCCGGACAGGGAGATCCTGCTGTTTGCGTGGAGGAGTGCGACGCGCAAGGGATGTGCGCCGAGGACGCGTCGTGTTTCTTGCTCTCGGGGTTAGATGATCGCCCTTGCACCCAGGACAGTGAGTGCTCCGAGGGGACCTCTTGTCGCAACGGCTTTTGTCGCGTGGCGGCCTGTCAGGTTTCCGAGTGCGAGGGTTTTTACGAGGGGCTCGCCACCTGTCAGAGCAAGTATTCGGGGTTGCCTCAGTTCCCCGATGGAGCCAACTGTCAGGAGCTTCCCGATGGGACGAACTTCTGTTTTCCAGCTGGAGGGGCAGGGGTTGGAGAGCGTTGCCAGGACTTCCTCGACGGCGCCGTGAGCGGAGACTTCTCACAGGGGTGTGGCCCTGGTCTCTGGTGTGTGCAGGGGACGTGCTTGCCCGCATGCGAGAACGCGGAGCATTGCGCTGGGGAGCCGGAGGCTTGCCTGTTCGCCGAGGAGAACTTCGCGGGTGATGGCGTCGGGTTTTGCGGGCAGCCATGCGAGCCGTTCTCGTTTGGAGAGTGCGGCGAGGCTAGAAAGTGCCTGCCCGTGGGGCCCGAGCAGGGGTATTGCGTCCCTGCTGGCGAGGTCGAGGCGTTCGAGCAGTGCGAGCCGGAAGCATACCAGTGCGTGGAGGGATCTTACTGCGTCGCGCTCTCGGGCGCGAGCAGCGGACCCGGCCAGGGGCGCTGCATGCCGATGTGTAATGTGACCGTCGCGCCTCCCGATCCCACGCAGACCGTCACGCCGATGGATCAGGTGTTGCGAGATCTGACCTGTCCTCAACCTGAAGAGGTCGTGCTCTCGTACCTGCGCGTGGCGAACATGGCCGCAGATGATCTGGTCGTGGACGTGTATCTCGACAATGGCGAGCAACCCTGGATCGCTGGGCTGCGCGGTGGCGTGGTCTCGCGCGAGGAGGGGAGCAGCTGGCGCTCCATATCGCCGGGCGCGCACCTGATCGGTGTGTGGCGGGCAGGGGAGCCAACCTCCGAGGCGCCTCTGCTGGAGGTCTCCTTCGCGATCGCTGGAGATGAAGGGAAGGAGGTATTGCTCGGATCTGCCGATCCTCGCACCGCCGATCCTTTAAAGGTGCGCGTGACCAAACAGGTGGAGATCCTTGCTGGTCACGCGCGGTTTGTGAACGCGATGGCGGATGTCGGCGCGGTAGATATCGAGTTCTACTTGCCAGGGCAACAGCCTGGAGGCGTGGACCCGAGCGCTCTGATCGAGAACCTCGAGGCGTTCACGGGGCGCAACGCATCGCTCGCGCCGGGAGAGTACGAGGTCTACGTTTGGCCAGCTGGCGAGCGCGACGCCGCGCTCGTCGCGGGGGCCTCATTGACGCGCTCGTCGGTCGGCGAGGCGGTGTATGTGCGCGGCTCACTGGAGCCTGATGATGCGCTGGTGCCGGAGGTCTTGCTCGTGTCACTCGACGCGATCCCGGTCGCGAGTTCGAGCGATCCGAGGATGCTGTGTAATGATCTCGGCAACGGGGCGTTCGGTTTCTGTCAGCAGATTTGCAGCGACGCTCA
Organism: Myxococcota bacterium; assembly: GCA_036155555.1. GTDB lineage: Bacteria > Myxococcota_A > Bradymonadia > Bradymonadales > Bradymonadaceae > JAYZVO01. The sequence continues at coordinate 18,835 of JAYZVO010000028.1, forward strand.
GGACTACGCGCAGAGCGTCTGCGATGGAGCCGATATGGGGTGTTACCCCGTGCGGTTGCCTGGTTTTCAGGGGTGGCAGAGCTTGTGTCAGCCGGGGGGAGGGATCTCCTCTGGGGAGCGTTGCAACCCATTCGCCGAGTTCGAGCAGTGCGCGCCAGGGAGTTATTGTCTGGAGTATGGGAACGGCGATCCCGAGGTCGCCAGCGGCTCGGATCGCGGCGTTTGTACGCCGTTGTGTGTGGTCGAAGATCCTGGCAACAGCGCGCTCTCCTGTGGCGCCGAGCAGACCTGTCAGGCGATCGACCCGGGCTCGTTCGATATTGGCCGCTGTGGGTTCGGGTGCATGCCGGACGATGCCTACGCTGATAATATTTGCCCTGCGGGGCTCGGGAGCTGCAAGCCTGCTGCGAGGCTTATCGAGGACACGACGGGTGCGGGGCAGTCCGCGCCGCTTGTCGAGGAGCTCGACGCGGTGTGTTCTGCCTCGGGGACGTTGCTCTCCGGGCAAAACTGCAACGGGGCAAACTGCGAGCCAGGCACCGAGTGTCTCTACGCGCGCGGCTCCGGGCAGGATCTCGTCTCGACCTTGCTCTCGCCGTACTTTGGCACATCGGGCGGCGCGCCGACCTGTCGGCCACAGTGCGATCCGTTCGATGAGGTTCGCGCGTCGGCGCGTTGTGGTCCCGAGGAGACCTGCCTTGTGAACTTCCCGTGGAGCGCGGATGTGGGGCACTGCGCGCCTGTCGTCGAGCGCGTGACGCCGATGCAAGGATGCTCGCGGCCAGGGGAATCTTGCGGGGATGACTCGGTGTGTGTGGTCGATGGAGGGTCGCCGTTTTGTTTGCGGCTGTGCGAGTATGTGGGCGGCCCGAGCGCGGACACATTCGCAAGGAGCACGTGCCCTGCCGGGTTGCAGTGTGCGCCACTTGTCAATGACATCGGCTTTTGCATCCAGTGATTTGATCCTTTGATGTGCTCGAGCCGTGCGGTCGCCGAGCAAAAAGAGGCCGCCGAAAAATAATGCTGCCAGGTCCAGGCTCCCTTCACCCTACAGCATTATTTTTCGGCGGCCTCTTTTTGCGTGCCGCTCAGGAGTGGGAGGTCCAGGGTTTGTGGATCGGGCGTTTGATTGACTTGAGCGCAGGATCTGAGCACAATCATCGGTCGAATGTGACCTTGTATGGCAATGTATGCCATGCGTCAGATAGCGGGTGAGCAGTGAAAGAGATGTCGATGTGTTTGAAGAAGTGGGGCGTGCTGGCGCTCGTCGCGGCGGCGTTGTTTGCCGTCAGTGGATGTGCGCAAGGGGAGCTCGAGGATGTCGATCCCGAGGTCGAGCTCGACACGAGCTGCAAGGGCGATGAGGACTGCACCGCCGGTTTGCGCTGCAACGTGATCGTTGGTGAGTGCGTGCGTATCACGCCGATGATCAACAACTCCACGGGCAACAACACGACCGCCAACAACACGACGGCAAACAATACAACGGCCAATAATCAGACGACGCCTCCCAACAACACGACGGCCAACAACCAGACCTCTCCTCCAAACAACATGACCTCACCGCCCGTCGATATGGGCGAGGACATGGGCATGGAGGAGGATATGCGCGATCCGAATACGTGCGTGCCCGCGTGTGGTGTGGGGGAGAAGTGTGAGTCCGGAACGTGTGTTCCCGATATGCTGACGTGCAACCCGGCGTGTGGCGCCAATGAGGAGTGCATGCAGGGGACCTGCGTGCCGATCCAGACGGGCGTGTGCGATCCTGCATGTCCTGACACGCAGACCTGTGAGAATGGCACGTGCGTGCCCGCGACGTGCAACCCAGGTTGCGAGGCAGGCGGGACGTGTACGGTCAATGGGTGTGTGTACCCGCAGTGTCAGAGCGAAGGAGCGGCCTGCGATCCGAGCACGACGGATCAGGGGAGCTTCTATTGCCTCGTGAACTCGGCGGACAACCGCGCGCAGTGTTACTCGAAGTGCCCCGTGTCGAACTCGGCGCAGGGGTGCGCGGTGGGGCAGCGTTGTTTGGCGCCAGTGCAGAGCAACCCGAGCATCCAGATCTGCCTCGACTCCGAGTGTTCGATCGATTCGGACTGCAATGATGGCGCGGACACGGGGACGTGCTTGAAGTTCGAGAACTCGTGGGGCTTCTGCGAGCCAGATGGCGGCGCGGCGCTGGGGGCGACATGTAACCCCTCGGCGAATCAGTGGTGTCAGCAAGGGTTGGTGTGCGACACGCCCTCGGGAGGTTCGACAGGGACCTGCGAGCAGGTCTGTGATCCGTGGACGGGGGCAGGCTGTGGCGTGTCCGAGTACTGCTCGCTCTACACGACGCGAAGCGGGGTGTGCACGAGTGATACGGACTCGCTCGGGTTCCAGGCGTTCGAGCAGTGCGCGACGCCGGGGGATTATTGTGATGACGCCACGGTGTGTTTGAGCGCCGGGCAGAACAACTTCTGCTTCAAGTATTGTAGGCCGGGGTCGAGCGATTGCAGCTTCTCGAGCTCCGCGACGTGCAACAGCTACATCTTCCCTGGCGAGCGAGAAATCGGGCTGTGCGACCTCAACTGCATGGGGGATTCTTCGGTCTGCCCGACGGATTGGGACTGCGTGAATGGGGTTTGTCGGGACCGTTGTACGACGGCGACGGTGGTTGCCGATTGTTGTGGCGGAAACGCGACAAACTGCAACTGGCAATGTGTGGGTGGATATTGCGAGTGATTTTGGGTGGTTGTGGGGCAGCGGTTTTGAACGTGGAAAATTTACGAACAAGCGCTTGACAACAGCCCCGGACTTCTTTAAAACCTCAATTCCCTGAGGGCAGGATATCTTGCTTCAAGGGGAACATAATCGGGTGTCGCCAAGCGGTAAGGCAGCGGTTTTTGGTACCGCCATTCCCAGGTTCGAATCCTGGCACCCGAATGACGAGAAGGAAGCGACGCATGCGTCGCTTCCTTCTTTTTGCGCAGGGTTTCTGGCTTCCTGGTCGGGGTCTGCGCCTTTTTCTTAGAGCTTTGGGTGATGTGGGTAAGCACCACACCACCAAAGCAAAGAAACCTCTTGGACATTTCAACTTGTCCATGTTATGCCACCACGCCGATGTGGGCGGAGGTAGTCCAGATTGCTTGGGAACAGGCGAGAACGAACACCTCCAGGCAGCCCTCATCCCGTAGTGAGAAGAGACACGAGCGAGCGTGAGTAGTTCGCGCTCCTTATAAGAAGATAAGAGGAGGACTCCATGTCAACTCAAGCCAAGCCCACGCTCGAGGTTACCTCGCGCGATACGTCCGGCAAAGGCGTGGCCCGCAAGCTCCGTGCCGTCGGTTCGGTGCCTGCAGTGTGCTACGGCCAAGACTCCGAGCCAAAGTTGCTCTCGGTTTCGGTCGAGTCGGTCGAAGAACTGTTCGACAACCCACTTCGCCAAAACGTTGTCTTCGACCTCAAGGTCGATGGCGGCGCGACGGTGGAGAACGTCATGGTCAAGAGCTACCAGCTCTCGCCAGTGCGCCGTGACCTCTTGCACGTCGATTTCTACATCATCGACCTCGACCAGGTCATCCGCACCAAGGTGCCGATCAAGTCGGTCGGTCGTGCCGCGGGTGTCCGCGAGGGTGGTATCCTGAACGTGATTCGCCCTGATATCGACATCAAGGCGCGTCCCATGGACATCCCCTCTTCGATAGAGGTTGACGTCTCGAACCTGCGCGTCGGTCAGACGATTCAGGCCGAGGACGTCGAGTTCCCACAGGGCGTCGAGCCAGGCTACAAGGCCAACTACGGACTCTTCCGCGTGGTGATGCCACGCAAGCGCGCCGCAGCTGGCGCGGCTGAAGAAGAAGCAGAGGCTTGAGAGAGAGCAGCGAGCGAGGTTGTCGGCGCCCTTGGAGATTGGGGAGCCCGCCTCGCTCGCTGCTTTTTTGAACCCTTTGCAAGGGAGCAGAAGCAGTGTCGACTTATCTCATCGTGGGCTTGGGGAATCCGGGCTCTCAGTATGCGCAGACACGCCACAACGTCGGATTCATGGCGCTCGATCGCCTGGCCGAACGTTACATGCTCCAGATCACCGGCAAGAAGTTCAAGGGACACTTCGTCAAGGGGGTCATCTGCAACACGGACGTCGTCCTGTTGCAACCGCAGACCTTTATGAACCTCTCTGGAGGTTCGGTTCAGCCTGCGGCGGCCTTTTATGATGTCGAGCCCGAACGCGTCATCGTCGTCCACGACGAGCTCGATCTCGAGTGCGGCGACCTGCGCGTGAAGAAGGGTGGAGGTCACGGCGGCCACAATGGCCTGCGTGATATTATTCAGAAGCTCGGCGAGCGAGACTTTATCCGTGTCAGGATGGGGATCGGTCGACCGAGCCGCGGCTCTGTGAGCGACTGGGTGCTCGGGACCTTCCCCAGCACCGAACACAGCGCACGCGATGAAATGATCGAGGAGGCGTGTGACGCCCTCGAGACCATCCTCGCCGACGGCGTGATTACAGCGCAGAACCGGTTTAACGGTTCCCCGAGATAAGCGAATGAGAAGAGTTGGTCGGCGCATGTCAGTTTCGCGCGATCAGCAGGATGAGATAAACAAAAACAGAGAGCTGGATGAGTAGTGCACCCCGTCCGAAAGGGGGCAGGAGTAAGTTGTGGAAGACAAGATAGTCTTTTTTGTCCCTATCGCGGGAGTGATCGCACTCGCCTACGCCTTTTGGCGTGCGACCTGGATCAAAGGCCAGGACGCGGGCACCGATCTTATGAAAGAGATCGCGGGCCACATTCAAGAAGGCGCCATGGCCTTCCTCGCGAGTGAGTACAAATACCTGGGGGCGTTCGTCGCCGTGATGAGCGTGGTCCTGGGCGGTGCTTACTTCTCCCAAAACACCGGGGAAGCTGCAGGCATTTCTCCTGGCATGATGGCGATGGTTTCGATCGCCTTCATCGCAGGCGCACTTTGCAGTGGTCTGGCAGGTTATGCCGGAATGCGCGTGGCGACCAACGCCAACGTGCGCACGACCAACGCTGCTCGTGAAGGTCTCTCCAAGGCGCTTCAGGTGTCGTTCTCGGGCGGCGCCGTCATGGGCATGAGCGTGGTCGGTCTGGCCTTGCTCGGTCTCGGTCTTGTTTTGATCGTGTTCGCTGCTGTCTTTGGCGTCGACTTCGCCGCCAAGGGTCAAGAGATGCTCGCGCAGCAAGGCAAGCTCGTCGCGCTGCTCAGCGTCGTCACGGGCTTCAGCCTCGGCGCCTCCTCCATCGCGCTCTTCGCGCGCGTCGGTGGTGGTATCTACACCAAAGCTGCTGACGTCGGCGCCGACCTCGTCGGTAAGGTCGAGGCAGGCATCCCCGAGGATGACCCCCGCAACCCTGCGACCATCGCTGATAACGTCGGTGACAACGTCGGCGACGTCGCTGGCATGGGCGCTGACCTCTTCGAGTCCTACATCGGTTCGATCATCGGCGCGATGGTCCTCGGCGTGGCATGGGCCGCTTCGATCGCCACGGCTGATCCTGAAGCGTTCGCGCTCGGGCCAGTCATGCTCCCGCTCGCTATCGCGGCGGTCGGCATCGTCGTCTCCGTCGCCTGTACGTTCCTCGTTCGCGTGAGCGAGGACGGCGATCCCAGCACCGCGCTTCACACGGGCACCTGGGCAGCAGCAGCGATCGCCGCTGCTGCGACGGCAGGTCTCACCTGGTGGCTTATGCCCGAGAGCATCGAGGTCTTTGGCAACACTTACAGCCGCCTCGGACCATTCTACGCAGTGCTCGGCGGCCTCGGCGCTGGTGTGGCGATCGGTAAAATCACCGAGTACTACACCTCCGATCACTACGGCCCCGTTCAAGAGATCGCCAAAGAGTCCAAGATGGGCACCGCGCCTAACATCATCGCAGGTCTCGGCCTCGGGATGTGGTCGACCGGCATCCCCGTGATCCTTATCGCTGTCGCCATCGCGATCGCTTACTACACCAGCGGCCTCTACGGCATCGCCCTCGCGGCGCTCGGCATGCTCGCGACCACGGGCATCCAGCTCGCTGTCGACGCCTTCGGTCCTATCGCTGATAACGCAGGCGGCATCGCCGAGATGAGCGAGCTTCCTCCAGAAGTTCGCGAGCGCACCGACAAGCTCGACGCAGTGGGTAACACCACGGCTGCCATCGGCAAGGGCTTCGCGATTGGCTCCGCAGCGCTCACCGCGCTCGCGCTCTTCACCGCGTTCACCCAACAGGCTGGCTTGACGCAAGGCATCAACCTCCTCGAGCCGATCGTCATGATCGGCGTCTTCCTCGGCGCGATCATGCCGTTTGTCTTCTCCGCCATGGCGATGAAGGCGGTCGGTCGCTCCGCTGGCGCGATGATCGAAGAGGTTCGTCGCCAGTTCCGCGAGATCGATGGTCTCCTCGAAGGCAAGGCAAAGGCCGAGTACGCCAAGTGTGTCGAGATCTCGACCAACGCAGCGCTCAAAGAGATGATCGCTCCTGGCGTCCTCGCGCTCTCGGTCGCAGCGATCGCTGGCTTCATCGACCCACTTCTCCTCGGCGGCGTGCTCGCAGGTGTAACCACCTCGGGTGTTGCCATGGCGATCTTCATGTCCAACGCCGGTGGCGCATGGGACAACGCCAAGAAGTACATCGAGGGCGGAAACTTCGGTGGCAAGGGGAGCGAGGCTCACAAGGCCGCTGTTGCTGGCGATACCGTTGGCGACCCCTTCAAGGATACCGCTGGTCCCGCGCTTAACATCCTTCTCAAGCTCATGAGCGTCGTGGCGCTCGTCCTCGCTCCTGTTATCGCTGTCGACAGCACCAAGGCTGCCGAGGCTCCACAGGCTGCGATCGAAGCTCCCGCGAAGGTCGCTGCTGCGACCGAGAAGGCTGCCGCTGGCACCGACGCCGCTGCCAACGCCGACCAGGCTGGCAAGGCGACCGCTGATGGCGCCAAGGGCGTCGCAGAGAAGGCTCCTGCTGCACCCGCTGCTGATGCAGCACCTGCAACGGGCGAAGCTGCTCCTGCGGCCGGTGAGGCACCTGCGGCTGGCGAGGCTCCCGCAGCTGGTGAAGCACCCGCTGGCGAGGCACCTGCTGCTGACGCGGCACCTGCTACGGGCGAAGCTCCTGCAGCTAACCCTTGACACCTTGCCTGCTCTTCCGTTACACCGTGCGGCCTGGTGAAAACCAGGCCGCACTTGTGAGAGCACATAAAAAAGACTCGAGGAGGGCGCGTGACGCCGAACGGCGAGAGCGACCCCTCACAGAAATCAATAAGCGGTGGGCAACCACCAACCTCGCTCCCAACTTCGGGGGCTTTATCCGAGAGGTATGAACGATGGCAGTAGAACGCCAAACCGAGTACGAGACCATTTACATCCTTCGCCCCAACGTCGGCGAAGATGACAAGGCGACCGCACGCGATCGCGTCACCGGCATCGTCGCTGACGCTGGCGGGCACACCCTCAAGTTCGATGACTGGGGCACGCGCCGACTCGCGTACCGCATCCGCGACTCCGTCGAAGCCAAGCACCACGAGCAAGGCCTCTACCAGTACTTCCGTTACCTGGCAGCACGTGACACCGTGGCCGAGATCGAGCGTAACCTGCGCATCCTCGACCCTGTCATCAAGTACATGACCGTCAGGATCGAAGAGGATCTGATCCCCGAAGAGCGTCTCAACCGCCCTGAGGAAGAGGAAGAGTGAGTTCATCACTCGTCGTGTTGAAAGCTCTTATCATCGAAGAATCCAGGAGAAGAAACCATGCAGGTTATCCTTACTGAAGACGTCAAGAACGTCGGTGACATGGGGGAGATCGTCGAAGTCGCAGATGGCTACGGTCGCAACTTCCTTATCCCCAAAGGGTTCGCGCTCCCCGCGACCTCGAACAACCGCAAGCAGCTCGAGCACCAGATGCGCCTCATCGAGAAGCGCCGCGAGTCCGAGCGTGCAGCAGCTCGCGAGATCCTCGGCGATATCGACGGCATCTCGATCACCATCCCGATGCGCGTCGGTGAGTCCGATCGCCTCTACGGCTCGGTCACCAACCGTGACATCGCCACTGCGCTCAGCCAGCAAGGTGTCGAGGTCGATCGCAAGCAGATCGAGGTCGATCGTCCTCTGAGCGAACTCGGCATCTACCAGGTGCCAATCAAGCTCGCTAGCGGCATCTTCGCCAACGTTCGCGTTTGGGTTGTCGCCATGTGATCGCGCTTTGTTCGGGCTCAGGGAACTCCCCTCGCTCGAAAAGCACGTCATGAAGAACCCGCGTCGGTTGCTCAACCGATGCGGGTTCTTTATTTTCTTGGCACATCTTCGGGCGCGCTCCTTCCATAAAAGAAGCCGCTCTCCCTGCGTATAAACGAGTAAGGCATGGCCACCGATATCACAGAAGCGCGCGCAGTCGGCGCGCTGACCGAGAATACCTCTCAAAACATGCTCGACAGGTTGGTCGGCGATCTCGATGGCGAGGCGCGCTTTGACCGCCTCCACAGGATGCTCTACTCGCAAGATGCCTCCGTGTATCAGGAGGAGCCCGCCGGGGTGATCTTCCCAAGGACGCGCCGTGACGTTGTCCGCACCGTCGAGCTCGCCAACACCCTCGGGCTCCCCATCATCCCCAGAGCTGCCGGGACGAGCCTCGCTGGCCAGTGCGTGGGCAATGGACTCGTCATGGACCTCGGGCGGCATATGAACCAGATCCTCGAGCTGAACGTCGAGGAGAAGTGGGTTCGCGTGCAGCCTGGCGTGATCCTCGATGATCTCAACCGTTACCTGGCGCCACATGGCCTCTTCTTTGGTCCAGACACCTCGACCTCGAACCGCTGCATGATCGGTGGGATGATCGGCAACAACTCCTGCGGCACCCACTCGATCCTTTACGGCACGACGCGCGATCACCTGCTCGAACTCGAGGTGGTCTTCTCCGATGGACACGTCCACAGGATCGCTCCCTGGGATGGTGGCGAGCTCGACACATCGCTTGCTGAAGAAGGAGCGCTCGGAGATGGCTTGCGCGCGCTCGATGCGATCGTCAAGGAACACGCCGAGGCAATCCGCGAGCGATACCCCAGGCCATCGGTCAATCGCCGTAACACGGGCTACGCCTTCGACGAGATCCTCGGGATGCGCCCATATACAGATGGAGAGGGCGGCAAGACGTTCGAGCTCGCGAGGTTGCTCTGCGGCTCGGAGGGCACGCTCGGGATCGTGACCGAGGCAAAACTCAACCTCGTCGACGCGCCCAGAAAGAAGACCGTCGTCGTCGCGCACTTCGACTCCCTCCAGCGCGCGCTCGAGGCGACCGTTGTCGCCGTCGAGTTTGACCCCGCCGCCGTCGAGTTGATCGATCGTCGCATCCTCGAGCTCGCCGCCGAGAACATCGAGCAACGCCGAAACCGCTTCTTCCTCGAAGGAGACCCTGAAGCGATCCTCGCGGTCGAGTTCTACAGGGACACCGAGGAGGAGCTGGCGAGCGCGTGCGAGGCGCTCGTGGCTGCCTTCGAGGAGAGGACGCCTGGGTATGCTTACCCGAGGATCGATCCTCCCAAAGCGAGCGCTGTGTGGTCGCTGCGTTCTGCCGGGTTGGGGATACTCATGGGCGCAAAAGGGGACGTCAAGCCAGTCACGGTGGTCGAAGATACCGCAGTCGCTGTCGACGTTTTGCCCGACTACATCCGCGACTTCGCAGAGATCATGGAGAAGTACGGCACGCAGTGTGTCTACTACGCGCACGCTTCCGTCGGAGAACTCCACCTTCGCCCCGAACTCAACCTCAAGGATCGAGGAGACGTGGAGAAGTTCGTGGGGATCGCGCGCGATGTCACCGACCTGGTTAAAAAGTACGGCGGATCGATCAGCGGTGAGCACGGCGATGGCCGCCTTCGCTCGCCGATGCTCGAGCAGTTCTACGGAGCAGAGCTCACCGAAGCACACCGCGCGCTCAAGCGCGCGTTCGATCCAAACGGCATCTTTAATCCTGGCAAGATCGTCGACGCCGCTCCTATCGATCATCAGTGGCGCTTCGAGCCCGGAGAGGAGACGCCCGAGGTCGAGACGTACTTTGACTGGTCCGAGGACTTCGGGTTGGTGCGCTCGATCGAGAAGTGCAACGGGGCCGGTGTGTGCCGAAAACGCGCCGAGGCTGGCGGCACGATGTGCCCGAGCTACATGGCCACGCTCGATGAGAAAGACTCGACGCGTGGGCGCGCCAATGTTTTCCGCAACCTCATCCGAGAGAACCAGGACCCTCGTGGCGCCATGGCGAGCGAGGAGCTCTACGAGGCGATGGATCTCTGCATCTCGTGTAAGGGGTGCAAGAGCGAGTGCCCCGCCAACGTGGATATGAGCAGGATGAAGGCCGAGTTCCTCCAGCATCATCACGACCACCATGGCACTCCTTTCCGCAGCTGGTTCTTCGCCAACTATCCTCGCCTGAGCAAGCTCGGGTCGATGGCGCCGGGTCTCTCGAACCTGTTGGCAGGGAAGGGGCCGTCGCGTTGGTTGATGGGCAAGATCCTGGGTGTGGCGCCCGAGCGTCAGCTCCCCAGGTTTGCTCCACAAACCTTCTCGGAGATCTATGTCGCGTGGCGTCGTCGCGTTGGCTGGCCTTCAGAGGATCTTCCGATCGTCGGTCTGTATATCGATCCTTTCACCGAATACACCGAGCCAGAGATCGGCATGTCCGTGGTGCGCGTGCTCGAGTCCGCTGGCTGGCGCGTCAAGGTGATCCCCGTTCACGACGATGGCCGCACCTACATCTCCAAGGGTCTGCTTCGCGGCGCGCGGGCGGTCCTCGAGGATGCCGTGGTCAAGGGGCGCCGCTGGATCGACGCGCACCCTGAGGCAAAGATCGTCGGCGTCGAGCCGAGCGCGTTGCTCACCTTCCGAGATGAGGCGCCTGATCTTGTCGGGGCTGTCTACCGCGAGGACGCGCTCCGCTTCGGTGAGCGTTGCATGTTGCTCGAGGAGTTCATCGTCTGGGCACACGATCGGGGTGAGTTCGGCGCTCCCTGGAGGGAAGAGCCGGTTGGCGAGATCGTGCTCCATGGCCACTGTCACCAGAAGGCAATCGTTGGCGTCGCGCCGACCGTGCGCGCGTTGGAGCTGGCTGGTTATACGGTCAAGACGCTGCCCACGGGATGTTGTGGGATGGCGGGCTCCTTTGGCTACGAGGAGGAGCACTATGACCTGTCGATGAGGATCGGCGAGCTGGTGTTGTTCCCATCACTGCGCAAGCTGCCGGAAGGGCGCGCGATCGCTGCGCCCGGCACATCGTGCAGGCACCAGATCAAGGATGGGACAGGGAGGACCGCACATCACCCGGCCATCTGGCTCGAGTGGGCGTTGCCTGGAGCGTTGACGAGGCGTTGACGAGGCATCGAGGCTGTAGCTCGCCACAACGGCGCGAACCATCTGAGGTTCAGGGCTCCTCGAGCCAGATGCCGTAAGGGGGCAGGTCGGTCAGGGCGCGCTTGATATAAGGCGCGTCAGGTTCGAGCTCGTCTCGAGAGGATTGAATGATGCTCTTGAGGCGAGAGTACTTGTTGACGATGACCTGGAGCGGACTGGGTGGAGACTGGAAGGTCTTGTGGTGGTCTGCGTAGGGGATGTTATTGACGACATTGCGACGCGCGATCTGTTGGACGGGGACCCAGACGAGGTTACGCCCCGATGAGATCGGGGCGAAGACATCCGAACCGAACACGTAGCAGTTGCGCGAGCCGACGAGTCCTTGTTGCACAGAGTCCCAGGCGACCTTGGATGGGACATTGTTCACGACGCCTCCGTCACAGAGGCGGAGCAGCTGGTGGCGCTCGAAGATGTCCTCGAGCGGTAGCACTGTCTCCGGGTCATCGTGGTAGACGTCGTAGTGCAGCAGCCCTGGCACCGCGCAGGAAAACCCCACGGCCTCGACGACGGGGAAGGAGAGCGTGTCATGCTCCTTGCCAAAGACGATCTGGGCCAGAAAGCGCGGGTTGCTCGAGAGCTGCCTCACGACCTTGAAGAAGAGCCTGAGCTTGCGTCGCAGCGCGAGCGGGCTGAATCCCTCGCCACCCTTTGACTCGAACTCGGAGTCGTCCATCTGGAAGCCCGTGCGGATTCCGCTGGTCACCACGTGAAGCTTGATCGGTAACTCGTCAAAGTGAAGCGTCGAGCGTCCGATGAGCTTGTGGAAGATCTCGCGCGCGACGCGCAAGAGGTTCATGTGGAAGGCGCCAGGGAAGCCAAAGCGCGAGTAGCCCGTGAAGGGGCGGAAGATCGCGTTGTAGCTGATATCTCTTGGAAGTGAGAGCGCGGTGTTGATCGGATCGTAGTCGCGATCGATGGCGCGCAGAGCTCCCATGATGGAGCCCATCGAACTGCCGACGATAAGCTCCGGGCAATGCCCCAGCTCGTTAAAGAGCGAGAACACCCCGAGGTGCATCAAGCCAGCGCCGCCGCCGCCGCCGAGCGCGAAGACGAGCGTCTTGTGACGGATCTCCTCGTCGAGGTGCTCGATGCCAAAGTCATTGACGTGGCGCTCGAGCATCGCGCTACGCGTCTTCTCGAGGCGGATGGCAAGCACCGGCGCGAGCTGGCGCAGGGTCTTGATGTCGGCATCCTTCGAGCTCGGGATGAGCTCGGAGAGTGTCTCGACCATCCAGCGCCGCAAACCGTCGACATCTTCTGTGACCGAGACATCTTGCCCGGATGGGGTGCGCAGGAGGTTCATCTGCGCCAACACTGCGGCGTAACGGAACAGCGCCTCATGCTGCTCGTTGAGCACCCCGGGGCGATCGACGACGAGGTGAACCAAACTCCGCTCGAACTCTTTCAGAGCTCGGGTGCGGACGAAATGTCTTCCGAAACGACTCAACGACTCTCACACTCAGTGGAGGGATCTCTGGTACCTGATTGTACTCTGAATAGCGCGGTGGGACAAACAATCGAGCAAAGCGGGCGGCGATCGCCTCCCGCTTTGCTCGATCGGTAGAGCTGGTGCGGATTGGAGCGGGGAGGGTCAGCCCTTGAGGAAGGAGAACAACCCCTTCTTTTTGGGCGCCTCATCTCCTTCACCGAGGGGGCGGATCTCGACGAGGCGCTTGGCGATGTCGATGAAGACCTGCGTGGTGGGGCTGTCAGGATCGCTCAACACGATCGGGCGCCCGTTATCACCCCCCTCGCGCACCTTGGTGTCGAGAGGAACCTCGCCGATCAGTTGCGTCTCGAGGCGTTCGACCTCACGCTCGACCGTGCCCTGGCCAAAGATAAAGTGCTCGGAGCCGTCAGGTGCGACGAACTTGCTCATGTTCGAGATCACGCCGAGGACGTCGACGTTGAGTGTCTTGAACATCTGGAGGCCGCGCGCCGCGTCGATGAGCGCGAGCTCGCTCGGCGTCGTCACCACGATCGCGCCATCGACTGGCACCGTCTGTGCGAGCGCGAGCTGCGCATCACCGGTTCCTGGAGGCATATCCACGATCAGGTAGTCGATCCCGCTCCAGTCCACGTCGCGCAAGAACTGGCGGATGATCCCGGTGACGATCGGTCCACGCCAAATCACTGGCGTGTCCTCTTCCATCAGGAACCCGAGGCTCATCACGCGCAGGCCATCCTTGTTCAGCGGCACGATGCGACGCTCGCGAACGCCAGGGCGCTCGTCCAGGCCGAGCAAGGTCGGCAAGCTCGGGCCGTAGATGTCGATGTCGAGCAGGCCAACGCGGTAGTCGAGCTTCTGGAGCGCGAGCGCGAGGTTGACTGCCACGGTCGATTTGCCCACGCCTCCCTTGCCGGATGCGACGGCGATGACCTTGCCGACGCCCTCGACGGGAGCTGATGCTGGCATGGTCGGCGCGCGCGATCCTGGTGCAGGGCTCGCGCCCGCGCTCGGCGCGGGCGCCGAGGTTCCACCAGCGGCTGCCTTGGGCGCAGGGGCTGGCGCGCTGGTCGCGGCGCCTGCTCCCGCTTGCTGACGCTCGAGCGCGTCGGGGGTCATCGGCTTGACCTTGACCTCGTTGACGCCAGCGATCGCCTCGACCTTGTCGTAGATCTTGTCCTCGAGCGCGAAGCGTTGCTCGCGTGGGTAATCTCGCTCGATCACGAGCGTGATCTCGACCACGCCGCCGTTCACGTCCACGGACTCTGCGAAGTGTCCATCGACGAGGTTCTTACCCGAGCGCTCCTCGGTGACGGTTTGGAGCGCGTCGATGACCTCTCCCTTTATCGAAAAGTCGTCTTTCATCTCTTATTTACTCCTTGATGGGCCTATGGGTGACCCAATGTTCGACTCTGCCGCGCCCAACCTAATCACCGACCCCGAGGATCGTCAACCTACAGCGACGCTTCCTTTGCGCCAGGGGCAACTTGCAGGGGAGCTGCATCCTCCTGGGTCGGGTTTTGGATGGGAGCGTTGCTCTTGTCGAACAGACGATCTTCTTCGGTGTGATAGATCATGCGACCCGTGGCGCCAGACCAGCACTCGACGATGTCGCGTTTGCCCGTGAGGTCGTCCCAGTGCAGGCCGACGCGGCAGGTGAGCTCTTTCGATGCGCCCGGCACGATGACCGTGACCGCGAGCAAGTCGCGGAACGGCTTCACGTGGTCGCGATGATAAGTGTGTCCCCTCGGGAGCGCGATCTCCTGTGCATCGAAGGCTCCCGCTTCTTTTGCAACCCAGGGGAGGGCGCCGAGTGTTTTGCGAATGTGCTCGAGCTCCGGTTCGAGCAACCTCATCTGCCACATGCGCTCGTCATCGTCGTAGTAGTTGGAGTATCCATCGAGCAGGTTCCCCGTCTCCGGGTCGAGCTCCAACAGCAAGGTTCGTGATGAGCACTTGATATGATCATCTCCGAACTCCTTCTCTTCGTGTTCCGAGGTGAGGTAGAAATCACAACGGAGCTTCCCACGTGCTCCGACGACCGTGACAGTGCCTTCCAGTCGCTCCCACGAACCGCCAGGGGATAGCGTCATTCGACCATCTCTCGAGACATCGACGCGCGCCTGATCGCCAGCAAGGCGAGCCACCGAGGGTGATGCCAGGAGCCGCTCTTCGAGCACGGGGAAGAGTCCCCCCATATGCTCTTTTGCCCAGGCAAGGCGTGTCTTGTCATCTCCGTGCTTGGGGAAGTTCGAGGTCGGGTTCATGGCGATCGTCGCCAAAAAACCGAGCAGGCTGATGCCCCATACAAACCACTCGCGCTTGTACCTTGGTGGTGTCTCGAAGCGTGGGAGCATGGCGAACTTTGCCGCGACGCCCGCAGCGAGCGCTCCGCAAATATGCAAGTAGACGATCCAGATCCAGATCCCGCTGTCGCCGAGCAACAGCGCCCCCGAGAGGATGCCGAAGAAGAGCCCCAGGGGGTAGGTCAGCAGCCCGGCGAGGATGGCCAGCGGAGGGAAACCAAAGGTTTGCTCCTTGCAGTTGATCCATCGCAGGCTGATGAAGACAAACGCCAACACCAACGAGAAGATGCCCAGCTGGATAGACTGGCTGGTGATAAAGGGCATCAGCGTGTGTTCGATATAGTAGGGGGGCTCTCTCCACCAGATCCCCAACATGTGAAGCAATATGCTGAGGATGCGGGCGGCCACAGGCGCGAGCGCCGCGATGGCGACGTAGGAGAGGAGATCGAGGAGGTGTTTCGCGCGTGAGGAGCTGTTGGAATCAGGAGATGATGGTTACTCATCATCT